>NZ_JALJYF010000002.1:600000-900000 GCF_024170465.1 Natronospira proteinivora | reverse complement strand
AAGCGGCGCCTGGCCTGCCATGCCATTTCCGATGAACAGTTGCGCCCCTATTTCCCCTTGGAGCGGGTGCTATCGGGGATGTTCGACATTGCCGGTGAACTCTATGGCTTCTCCGTTCAAAGCCTCAGCGATTTCGACTCCTGGCATGAAGATGTCCGCCTGTATGAGCTCATAGACGATGATAGCGGTGAAGGGATTGGTCGCCTGTATCTGGATCTCCATGCCCGGGACGGCAAACGGGGCGGCGCCTGGATGGATGAGTGCATCAGTCGTCGGCGCCAGGGCAAGGACTTGCAAACGCCGGTGGCTTATCTCACCTGTAATTTCGGGGCTCCGGCGGCCGATCAGCCAAGCCTGCTTAACCATGACGATGTGATCACCCTGTTCCATGAGCTGGGTCACTGCCTTCAGCATCTGCTGACCCAGGTAGATGTGAGCAATGTGGCCGGCATACATGGGGTGGAGTGGGATGCGGTAGAGCTGCCGAGCCAGTTTCAGGAGCACTTCGCCTGGCCCCGGGCGGGTATGGATCGGATTGCGGCGCATTACGAGAGCGATGAGCCAATGCCGGAAGCGCTGCACCAGGCCATGCTCTCGGCGCGCAATTTTCAATCGGCCATGAAATTGCTCCGTCAGCTGGAGTTCGCCACCTTCGATCTGCGATTACATCGGGAATACGATGGTCAAGGCAGCGGCTTCATACAGGACCTGCTTGGCGAGGTCCGTCAGTCCATCTCGGTGGTGCCGGTGGCCGATTACGACCGTTTCGCCCACAGCTTTGCCCACATCTTCGGTGGCGGTTATGCGGCAGGATATTACAGCTATCTCTGGGCCGAGGTCTTGTCCTCAGATGCCTTCTCCGCCTTCGAAGAACAGGGCCTGTTTGATCGTGAAACGGGACGGCGCTTTCGTGACACTGTCCTGGGGCTCGGCGGCAGCCAACCGGCCGCGGTCGTTTTTCGACAATTCCGGGGCCGGGAACCGGAGCTGTCGGCTTTCCTTCGTCACCACGGCATTAGCGAGGCGGCCTGATGCGCACAGTCACTCATGTCTCTGCACTGCTTCTGAGTCTGATGCTGGCCTTGCCTCTGGGCGCCCAGGTGGCGGAAGAAGACACAGAAGCGGCCTGGGTCAATGATCAATTATTCCTGAGCCTGTATCCGGAGCCGGACAGTGACAGCGATAGACTGACCTTGCTAAACAGCGGTGATCGCCTGTTGCGACTCGGTCCAGTGGAAGACGGCTTTGCGGAGGTAGAAACCGAAGATGGCACCCGCGGCTGGGTTAATGAAGACTTTCTTGTGGAATCACCACCAGCCCGTGTGCGTATCAGCGAGGTGGAAAGCGAAAGGGATGAACTGGCCGACACGGTTAGCAATCAAGCCGAAGAACTGTCGAGCTTGCGGCAGACAAGGGATCAGCTCAGCGCGGAAAGAGATGAGCTTAGAGCGTCGCTGGATCAAGGCGAAGCCGAACAGGCCGTACTGCATCAACGCATCGATGAGCTCCAACAGGCCCTGGACGATAGTCAGGATTCGGACAGTCTAGTGATACTGGATACTCGCACCACTCTGGATCTGCCGGAGCATCTGGATACGACGGTGGCCGGCGTTGACGAAGCAGAGGCATCTCCGGCCAGTGAAACACATCGTCCGGAAGAGACTGGGCAGCTGGGAGATAGAATGGGCCCCGTTGAGCTGGGCATCACCGGCCTTGTCCTGTTGATGGTGGGCCTGCTGGGGGGGCTGGTGGGTTATCTCTGGCGTGAAAAGAAAATTCGACAACGTTTTGGAGGACTCAGCCTGTGACGGGATCGATCGTATCCTGGAATGTAAATTCCATCCGTGTTCGAGAACAGCAGGTCCATGACTGGATCAAGGAACACGAGCCTTCCGTGGTGGGGCTGCAGGAAACCAAGGTGCCGGATGATGTCTTCCCGGCGGCCACCTATGAGGCACTGGGTTATCACAGCATCATCAACGGCCAGCGGACCTATAACGGTGTAGCCCTGATCAGCCGGGAGCCGGGCCGGGATGTGGTGACCGATATTCCCGGTTTCGAGGATCCCCAGCGCCGGGTCCTGGCAGCCACCTATGGTGATCTGCGTGTGATCAATCTCTATGTCCCCAACGGCCAGGCCGTGGGCAGCGAAAAATTCGCCTACAAGCTGGACTGGCTGGCCCATCTGACGGAATGGCTCAAGGAAGAAACCGCCCGCCATGAAAAGCTGGTGGTGATGGGGGACTTCAACATCGCTCCGGCGGATGCCGATGTGCATGACCCCGAGGCCTGGCGCGGCAAGATCCTGTTCTCCGAGCAGGAGCATGCAGCCCTGGACCGGATTCTGGCCCTGGGGCTGGAAGACAGCTTCCGCCTCTTTGATCAGGAACCGGAGCAGTTCTCCTGGTGGGACTTCCGCACCCGCGCTTTTCGCCGCAACCGGGGCCTGCGGATCGATCTGGCCCTCACCAGCAAGGGACTCAGGGAGCAGGTGAAAGGCAGCTGGATCGACATTGAACCCCGCAAGGCCGAACGCCCCTCGGATCACGCTCCCGTGGGGATCAATCTAAGCAGCCCCTAAGCCAGTCTCCGGATCGGAGCCGTGCTTATTCCACGGTCACGGACTTGGCCAGGTTGCGAGGCTTGTCCACATCGGTGCCTTTATGGACGGCCACATGGTAGGCCAGTAGCTGAAGCGGGATGGTAAACAGGGCCGGGGCGGTTAGCTTGCCGCCGGCCTTGGGCAGGGTAATGACCTGGCTGTGCGCATCGGCTTCGAAACCGGTCTCCGGGTCCGTAAACACGATCAAGGAGCCACCCCGGGCACGGACCTCCTCCAGATTGGATCGAATCTTCTCCAGCAGGGCATCATTGGGGGCCACGGCGATAATCGGCATGTCCTCATCCACCAATGCCAAGGGACCATGCTTTAACTCGCCGGCAGCATAGGCCTCGGCATGAATGTAGGAGATTTCCTTGAGCTTCAAGGCCCCTTCCATGGCCACTGGATAATGGGCGCCGCGCCCCAGGAAAAGGGCGTGATGGCGGTGCACCAGCTGCTCGGCCAAATGCTCGATTTCATCATTGAGGCCCAGGGCGTCTTCAATGGCCGCCGGCAGGGCACGCAGTTCCTTCACCGCCGCCGCTTCCGCCGCCTGGTCCAGGCGCTTACCCGCCTTGCCCAAGGCCAGGGCCAGCAGGGCCAGGGCGCTTAACTGGGTGGTGAAAGCCTTGGTGGAGGCAACACCGATTTCCGGTCCAGCGCGGGTCATTAGCACCAGGTCGGATTCCCGCACCAGGGAACTCTCAGGCACATTGCAGATGGCCAGGCGTGCCAGGTAAGGCTTTTTTCCAGCCAGACGCAGGGCAGCCAGAGTATCCGCCGTTTCCCCGGATTGGGAAATGCTGACAAAGAGGTAATTCTTTGGAACCACCGGTTCCCGGTAGCGATACTCGCTGGCGATTTCCACATTGCAGGGAATGCCGGCCATCTGTTCAATCTGGTAACGAGCAATCAGACCGGCATGGTAGCTTGTGCCACAGGCAATGATATGCACCCCTTCCACCGCCGGCAGGAGTGTTTCCGCATCAGGGCCGAAGACCGCCGGCAGCAAACGGTCGCGAGTCAGGCGTTCTTCCAGGGTTTCGGCCACTGCATTGGGTTGCTCGTGGATTTCCTTGAGCATGTAATGCCGGTACTCACCCCGCTCCACGGCATCAGCGGACAACTGGCTTTCAATTTCCTTGCGCTGCACGGCATTGCCGTGCGCGTCAAAAACCCGGACTTGGTCCCGGCGAATCTCGGCCACATCCCCTTCTTCAAGAAAGATGAAACGGCGGGTGACCGGGAGTAGGGCGGCGATATCGGAGGCGACAAAGTGCTCGCCGATCCCGATACCGATCACCACCGGACAACCCTGGCGAGCGGTGACAATACAATCTGGGTCCCTGCGATCCATCACCGCCAGGGCATAGGCTCCATCCAGCTCGGCAACGGCGGTCTGAACTGCTGAGCAAAGGTCCTGGCTCTCCAGCCTATGCTGGTGGATACGGTGAGCCACCACCTCGGTATCGGTTTCGGAGAGGAAACGGTAGTCTTCTTCCTTCAAGGCCTTTCTCAGGGGCCCGTGATTCTCAATAATGCCGTTGTGTACCAGTGCCAGGTCCTGACCCGAAAACTGGGGATGAGCATTGCGCTCACTGGGTGCGCCATGGGTGGCCCAGCGGGTGTGGGCGATACCCAGACGACCGTGTATGGGCTGTTCCCCCAGGGCCTCTTCCAGTGATGCCACCTTGCCCACTTCCCGGGCACGATGGAGTTCGCCGTCATCGCCCAGGGTCACCAGGCCGGCCGAATCATAGCCCCGGTATTCCAGACGGCGCAGCCCCTCCATGAGAATGGGTACCACATCCCGTTCCGCAACCGCACCAACAATTCCACACATGATTAAGGGATCTCTCTCTTGAGGTTCTTTATCTAAGCATCAAGTCTGCCCAGACTACCAGGGCTATTTCGAATTCAGAGCTGCAAGCCGCAAGCGAAGTATTGGGCTGATTATGGTTTGGGCTTGGCGCTTGAGGCTTGAGGCTTGGAGCTGGCTTTTGTCGGCCGCTTCCAGCCAGCCAGGGTCTTCTGACGGGCCCGCGACAGGGTCAGCTCACCGGCCGGGGCATCCTTGCTGATGGTGGAGCCGGCCCCGATGGTGGCGTTTTCGCCGATGATGACCGGCGCCACCAATTGGCTATCGGAACCGATGAAAGCACCATCACCGATCACGGTCTGGTGCTTATTGGCACCATCGTAATTGCAGGTGATGGTCCCGGCACCGATATTCACGTTCCTGCCCACGTCCGCATCCCCGACATAGGCCAAATGATTGATCTTGGAGCCTTCCCCGAGCCGGACGTTTTTGATCTCGACAAAATTCCCGACCCGAGTACCTCCGGCCAGGCGGGAACCGGGCCGGAGCCGTGCGAAGGGACCAATCCGGGCTTGCGCCCCAATATTTGCCTCTTCGATGACGCTGTGGGCATCCACCCGCACACCGGGCCCAAGATGGCTGTTTCGGATGACACAGCCGGGCCCGATATAAACATCGTCTTCCAATGTGACTTGGCCTTCAAAAACGGTATTGGCATCGATGAACACATCCCGGCCGCAGTCCAGCGGGCCGCGGATGTCGATCCGGGCCGGGTCGGCCAGGGTCACGCCTTGTGCCATGATGGCCTGTGCCCGGCGGCGGCGCAGTATGGCTTCGGCCTGGGCCAGCTGGGCGCGGTTATTGACCCCCTGGATCTCTTCCGGGTCGCTGGCGACAATGCCGCGCACCGGATAATCGGCCTCGGCGGCCATGGCAATGATGTCGGTGAGGTAATACTCACCCTGGGCATTGTTGCAATCCACCTGGGAGAGCCACTCGCGCAGCTTGGCGGCAGGGGCCGCCAGCAAGCCGGTATTGATTTCCCGAATGGCTTTCTCTTCGCGGCTGGCGTCCTTGTCCTCGACGATACCGCGTACATTGTCCTGAGTATCGCGAAGGATTCGGCCATAACCGGTGGGATCCTGCATCTCGGCCGTCAACACCGCGACCGAGTCGCAGGCGGCCTCCACCAGGGCCTGCTGGGTTTGGGATGTGACCAGGGGCACATCGCCGTAGAGCACCAGCACCACGTGGTCATCGGGAATATGAGGCAAGGCCTGGACCACTGCGTGCCCAGTGCCCAGCTGCTCGCTCTGCTCAGCCCAGGCCAGATCCTGATCCGCAAAAGCCGAACGGACGGCATCGGCACCATGGCCGATGACCACCACGGTTTTTCCGGCCGCAAGCGGGGCAGCCCCTGCCAGCACATGGGCAAGCATGGCTTCCCCGCCCAGGGGTTGGAGGACCTTGGGCTGGCGGGAGTTCATCCGCTTGCCGCGGCCAGCGGCAAGGATCACGACGGCGCTTTTCATGCTCATCACTCTATCCCATTCTCCTTTCCCTGAACGGTCTCGGCCCGAGCCGGCAAGGGAATTCTGACACATCGGGGCCATGGAATCCGCCCCGGATACAAAAACGCAGACAGCTCCGGGGAACTGTCTGCGCTAAAACGATCAATCAGATAGGGATCGAGGTCGGCCTAGCCTGATTTCTGACGCTTGAGCTTTTGCAACAAACGCAGACGGGCAGCGGCTTCGGCCAACTCGGCCTGGGCCCGGCTGATATCCACATCACCCTTGCGATTGGCAATCGCCTCCTCGGCCTGTCGCTTGGCTTCAACGGCGGCGGCTTCATCAATGTCGGCGGCCCGTTCAGCCGTGTCGGCCAGGATGCTCACCAGATGGGGTTGAATCTCGAGAATGCCACCACTGACATAAAACTCGAGCTCTTCACCGTCAGGCTTGCGCACCCGAACTTCCCCCGGCTCCAGACGGGTGAGCAGGGGAGCGTGGCGGGGCGCAATGCCCATGGCCCCCTGTTCCGCCGACGCGAACACCATGCTGGCCTCGCCGGACCAGATCTCCGACTCGGCACTGACGATGTGGACGCGAATGGTCTTGGACATGTCTCAGGGCTCCTTAGAGCTTCTGTGCCTTTTCGCGGGCATCGTCGATGGTACCCACCATGTAGAAGGCCTGCTCCGGCAGGTCGTCGCATTCGCCTTCCACAATGGCCGTAAAGCCCTTGATGGTGTCCTTCAGGGACACATACTGGCCGGGCATGCCGGTAAAGACTTCGGCCACGAAGAAGGGCTGGGACAAGAAGCGCTGAATCTTACGGGCCCGGGACACCGCCAGCTTGTCGTCTTCGGACAGCTCATCCATGCCCAGGATGGCGATAATGTCCTTGAGTTCCTTGTAACGCTGCAGCACGTTCTGAACGGCGCGGGCGGTGTCGTAGTGCTCCTGGCCAATCACCTGCGGGTCCAGCTGACGGGAGGTGGAGTCCAGCGGGTCCACAGCCGGGTAGATGCCCAGGGACGCGATGTCACGGGACAGCACCACGGTGGCATCCAAGTGCGCAAAGGTGGTGGCCGGGGACGGATCGGTCAAGTCATCCGCCGGCACATAAACGGCCTGCACGGAGGTAATGGAACCGGTCTTGGTGGAGGTAATACGCTCCTGAAGCTGGCCCATTTCCTCGGCCAGGGTGGGCTGGTAACCCACGGCGGAGGGCATCCGGCCCAGCAGGGCGGAGACTTCGGTACCAGCCAGGGTATAGCGGTAGATGTTGTCCACGAAGAACAGCACATCGCGGCCTTCGTCCCGGAAATATTCCGCCATGGTCAGACCGGACAGGGCCACACGCAGGCGGTTACCCGGCGGCTCATTCATCTGGCCGTAAACCATCGCCACCTTGGAGTTCTCCAGGTTCTTCAGGTCGATCACGCCGGCATCGGACATCTCATGGTAGAAGTCGTTGCCTTCACGGGTCCGCTCACCCACGCCGGCGAACACGGACAGGCCCGAGTGCTCCTTGGCGATGTTGTTGATCAGCTCAAGCATGTTCACGGTCTTGCCCACACCGGCACCGCCGAACAGGCCCACCTTGCCGCCCTTGGCGAAGGGGCAGAGCAGGTCAATCACCTTGATGCCGGTTTCCAGCAACTCGGTGGACCCGGCCTGGTCCTCGTAGCTGGGAGCCTCCTGGTGAATGGAACGACGTTCCTCACTCTTGACCTCACCACCTTCATCCTCGGGCTCACCGAGCACGTTCATGATGCGGCCCAGGGTGGCATTACCCACCGGCACGGAGATGGGGGCTTCGGTGTTTTTCACCTTCAGGCCCCGCTTGAGGCCCTCACTGGAGCCCATGGCAATGGTACGGACGATGCCGTCACCCAGCTGCTGCTGGACCTCGAGGGTCAAACCACCGTCCTCCAGGACGAGGGCGTCATAGACCTTCGGGATGGCGTCGCGGGGGAATTCCACGTCCACCACAGCGCCGATAACCTGAACGATCTTTCCGGAGCTCATGAGCTAATCCTCTGAATTACGTTTCTGAAATCGATTCCTGTCGGGCCTCGAAAGAACTCGGACCCGAGGGTCAAACCGCGGCCGCGCCGCTGACGATCTCTGCCAGTTCCTGGGTAATCGCCGCCTGACGGGCCTTGTTGTATTCCAGCTGGAGACTTTCGATCATATCGCCAGCGTTATCCGTGGCCGCCTTCATGGCCACCATCCGGGCCGCCTGTTCGCAGGCCACATTCTCCACCACGCCCTGATAGACCTGGGACTCCACGTAGCGGGTCAAGACCTGCTCCAGGAGTGTCTCCGGGCTCTTCGGCTCGTAGATGTAATCCCAATGCGCCAACAGTTCATCGTCATCGGACGGTTCCACCGGCAACAGCTGCTGGACTTCCGGCTGCTGGGTCATGGTGTTGATGAACTCATTGTGGGCAATGCGGATTAAATCCACTTCCTTCTCATCAAAGCGATTCAGGGTGCTGCGCACCGTGCCGATCAGATCGGTGAGATGCGGGGTATCCCCCAAGTGACTGGTCTGGGCCACAATGTCCAAACCCAGGCGGCTGAAGAAGGCCGATGCCTTGGCACCGATCAAGGTGAGTTCCACCTCGACGCCCTTGTCACGCCATTCCCGGATTTCGCCCAGCACCGACTTGAACAAGTTGACGTTCAAGCCGCCGCAGAGACCCCGGTCGGTGGAGATCACCATAATATTGACCCGCTTGGGATCCCGGGGAATCAGATAGGGATGGCGATAATCGGGATTGGCATTGGCCAGATGGCCGATCACCCGCCGGATGCTTTTGGCATAGGGCCGGGAGGCCTCCATCCGATCCTGGGCGCGGCGCATCTTGCTGGCCGCGACCATTTCCATGGCCTTGGTGATCTTCTGCGTGTTCCCGATACTCTTAATCTGAGTCCGGATTTCCTTAGCGCCTGACATAAGCGTTGCCCGTTATCTGCGGTCTGTCCGGCAGACCCTGCTTAGAAGGACTGCTTGAACTCGGTGATGCATGTCTTCATGCCGTCAACGATCTCGTCGTTGTATGCACCGCTTTCATTGATCTTGTCGAACAGATCCTTGTGACTGGCCTTGAGATGGGAGCGCAGACCGGTTTCGAAGTCCACGACCTTTTCCACCTCCACGTCATCCAGATAGCCTTCATTGGCGGCATACAGGGACACGGCCATTTCCGCGATGGAAAGCGGCGTGTACTGCTGCTGCTTCATCAGCTCCATGACCCGCTTGCCCCGCTCCAGCTGCTTGCGGGTGGCTTCGTCCAGGTCGGAGGCAAACTGGGCGAAGGCCGCCAGCTCACGGTACTGGGCCAGGGCGATACGGATACCGCCGCCCAGCTTCTTAATGATCTTGGTCTGGGCCGAACCGCCCACACGGGAAACCGAGATGCCGGCGTTGATGGCCGGGCGGATACCCGCGTTGAACAGGTCGGTCTCCAAAAAGATCTGCCCGTCGGTGATGGAAATCACATTGGTGGGCACGAAGGCGGAGACGTCGCCGGCCTGGGTTTCAATGATGGGCAGAGCGGTCAGGGAACCGGTCTTGCCTTTCACCTTGCCGTCGGTGCGCCGTTCCACTTCGTCCTCGTTGATCCGGGCAGCCCGTTCCAGCAGCCGGGAATGGAGGTAGAAGATGTCACCGGGATAAGCTTCACGGCCCGGGGGACGACGCAGCAGCAGCGAGACCTGGCGATAGGCCCAGGCCTGCTTGGTGAGATCGTCATACACGATCAGCGCGTCCTCGCCCTTGTCCCGGAAGTACTCGCCCATGGAACAACCGGCATAGGGGGCAATGTACTGCAGGGCCGCGGTTTCCGACGCGGTGGCCGCCACCACAATGGTGTGCTCCAGGGCACCGTGCTCTTCCAGCTTGCGCACCACGGTGGCAATGGAAGAGGCCTTCTGACCGATGGCCACGTAGATGCACTTAACCCCGGTGCCCTTCTGGTTGATGATGGCATCCACCGCAACAGCCGTCTTACCGGTCTGGCGGTCACCAATGATCAGTTCACGCTGACCCCGGCCAATGGGCACCATGGAGTCGATGGACTTGAGACCGGTCTGCACCGGCTGGTCCACGGACTGACGGGTAATCACGCCCGGCGCCACTTTCTCAATGGCGGAAGTGCCTTCGGCCTTGATCTCGCCCTTGCCGTCAATGGGACGGCCCAGGGAATCCACCACGCGGCCCAACATGGCCTCGCCCACCGGCACTTCCAGAATGCGGCCGGTGCACTTGACGGTGTCACCCTCGGAGATGTGCTTGTATTCACCCAGAACCACGGCGCCCACCGAGTCACGCTCAAGGTTCAGGGCCATGCCGAAGGTTTCGTTGGGAAACTCCAGCATTTCGCCGTACTGGGCGTCACCCAGGCCGTGAATGGTGACGATGCCATCGGTCACCTTGACCACGGTGCCCACATTGCGGACTTCCGCGTCGGCATCGAAGTTCTTGATGCGCTTTTTGATCAGATCACTGATTTCGGTTGGGTTGACTTGCATGGTCCTGTCCTACAGTAAATTAGTGACTCATCGCCGCGGCGAGCCGATCCAGCTGGCCTTTCACGGAACCGTCGATAACCAGATCCCCTGCCCGCAGCACCACGCCGCCGAGCAATGTCTCGTCATCGATCACTTCAAGTTCAATCTTGCGGCCAAGCCGCTCGCCGAGGGCTTTGCGCAGCTTGTCAGCTGAGGGCTCATCCAGCTTGCGGGCCGTATACACTTCAACGGTCATGCGGCCTTCCGCTTCGGCCCTTAGCTCGGCAAACTGACTGGCAATGGCGCCGGCCACCATCAGACGCCGGCGCTCGGCCAGCAGACGGATGAAATTGGCACCGGCTTCGTCCACACCCGCCAGAGCGTCCACCAGCGCGTCGGCCAAATCGGCCGGCACGATGGCGGGGTGCTGAATCAAGGCCGCGGAGGCCGAATCCTGACTCAGGGCGGCCAGAGCGTCCAGCAGCTCACCCCATTCCGCCAGGCGATCGGCTTCTTGGGCCACTTCAAAGGCAGCCTGGGCATAGGGCCGGGCCACGGTGCTGTAATTGCTCGATTGGGCCATTGGCTATCGCTCCTTAGAGCTGATTGGCGAGTCGGTCCAGCATCTCGCCGTGGGCCTTGGCATCCACCTCGCGGCCGAGAATCTGGCTCGCCCCCAGGGCGGTCAGATCGGCCAACTCCTGGCGAAGCTCGGCTCGGGCCCGGGCCACATCCTGGTCGATCTGGCTGCGGGCGTTTTCCAGCAGACGCTCGCCTTCACGGCGGGCATCGGCCTTGGCTTCCTCGATCATTTCAGTGCTCCGGCGGTTGGCCTGAGCAATGATGTCGGAGGCCTGCTCACGAGCCTCGCGAATGACGCGGTCGGTCTCGGCGGAGGCTTCCTCCAGCTGCTGATTGCCTTTCTCGGCAGCGGCCAGGCCTTCGGCGATCTTCTCCCGACGCTCGCGCATGGCTTCGATCATCGGCGGCCAGACAAACTTGAGCGTGAGCCAGACCAGCAGACCGAAGCTGACCATCTGGATCAATATCGTCACATTTGGTTCCACGGCGCGAACCCTCGTTAACTACGGTTCCCAAAACGGCGATCTAAAGGATTGGGCGCCAGGCGCCCGACACCTCTTTAGAGCATGCCTTCCAAAGCACCCAGGAAGGGACTGGCGACCGCGAACCAAACACCGAGGCCCACACCAATCATGGCCACGGCATCCAGCAGACCGGCCAGGATGAACATGCGAACCTGCAGCATGCCGACCAGCTCCGGCTGACGGGCAGCGGATTCCAGAAAGCGGCCACCCAGCAGGCCGAAACCGATGGCGGTCCCAATGGCACCCAGGCCCACGATAATGCCCACGGCCAGAACGGTCATGCCCTGGAGCTGGGCGATTGCAGCAGCGATTTCAGTTTCCATATCTTCCTCCGACGTTGGATAGTGCAGCTAAGTTAAAAGCTTAAGTAGGCGACCCACCCGAATTGCGGCATGCCACCCCATGAATCAGATCAATGATCCTCTTCGGCCATACTCAAGTAGACGATAGTCAGGGCCATGAAGACAAAGGCCTGCAGGACGATGACCAGCAACTTGAACAGGGACCACCCGAAGCCCAGGGCCCACTGGAGATACCAGGGACTGATGGCGATCAGGGTAAAAATCAGACTCCCGGCATACATATTCCCGAACAGACGCATGGCCAGTGAGAAAGGCTTGACGATCTCTTCAACGGTTTTGAAGAAGAGATTGATCGGCGCCAGCAAGATCTTCAACCACAGTGCATTGGCTGCAAAGGGAGAAGTCAGAAATTCCTTGCCGACGCCACCCACGCCCTTGGCCCGGAAACCAAAGTAGAAAATCATCACGAACACGCCCAGCGCCAGGCCGGCAGTGGCATTGATATCCGAAGTGGGGTTAATGCGTAGGTATTCCACGCCCACGAAGCTCGCCAGGTAGGGGAAGAGATCGTAGGGAATCAACTTGACGATGTTCATCAACAGCACCCAGACGAAGATCGTCAGGGCGATGGGCCCGATCAGAGGGTTATTTCCGTGATAGGAGTCTTTAACCTGGCCATCCACGAAATCGATGACCGTCTCCAGAAAATTCTGCATCTTGCCCGGTACACCGCTGGTGACCTTACGGGCGGCCATGAAGAAAATGAGGAAAAAAATGGCACCCAACAGCGTGGAGAACAGCACCGTGTCCATATGGAAGGACCAGAAGCTTTCCGGATCACCAATGACCCAATGGCCCAGATGGTGGTCAATATAATCGCCGGGACTGTCGTAGGTCGCCATTGTCTATCAAACCCTTTTACTGGTTATTGATCCGGGCAGAGCCTGAAACCCTGCCGGAAGCCACGGGCCAAAGGCCCAGCCAGAACCCCGTCAGCGCAACGGCAAAGGCCGTCACGATCTCGGCCATGTGCTCGCTGGCGTAACGGGCCGCCAGCAGAAAGAACAGGACCGTCATGAGCAGCTTCATGAACTCCGCCCGGTAGAGCCGGCGCAAAAACCCTTCCGGGTCCGCCGCCGCATCCACACTGAAGGCGCGCACCGCACCGTACAGGCTCATCAAGGTAACCACGCCACCGCCGGCCAGGGCCGCCAGGGCACTTCCACCCCAGAACCACCACAGGGCAGCCACGGCTACAGTCAGGCCCGCTTGCACCACGACAACGCGGAAGGCCAAACGCCAGCGTGATTCAGCCGACATGAATACCTCCGCCAAACAGCGTGCAAGGATGCGGGAAACACGGAATTCATCCTGAGGCCGAAGTCCCCGGAAACCGCATTTTCGCGTCGATGAAACCAGACCCCTGGGTGGTTGCCGGATGCCGAGTCAGACGGAATCGGCATCCCCTCGGATTCGAGGCGCGCAATTCTACATCACCTACTCCCATGGGCTCAAGCCCATGCTCGAGGCAGGCATATTAGATATATCTAACATTTGCCCGGCAGTCAGTCCTGGGAGAAGGATCCAGCGAAGACTTCAAATCAATAGCCAAGATAACGCATCAACTTAAAAGGCCAGTTGACTATTCATATTGAATGCCGTGGAGCACATCCCATTGAGCCCCGCCGATCAATTGACTAAGCCGCTTCCTTATTCTGAGTACTAGAGCGTTTGCTCGACATGGCAAGCCAAAACAGAAGGATCAAACCAAGTGGAGGGAAAACAAATATTGCAAGACTTGAACACACACCAGCAGCTATCGGCGACGGCGCTTTTTTCCAAGAAAGATAAACGGCGAGCGGTATAGCCAGAGCTATCCAGCTTTGGTAGAGCGTCAGCGCGACTGAAAATTCCATAAACAAGCTCTCCATTGCGATAAAACCAACCCGCCAAGTTGATCCATGCAGGCCGTAGAAACAAGCGCTTTGCGTAAAACAAAACCCGGCCAGATATACGCACAACCTTAAAGGAATGTTCACAGCCTAGCTAGGCGTATCCGCGTGTCAAGAAAACTTTAGCTATGCGGTCATAGAATCCGGTCCTATTGAATCCTCTCCAGAATTCCGTCCAGCTCGTCCAGGCTGGTGTAGCGAATCACGAGCTTGCCTTTGCCACCCCGGCCCTGTTCCAGGGCCACCCGAGCGCCCAGACGATCGGTCAGGTCCTGCTCCAGGCGTTCAAGGTCCGGGTCCTTGCGGCGCCGATCCGGCTTGGCGGGTCCGTCCTTGGACTCGCTCAGGCGACGGCGGACCAGCTTCTCGGTTTCACGCACCGAGAGGCCTCGGGCGGCCACATGATTGGCCAGAGCCACTTGATCATGGCCCTTGATGGCCAGCAGGGCCCGGGCATGGCCCATCTCCAGCTTACGGCCCTCCACCAGATCCCGGACATCGGGCTCCAGGTCCAGTAGGCGCAGCAGGTTGGTGACCGAGGTGCGCGACCGTCCGACGGCTTCGGCGGCGGCTTGCTGTGAAAGCTCGAACTCTTCAATCAGGCGGGCCAGGGCCTTGGCCTCTTCCAGGGCGGAGAGATTCTCCCGCTGGATATTCTCGATCAGGGCCATGGCGATGGCGGCCTGATCCGGGACCTTGCGGATGACGGCCGGAATCTCGTGCAGGCCGGCCTTCTGGGCCGCCCGCCAGCGCCGTTCGCCGGCAATCAATTCATATCGGCCTTCACTGAGGGCCCGCACCACCACCGGCTGCACCACACCCTGGGAACGGATGGAATCGGCCAACTCGTTCAGCGCCTCGGGATCCATGCCGGTCCGCGGCTGATAGCGACCGGGCTCAATCAGATCCACCGGCAGATCCCGCAGGGAGGCCTCGCCTTTTTCGACGGCTTGCTCGGGACTGTCTTCGGTGGAGCCGGCCAGCAGGGCATCTAGCCCCCGGCCCAGACCGCGTTTCTTGGCTGCCATGGTTATCCTGAAATCACTGAGTCAACGGAATGGGGCGGATTATAGCGCAGGCCCGCCCCCAAATGTTCACCTCCCGCCAAGACGCGGAGCGTTGCTGGAATCGGCGGTTCATGACGCTGCGCCGTCTCGGAGCGTCTGTAGCGGGCCTGAGCTTTGGCTAATGGGACGCAGAGGGCACAGAGAATCCGCAGAGGCACACAGAGAAATGATTGAGCTTGGTGCTTGAGGCATCCAGACCGTTCCGGTCATTGATCTGGCATTGCTTTGGACACGGAGGCCACGGAGGGGCACGGAGATCACGGAGGGTGTTTTTGTGGGAGGGCCTTTCCAGGCCCGACTGGCATGACCCTTGGCTATTCACTGGAAAGTCGGGGCAGTAATGCCCCTCCCACAGCAATTTGTACCCATTTGTTTTTTCTCCGTGATCTCCGTGGCCCTCCGTAATCTCCGTGTTAAAAATCCAATCTCGCTAAATACCGGGCAGTCATCAACTGCTTTACAGGCCAACAATCTTAAAACCTCCGTGTTCCTCTGCGGATTCTCTGTGTTCTCTGCGTCACCTCATCCAGCGCGCTAAAGTGCCCCACGCAGCGCCTCTGCGGGACGCGGCTTGTCAGCCGGCGGCCTGGGCGGCGCGGGCCTTTTCCTCGCGGCGCAGCATCTCGCCGGCCAGGGCCAGGTAGGCCAGGGCACCCCGGGAGTTCTTGTCATGCAGCAAGGCCGGCACACCGTAGCTGGGCGCCTCGGCCAGGCGCACATTGCGCGGAATCATGGTGCGATAGACCTTGTCCTCGAAGTGCTGAATGAGCTGGGCGCTGACTTCATTGGCCAGATTGTTCCGGGGATCGAACATGGTCCGCAGCAGGCCGGCAATCTTGAGCTCGGGATTGACCGCTTCCCGGATCTGCTCGACGGTGTTGAGCAGGGCCGACAAACCCTCCAGGGCGTAGTACTCGCACTGCATGGGGATCAGCACCCCGTGGGCGGCCGCCAGGGCGTTGACGGTCAGCATATTGAGCGAGGGCGGGCAATCGATGAGGATGTAATCGTAGTCCACCATCACCGGTTCCAGGGCCTTGCGCAGCTTGGATTCCCGGCCGAAGGCCCGCATCAGCTTGACCTCGGCGGCGGTCAGATCGCCATTGGCGGGCAGCACATGCATGCCACTGTCCGTCAGGCTCTGGATGGCATCCCGGGCGCTGCATTCGCCGAGAATCACGTCATAGGCCGAGCGGCTTAACTGGTTCTTTTCCACCCCGGCACCCATGGTGGCGTTGCCCTGGGGATCCATATCCACCATCAGCACCCTGCGCCGGGTCGCGGCGAGCGACGCGGCCAGGTTGATGCAGGTGGTAGTCTTGCCCACCCCACCTTTCTGGTTGGCGACGGCGATGATATTGGCCATGAAAACCCCTCAATTCTGCCTTGTACGGCACATAATGATCTGGTGGCGTTCGGCATCCAGTCCCGGTATGGAGACCGGGCGGGCCGCCTTCAACTGCCAGCCGGGCGGACAACCCGCCAGTTCCTCGGCCGGATAGCGCCCCTTCATGGCCACCAGACGGCCTTCCGGCGCCACCCGCGCCCCGGCGGCGACGACAAACTCTCCAAGTGACGAGAAGGCCCGACAAGTCACGGTATCAAAGGCCCGTTCCGGACGGTAGTCCTCAATCCGGGACTGGACCACCGCCACATTCTGCAAACCCAGCTCCAGCGCGGCCTGGCGCACGAAGCGGACCCGCTTGAGGGCCGAATCCAGCAGAATGAATTCCATCTCCGGCCGCGCAATGGCCAGAGGCAGGCCCGGAAACCCCGCACCGGTACCCACATCCAGCACGGTCTTACCGCCTAGATCCGGCAGCAGGCTGAGCGAATCCAGCAAGTGCCGGGGCACCATTTCCATGGGATCGCGCACGGCGGTGAGGTTGTAGGCCCTGTTCCACTTTCCCAGCAGGCCCAGCAAAGCCACCAGCCGCTCCTTCGCCTCGGCATCCAGCCCTATATCCATCGCCTCCAAACCGTCGTCCAGACGCTGGGGCAGTTTTTTTGGCAATTTTTCAGTGGTCATGGTTTTCAAGGATTACACGAAGGACACGAAGAAAGGCGCAATATGTCACGCGAGATGGATGCTAGCGTCTACTATTCCATTGCGCTAGCTGCATTACCCCGAGGATGACCACGAGCTGCACATTATCATTCCCTTCGTGCCCTTCGTGTTCTTCGTGTAAAAAAACAGGCCCCCGAGCTCCCCGGGGGCCTGAATTCAACGCAAAACCCTGGGTCCGCTTATTTAGCGAAGAGTTTCATGAACTCGTGGACGGGGGTGTCGTCCAGGCTGCCGTGGTCTTCGCAGAGCTCGATGATCTCCCGGGACTTGCGGGGGGAGAGGATGCGGGTCAGGGCATCGTCGAACTTCTGCAGCAGCACCGGAATGCCTTCCTCGCGGCGGCGGCGATGACCGATGGGGTAATCCACCTGGACCCGCTCGGTCTCGGAACCGTCCTTGAACACCACCTTGATGGCATTGGGGATGGCCCGCTTGTCGGCATCGTAGTAGTCCTTGGTGAAGACCTCGTTTTCCTTGACGGTCATCTTGTCCCGCAGGGTGTCGATGCGATCGTCCAGAGCCACGCTGTCTTCATAGTCTTCGGCGGTGAGACGGCCGAACATCAGCGGGATGGCCACCATGTACTGGATGCAGTGATCCCGGTCGGCCGGGTTGTCCAGGGGGCCGGTCTTGTCGATGATGCGCACACCCGGCTCCTGGGTCTCAATCTCCACCCGCTCGATCTCGTCGAGACGGTCCTTGACCTGGTCATGCAGCTGCATGGCGCATTCCACCGCAGTCTGGGCGTGGAATTCGGCCGGGAAGGAGATCTTGAACAGCACGTTCTCCATCACGTAATGGCCGAAGGACTGGGGCAGCTTGATGTCCTCACCCTTGAACAGCACGTCCTGGAAACCCCACTTGGGGGCGGACAGGGCGGAGGGATAGCCCATCTCACCGGTCAGGGCGATCAGCGCCAGGCGCACGCCCCGGGCGGAGGCATCCCCGGCGGCCCAGCTCTTGCGGGAGCCGGTGTTGGGGGCATGGCGATAGGTGCGCAGGGCACCGCCGTCGATCCAGGCGTTGGAGACGGCGTTGAGCACGTCCTCGCGGCTACCACCGAACATGCGGGTGGCCACGGCGGTGGAGGCCAGACGAACCAGCAGCACATGGTCCAGACCCACCCGGTTAAAGCTGTTTTCCAGCGCCAGCACGCCCTGGATTTCATGGGCCTTGATCATGGCCTCCAGGACATCGCGGATCTTGAGCGCGTCCTTGCCATCGGCCAGGCGGCGGCGGGACTCGTAGTCGGCCACGGCCAGGATGGCGCCCAGGTTATCGGAGGGATGGCCCCACTCGGCGGCCAGCCAAGTGTCGTTGAAATCCAGCCAGCGGACCTGGGCGCCGATGTTGAAGGCGGCCATCACCGGGTCCAGCTCATAAGAAGTGCCGGGCACCCGCGCCCCGCCTTTCATGTCGGCGCCGGGAACCACCGGGCCCAACATCTTGGTGCAGGCCGGGTATTCCATAGCCAGCATGGAGCAGGCCAAGGAGTCCATCAGGCAATAACGGGCGGTGCTTAAGGATTCCTTGCTGAAATCCTCGTAATCACAGACGTAATCGGTAATCGCGACCAGAACGTCATCGGGATCGGGCCGCTTGGCGGAACGGATATCGGACATGGGGGTTCTCCTGGGTTTTCTCTGTTCTGAAGGTTGGGTTCTTTATTTGGTTTGGGCGGCTTCGAGCCGCCAGCTTCAAGCCACAAGCTGCAAGCTACAAGCTGTCTTTCCTAATGACAGGCAGTGGTGCCTATAGAGACTTCGGGCACTCTCTTGGTTGGCTAAAAGCGTATAGCCTTACGCTGGCACGATCTGCTTGTAGCTTGCAGCTTGTGGCTTGCAGCTGTCGGGCCAAGGGCCGACCAAGGCCCTTGGCCCGACCCTTTACGAACGCTCCTCGATGGGCACGTAGCTCTGAAGCTCGGGCCCGACGTATTCCGCATTCGGACGGATAATGCGGTTCTTGGCCCGCTGTTCCTTCACGTGAGCGGCCCAGCCGGTCAGACGCGACATCACGAAGATGGGCGTGAACAGCTTGGTGGGGATGCCCATGAAGTTGTAGGCCGAGGCATGGAAGAAGTCGGCATTGGCAAACAGCTTCTTCTCGTTCCACATCACGCTCTCAACCGCTTCGGAAATGGGATACAGGGCAGTATCGCCCACTTCCTCGGCCAGCTTCTTCGACCAGTTCTTGATAATGGCATTGCGCGGGTCACGCTCGGTGTAGACCGCGTGACCGAAGCCCATGATCTTTTCCTTGCGCTCCAGCATGCCGTGGATGCCCTTGGTGGCATCTTCCGCACTGGAGAACTGCTCGATCAAGGCCATGGCCTTTTCATTGGCACCGCCGTGGAGCGGGCCACGCAGGGAACCGATGGCACCGGTGATGCAGGAATGCATATCCGACAGGGTGGAGGCGCAGACCCGGGCGGTGAAGGTGGAGGCATTAAACTCATGCTCGGCATACAGGATCAGGGAGACATTCATCACCCGGGCATGCAGTTCATTGGGGGCCTTGCCATGCAGCAGATGCAGGAAATGCGCGCCGATGGACTCATCATCGGTTTCGGTCTCGATCCGCTTGCCGTGGTGGCTGAACTGATACCAGTAGCAGATGATGGAGGGGAAGGCCGCCAGCAGACGGTCCGCCGCATCATCCTGATCGGAGAAGTCCTCGGCCTCGGTTTCCAGGTTGCCCAGCATGGAAGCGCCGGTACGCATCACATCCATGGGATGGGCTTCGGCGGGAATCCGCTCCAGCGCGTCTTTCAGTGCCTGGGGCAGACCACGGCCTTTCTTGATCTTGGCAATATAGGCATCCAGCTCGGCCTTGGTGGGCAACTTGCCGTGGAGCAGCAGATAAGCCACTTCTTCGAAGCGGGCCTTTTCCGCCAACTCTTCAATATCGTAGCCACGATAGGTCAGGCCAGTGCCTTCCTTGCCCACGGTACAAAGCGCGGTTTCACCGGCGACCATGCCTCTAAGGCCGGCGCCCATCTTTTTCTCAGCCATCATCCTTCTCCTAGGTTTCTAAACCGTGGGAGCGGCTTTCCTGCCGCGACCGGCCTTGTTCAAGCCCATTCGGGACAGCAATGCCCCTCCCACATTCAGCGGTTTATTGCTTGAAAAGCTTGTCCAGGGTCTGTTCGTACTCGTGGTAGCCGAGCACCTCATACAGTTCTTCCCGGGTCTGCATGCGATCGATCACGTTTTTCTGCGTACCTTCCTTGCGCAGGGTCTGATAGACATCCAGCGCGGCCCGGCTCATGGCCCGGAAGGCAGACAGGGGATACAGGGCCATGCGGACCCCGGCATCACCCAGTTCCTCGGTGGTAAACAGCGGCGTTTTGCCGAATTCGGTGATGTTGGCCAACACCGGCACGCCCACCGCATCGATGAACTGGCGGTATTCGTCCAGCGTCTGCAGGGCCTCGGCGAAGATCATGTCCGCACCGGCCTCCACATAGGCACAGGCCCGGTCGATGGCGGCCTGCTGGCCCTCCACCGCATGTGCGTCGGTACGCGCCATGATCACGAACTGCTCATCCTGGCGACCGTCCACACCGGCGCGGATGCGATCCACCATCTCCTGCTTGGGGACCAGAGCCTTGCCAGGCCGGTGCCCGCAACGCTTGGCGGCCACCTGGTCTTCCAGATGCAGGCCGGCGGCGCCGGCGCGGGTCATTTCACGCACTGTGCGCTGGATATTGAAGGCCTGGCCGAAGCCGGTGTCGGCGTCCACCAGCAGCGGCAGCTCGGTGGCCGCGGTGATGCGGCGAATATCCTCGCAGACATCATTCAGGCTGGTCATGCCCAGATCGGGCAGGCCGTAGGAGGCGTTAGCCACCCCGGCACCAGATAGATAAATGGCACGGAAGCCGGCCTGCTCGGCCAGCAGGGCGGAATAGGCGTTGATGGTACCCGCCACCTGCAGTGGACGCTCGGCATCCAGGGCCTGCCAGAAGCGGGCGCCAGCGGAGACTTGGCTCATGCGGACCTCGTTCGAATTCAGTTCTGGGAGGGGTAAACACCCCTGTTGGGGCGGCAGATTCTACCTGATAGGCGACGGCGGCGCTATTTGCCCCACTGCTGGGGCCCTCAGCCGGCTAAGGGTGGGCCGCTGAGGGCCCGGACGTAAAAATAATTTGCGAAAAGGCTTGCCTTATCGAAAAAAAGTGCGTACAAACACTCTTGCTGTCGCAGTGAGTTGTTCGTAAGAGAAGAATCCCACCTTAGGTTTTCCCCTCTGATCGATTGCCCCCTGCAGGATTGTCCGACCGACGGGATCAAGTCGCCCCGAGGCCGAAACTGCCCCACAGGACCGGATTGTCAAGAACAGCATTAACTGAGTCATCAGGGTCTCAAAGAGACTCGGGCTCGCTCAAATCAAGTAGTTAAAGGTAGTAAGTAACATGCAAACCGGTACTGTTAAGTGGTTCAACGAATCCAAGGGTTTTGGCTTCATCGCTCCGGAAGACGGTGGTAAGGACGTTTTCGTCCATTTCTCCGGCATCTCCGGTGACGGCTTCAAGACCCTGGCCGAAGGCCAGCGCGTTCAGTTTGAGTCGAAAGAAGGCCCCAAGGGTCTCCAGGCCGTGGACGTGTCCGCGCTCTGAAGTATCGACTCAGTCGCCCGCGCGGCACTGAATTCGGTACGGAAAAGCCCCGCTTATGCGGGGCTTTTTCTTTTTTGGGGTCCAGAAAAACTCAAAATCGAACACGAAGGACACGAAGGAAATGTCCGGGTAAACCGTAGGAGCGGCTTTAGCCGCGATTGGGGTATCCGATGGTGGGATCGCGGCTAAAGCCGCTCCTACGGCGGGTCCCCCCGCAAACCACTCAGTTTTCCTTCGTGTCCTTCTGCCTTTCTTCGTGACCTTCGTGTCCGCTTCTAATATTTTGCCAAGCAAATCCTCAGGCGATACGCACAACGGTACGGCCGCGGATCTTGCCCTCGATCATTTGCTCGAAGACGGGCGGCAGCTCATCAAAGGCCACTTCCTGGCTGGTGATGAGATCCAGTTTTGAGGGTTTCAAATCGCTGCCGATACGGTCCCAGACCTGGTGGCGCAGGGGCATGGGGGTGGCCATGGAGTTGATCCCCAGCAGATTGATGCCGCGCAGGATGAAGGGAAAGACGGTGGTCTCCAGCTTGGGGCTGGCGGCATTGCCGATGCTGGCGATATTGCCCCACCAGCTCACGGTACGGGTCAACCAGGTCAGGGCCTCGCCCCCCACATTGTCCACCGCGCCGGCCCATTGGCTTTTTTCCATGGGCCGCTTGCCGAAATCGGTCTCATCCCGCAGCAGGACTTCGCTCGCCCCCAGTTCCTTCAGGTAATCCGCCTCGCTGGCCTTGCCGGTCAGTGCGCTCACCTCATAGCCCAAGCCTGCCAGCATATTGATGGCGAAGCTGCCGACGCCGCCGGTGGCGCCAGTCACCAGCACCTTGCCTTGATCCGGCGCCTGGCCGTTATGTTCCATGCGATGGATGGCCAGGGCGGCGGTGAATCCGGCGGTGCCGATGGCCATGGCCTGACGAGCATTCATGCCCTCGGGCACCGGCACGATCCAGTCGGCAGGGACCCGGACCTTCTCGGCATAGCCTCCGTCATGGGCCTCACCCAGACCGCATCCGGTCACCAGGACCTTCTGGCCCGGGGAGAAGCGGTCATCCTGGCTGGATTCCACCGTTCCGGCCACGTCGATCCCACCATTGCAGGGGGAGGTGCGCAAAATCTTGCCCTTACCGGTGGCCGCCAGGGCATCCTTGAAATTGACGCTGGAATATTCGGCGCCAATCACCACCTCCCCCTCGTGCAGGTCCGCCAGGGTCAGAGTTTCAAAACCGGCACTGATGTCTCCATCCCGGTCATGGATGCGATAAGCGCGAAATGAGTCGCTCATGCTGCGTTCTCCCTTTGCATTCCCAAGATTTCCGCCTATTCTGCCATGTTCGGGCCGGGCTTTGACGGCCCTGGATAAAACCACTGGAACAATTGTTGGGGGGCAACGATGGAAAGAACCATCAATAAGGCCAGCTTGCTGGCGGTGAGTTTTCTGTTCGGACTGGGGCTAATGGCTTGTTCACCCCAGGACGAAGACAGCACGGATCGGGAGACAGACGTGGAATCAGCCGATGAACAGGGTCTGCCGCCCATCATTGATCGGGCGGTTTTCTTTGATGATCCGGAAATCAGCGGCGGGCAACTGTCACCGGACGGGGAATGGGTGTCTTTCATCCAGCCCCTGGACGGGGTGATGAACGTCTGGGTCAAACGCCGGGGCGAGGACTTCGAGGATGCCCGGCCCTTGACCGACGACCGGGACCGCCCGGTGCGCTCCCACTGGTGGAGCCGGGATGCCCGCTATGTGGTGTTCATGCAGGACACCGGCGGGGATGAGAACTTCCGCCTCTATCGGGTGGCGCCGGACGACGACGTAGCCGAAGGGGAGCGGGTGCCGGCCCCGGTCAATCTCACCCCCTATGACGACATCCAGGCCCGGGTGGTCAGCCGGCCGCGCAATCAGCCGGAAAGCATCCTGGTTGCGATCAATGATCGCGACCCCCGCCTGCATGATGTCTATTGGGTGGACCTGGATACCGCCGAGCGTCAACTGGTGTTCGAGAATGACGACGGTGTGGCGAGTTTCACTGCCGATCTGGACGGTGAGCTGCGACTGGCCACCCGGCAGAAGCCGGAAGGGGGCTGGGAAATCCTGCGCATCGACGACGGTGAGCTGTCCGAAGAGCCGGTGTATACCTGCACCATCGACGAGGAATGCTCGCCCATTCGCTTCCATCCTGATGGCGAGCGGGTCTATATGATCAGCAATGCCGGTGATCGGGATCTCACCGAGCTTGTGCTGTTCAACCCGGAAACCGGCGAAGAGCAACAGGTAGACGGCGACCCGGAAGAAGAAGTGGACTTCGGCGGCGCGGAGTTCGACCCCCAAAGCCATGAACTGTTGGCCACCTATTATGTGGGCGATCGCCTGCGGGTTTATCCCCGCGACGAGGCCTTTGAGCGGGATTATGAACGGGTGCGCGAGGCCCTGGAAGGGGATGGCGATATCTACTTCGGTTCCACCACCGAGGACCGCCACCTGCAATTGGTGAGCCTCACCTCGGACACCGATCCCGGGGCCACCTATGTCTATGACCGGGAATCCGGCGAGGTGGAACTGCTTTACCGGCCGCGCCCCAATCTGCCGGTGGAGCACTTAGCGGAGATGAAGCCAATCCGCTACGAGGCCCGGGACGGGCTGGAGATCCCCGGCTATCTGACCCTGCCCAAGGGCGTGCCAGCGGAGAATCTGCCCCTGGTGGTCAATCCCCACGGCGGGCCCTGGGCCCGGGATAGTTGGGGCTATGATGCCAGCGCCCAGTTCCTGGCCAACCGGGGCTATGCGGTCTTTCAGCCCAACTTCCGGGGCTCCTCCGGCTTCGGCAAGGCCTTTCTCAACGCCGGCAACGAGGAATGGGGCACCGGTGCCATGCAGCATGACATCACCGACGGGGTGAATTATCTCATCGAGCAGGGCATTGCCGACCCCGATCGGATCGGCATCATGGGCGGCTCTTACGGCGGCTACGCCACCCTGGCCGGCCTGGCCTTCACCCCGGATCTATATGCCGCCGGGGTGTCCATTGTGGGGCCGTCCAACATCATCACTCTGCTGGAATCCATTCCGCCTTACTGGGGACCCATCCGCCAGATCTTTGAACAGCGGGTGGGGGATCCAGACGACGGGGCCGACCGGGAGCGTTTGAAGGCTCAATCGCCGCTGTTCTCCGCCGAGGAGATCCGGGCGCCGCTGATGGTGATCCAGGGGGCCAACGATCCCCGGGTGGTTCAGCATGAATCCGACCAGATCGTGGTGGCCATGCGGGAGCTGGATCGGCCGGTGGAGTATCTGGTCGCCGAGGACGAGGGCCACGGCTTTGCCCGACGGCTCAACCGCCTGGCCATGTACGCCGACGTGGAACGCTTCCTGGCCGAACACCTGGGCGGCCGTTACCAAGACGATATGCCCGAGGATGTGGCCGACACCCTGGAAACCCTCCAGGTGGATGTAGACACCGTCGAACTGGAATCCGAAGAAAACTAAGTCAGTCGGCCAAACACTAAAACGCTAAACGGCCCAGGAACAAAGCCTAGCGATTTCATGCGGCCCCACCATGGAGGACCCGGAGACGCATAGAGGAATAAATACTTCTCCGCGGTCCTCCTTTATATGGAGCATTCTACCCTAAGGTTGGATCAGGCAAAGATGAAGCGGACGATCCATCTACCCCACAGCAGATATTTCCGATCTTACAACTTAATCATCATTCGATTGCCGCTGGGCTTCCGCTAAATCGACCACCCTGTCTGCTGTTTGGATCGTTTCCGGTCGGTGGGCAATGATAACTCGCGTAATATCAAGGTTTCGGATATTAGCGCTAATCTTTTTTTCCATATCCGTATCCAGATGGCTGGTCGCTTCATCAAGAAACAATATGCGCGGTTGCTTGTAAAGCGCCCTGGCCAATAGCACGCGCTGCTTCTGTCCACCTGATAAGGAGGAGCCCATATCACCAATCAAGCTATTGTACCCCATGGGCATATTGCTGATGTCCTCATGGATCGCAGCCATTTCGGCGCATTCCTGCACTCTTTGTTGTTCAATATTGGGTTCGAAAAAAGCGATGTTTTCACTGATGGAGCCTGAGAGAAGCTGATCATCCTGCATAACCGCAGCAATCTGCCTTCTATAGGGCCCAAGGCCGATGCGTTCCAAGGGGATACCGTCTACCAATACCTCGCCTTTCTGGGGAACGAAAAGGCCAAGCATCACCTTCATGGCGGTGGTCTTGCCACAACCGGATGGTCCGACCAAAGCAAGTGATTCTCCCGCCCCGACCTCTAGACTAAGATTTTCGATCACCTTGGGACCACTATCACTGTATGAAAAAGACACATTATCCAGCTTCAAGTCACCGTTGATGTCGACAACACGCGCGTGGTCCGGTTGAGTCTCCTCCTTCTCGGTCAAGGTCACATCGCTGAGACGTTCGAAGTGGAGATTCAGCATCTTGAATTCAATTAGCTTCTCCACAAGCCGAGAGGCTTTATCCATGAACTGCCGTTTGTAGGCTACAAAGGCAAACAGCATGCCCACGCTGAAGTTGCCAGCTAGAACTAAATGGGCTGCTAGGTAAATAACAATAATATTTTCCAATCCGAACAAAAGGCGGTTAATGTTCTGGAATGAGATATCAAAGATACCTACCTTGATCTTTCGGTTGACCGATGTAACAAAGTAGTTCTGCCAAATGCCTTCTCGCTTTGCCTCAGCGCCAAACAACTTGATGGTCTGCATGCCGCGGACCGTTTCCATGAAGTTGCTGTTTTCCTCGGCCCGAGCAATGATCTCCTGCTTGGAAGCCTCCCTGAGAGAGCGGTACATCATCAGGCGAATCAGCGCATAGAGCATGCCGGTCGCGACAACCACCGTAGCCAATAGGGGGCTATACACATAGAGGAGGATCAGGACCCCCATAATCATAACCCCATCAAGCAGGGCCTCAATGATCCCCTCAGTGAGCATATCTTTGACATGCTGAAGAGATCCAAAGCGGGTGATGATGTCACCCATATGACGCTTTTCGAAATAGGTAACCGGCAGGCGGACCAGATGATGGAAGAGATTCGCCGTCATCTGAATACTCATAAGGCTACCAAAATGCAGCAAGACGATGCCACGCAAGGCATTCGTCGCGACCTCGAAAAGAAGCAGCATGGCAAAACCGATTGCCAATACCAGCAACATATTGAGGTCTGCGGACATCAGGACATCGTCGACCACCAGTTGCTGGTAGTAGGGCGCTGCCAAAACAAACACTTGAAGTAATAAAGAAAGAAGGAATAACAGACCAAGGGACCGCTTCAGACCAATAATTCTGGACCAGAAGTCGGATAAGCGGAGAGGCTGGCGCTCATCTTTCTGCTGGAATTCTTTTGTTGGTAAGAGCTCAAGAACCACCCCGGTAAAATGCGAAGAGACCTCGTCATGGCTGAGATAACGAATCCCTTGCGCCGGGTCGTGAATGATGTATTTCTTCCCTTTTATCCCTTTAAGAACCACAAAGTGATTCAAGTCCCAATGCAGAATGACCGGGACCTTGAATGCCTTCAGGTCGTCCAGTTCGACCCTTAGGGGCCGAGATGCGAGCGCCAGCTTCTCGGCAAAATTCATCAGGTCCAGGAGCGTGCACCCTTCCATGGAGATGGAGAACTTTTGGCGCAGATCTGAAAGCCCGACCCGATATCCGAAATAGCCTGCAATCATGCCGAGGCAGGCAATGCCACATTCAGCCGCTTCTGATTGCTGGATGAGCGGCAGTTCTCTTCGATCCCAGAGGCGAAGTCTGGCAGCCAAGTCGCTCATCACAATGTCCTTTGCACGCTGAAGATCGGATCAAAAAGCCAGCGGATCAGGGTACGGTTCTCGGTAACGATATCCGCTTCAAGGCGCATACCAGGCCGAAGTGGGAAGCTCTGGCCATAAGCCGGGATTTCCTGATGATCAAGCGCAACAACAACACGGTAGCTTGCGCCATCAGCGCTCTCGCTAGCCGGACCCTCCCCCTGGATATAGGCAGTGGTGCCGACCTCCGTGATGATCCCTTCGTAAACCCCAAAACGTTGGTAAGGAAATGCATCGTATCGCAATCGTACCGACTGACCAGCCTGGATCATTCCAATTGACCGGGAAGGCACATGAAGTACCGCCTGTAATCGGGAATCTTCCGGCAATATATGCAGAAGGGTTCCTCCAGGGTCTACCGGTTGCCCATCGACTGCAATCATGCCACTGACTCGACCGGCCTCGGGTGCGCGAACTTCTGCCTCACGTTCATGCCGCATCTGTAGGAGCTCTCGGCGGCTTTCTTCCTTTTGAAGGTTCAGATTATCCAACTCGGTCTGATGCTGAATCGGCGCCTGAGCCCTTTCGAAGCGCAATTGGCTTAGACTCTCCTCCAGGTTTATACGATTCAAAAGTGCATTTTGGTGCTCCTGAGACAAAGCCAGTACGGCATCACGCTGCTGGATGACCTCTACCTCTGATTCATGACCTTGAGCCTTCAGGCTTTCCATATGATCCAATAGGGACTGATTCATCTCCACTCGGCTGGAGAGCAGTGCGATTTGTTCTTCAGATCGCTCCAACTGTTGGCGGGTGCTTTCAATCTGATTTTTGAGAGCATCAAGATGTAGCTCATGGCGACGGTTTTCGTTCTTAATCCGATTCTCAATTCGATCAATCCGGTACTCAAGTGCAAGCGTCAACGCTTGGTTAATTGCCCCTTCCGCTGCCAAAAATCGCTCGCCACTAATCCGGAGCAATGCCTGACCCTTTTCCACACGTTCACCTTCTTCTACTAGAACTTCTTGAACATAACCCTGGACATCAGGTCTTATCTCGAGTACACCGGCATCAGGTTCAATAAGGCCTTGAACGCCTTCCTTCCGGGCGTAATCTCCCGTGAACAAAAAAATCGCAGACAAGAGCACAAAACCGGTAATCAACCATGTCAACCACACGAAACTGGGAGGACGTGCTACTCGGATTTCCCCTTGTAGCTTCTGGTCTCGCTGCTTATAGACTTCTTTCCGGAAAAGGGGCTTCATTATGTTGCCTCAACTATAAAGCAGGGAGAGGGTGAGCATCGTCATCCGACTTCGAAACGGTGAGCCCTGGAATGGACAATGGAGATTATGCGCGGCGCGTTTCAGCCGTGGCCTTCATTCGATCTTTTGCTTTCTCCGCCAAATAGTGGCGGCGGAGCAGGTCGTAACAAACAAGCTCCTGCGCTCGCCCGTCAGATTTAAACAAACGATTGAAAAGCATATGCAGTAGTGAGCTCAAAACAGCATCGATACTGCAGACAAGCTTTCTATCTACATCCAGTTTCTTGTATTCGCGTACAGCATCTTCCAGTTGGTGGGAAAATTGACGGCAAGCTTGATGCAATTCCGATTTGGCAAAGACTGCCCCCACGAGAGCGTTAAAATCGGAGTCGATTGTCTCGCGGAACTTGCGGTATCGATCTCCCAATTGTGTTCGCAAGGCTTTAGTTTCCTCGAATTCCTGGCCGAAGCTTGTCCTCAAGCGGTCAACCAGGGCGAACTTCCGATCGAGATCATAATGGAAGCAGCCCATCAATGTGTCGGCACCCATAAGCGCGAGGCGCCACCGAGCCTCTTCGCCATACTTGTGAACGATAGAAAGTGCATTTAAGACAAACTTACTATCGTGCATAAATAGGCTTTCAGCAACATTGATGGCATCGCTGCCACCATAACGCTCAGTTTCACGATCATAAGTAAACAGCTCAAGATGATGCACAAGACCAGCCTGAATATGGTCAGAAAGGCGGCGCTCAAGACTTGGCAGTAGCTTGCCGTAAAGTAAAGTCGGGTCGCCAAAGAATCTCAAGCGAATATGCCAATCTGGATCTCCATACCGAATGAAGAACCATTTTTCGAACCAGCCTTCGGCTTTTGCTTCGTTAAGAAACGGGCCTATCACGGAAACCAATGTATTCTCAATACTAGTTTTAGCACCATACAATTTTAAGCTCATCCAATGAGACCCGGGTGCGAATCGCCTCCGAGCGCTCTTCTGAAGTTCTTCTTCATTATAATTTGTGCGTGTTGTTTCAACCGGTCCAGCGGGATTGAAGACGGGCAAAATGATTTCATTACTATATTGGCGAGTGGACTGATTGCCCAGCTCTTCGACATGTGAGGCATAAACACCCGGAAGAAACTCCTGAAGCTGAACGTAGTCCAAGCCCTTGGTTTCAGAAAGCAGAATCTCAAGCAATTTTACATTATTCAGGTCGAGGACCAGAATGTTATCTGCACGGGCAAAGCTGACACGCAGATTAAGGCTATACTGAGCTTTAAGGCGGTCTAACTTCGACTGGTTCAAGTTTCCGCCATCCAACAATGCCTCGATCTCGTGCCTTGGGATGAGCCAACGCTTCTCGCTGACAATCACATCCCCGAGCAGTATCCGCGGCACGAAACTGCTCTGTCGCAGAGACTCGGGAAGTGTAAATCCCGGGACCTTCCCTGATTGATTTTGTAACATACAAAGAAACTTATAAATGCCCAGGCTTCTACTGCTGTAATTATGTGCCGATGAGAGCCGTGGCACGACCTGGCGGTGATGTCGCTTGGACCAGAGCTTGACGATTCCATCTTCCACGAAGACATAAAGGTCATCGATTCCGATCTGTTTCTCCTCGGGCACACCGGAATCCCCTAGAAAGGCGATTTCATATGGCCTTAATATGGGGCGGGCAATGACGTTGCCGGGACGCCCATCGGGCATATGGACGACCTCGGCAAATATTGCATCCGGCGAATGGGCTTCTTCCTTTTCCAGGTGTTCGCGGACGCGCTGTGTCAATCGCTCATCTAAATGGCAGAACCGCCCTAACAGATTCGCGGCCGACGGCCCATAGCCACCTTTAAGATGGGCAATGGCCTGTCCGCTTTGGCGTTTCCTGTACAAGCTGAGGGATGCAGCAAACGACACGGGTAGTCTAGCTGGTTCATTCCCTTTTCGCTTTTCGGCCATTTTTTTCAGTGCTTTAAGGGGAATATGGATTGCATCCATACCATGATTTTCCGGCAAGCTGAGGCGCCGCATGATTTCGGCCTGCAAAGGGGAGGTGGTGGCAGATGAAACGGTATTCCGTCCTTTCTTCGGCAATTGGACGCCCGCCAACAATTGGCTTTGATAGCCACCTTCGGTACTCACGGGTATCCCAACTTCCTCATTCAGTACCTGGGATAATGGAATCATCTGCCCTTCAAATCGGGCCTTGAAACGATTTACAAACTCCTCCAGTTCGTTTGTCGGCTCTTGGCCAAGCTGAGCAAGCAGAGTCATCACAGTTGCTACTTTCGATGCCAGGTCTCGATCCAGCTGGCAATCTTTAAGCTCGCGATAGAGATCGACCTGGAAGAGTTTATTTTCAGAAACCTCGTGGGGTAGTGCCTCGAGGGTCTCCTTGACGGCTTGATAACGAAGTGGTTCGACACCAAACTCCTGATCAATCTTATTTAACTGCTTAATCGCCTTTCGGATGGGACCAGCCGTGGCCTGCTCAGAGAGCCGATCCAGCGACTGGAGGAAAGCCTGGTCTGGAGAATTACCGGTCAAGGGCAAGGGAATATGGGGTAGAAGCAGAGATTCGTTGATCAATTCATTGATGAACTCGTCCACTTCATGCCGCTCGGCTTCCGGGTATTCAGCACGGAATGCATCAATCAAGTCTGATTGGCTAAGGCCGGCCCGGGCCTTGCCCAGCAGGGCAAGCAAATGGGGTTCGGCCGCAGCGGAACTCAGGCGGTACTGTCGTCCTCCATTTCCCCGGTAGGGTTCGATATAGTGTAATGCGTCGTGAACCTGATGCAATGTTGGGTTGGGCCTGTATGGGACGCTGTACTTGCTTTCCTCATCCTTGCTCAATCCATCCCGTACACCTGCGAGGTAGTACATGTCCAAGCGTGTATGACGACGACCGACACGACCAGGGTCTATGGTTAGGCGAGTCTGGTCACTGACATTCCCCAATTGAATTCCAGCAAACAATCCAAAAGGTGTAGACCTGGTTGTCATGCGAATGAAATACTTGACAAGGCTTTCCGTAATCTTTCGGCCTTGTTTCCCGGTCGGCTTGGCCCGCCACTGATCTAACCTAGCCATCAATGAAGGACTGGCAATGTAGATCGCTTCAGCCACCCCTGGCTCCTTCAGCCACTCTTCGATGAATATTTGTTGCTCGCGAGGATCCTTTGGGAGGCGCGACAGTTCGGATACAGGTAACCGGGGGGTACGAATAACAAAAAACTCTTCCGGCTGCAGGTTCTGATGGTGTGCCATTGAATTTCCTATGCCTTCTTCTAGTCATCCTTCAACGTGCCTCTCGCTCCCGCTGCGTCGCTTAAGTTTGATTTCTGGGATGGCATTACAAGCGAGGGTTTTCCACAGGAAAATTCGCTTGTTTCTACACAGCAACTGGGAATTCGGCGAGCGAAATGCCAGATAATGCGCGATTCATGAAGCTTTTTCTAGAGGAGCAGGAGACAATCGCCCCAATCCGGCGATTGTTCGGTTGCAGCCATCAATGCCAAGGCAACTCCGGCATAGCCCGCCAGGAACCCAGTGTCCGCGACAAAATAAGGCTTGCCATTTTCCGGTTCGTAACGATAGGCGTCGAAGCCGTTAAGGCCGTGGTTTTCATAGCGCTTAATGGTATCTTCCAACCAAAATTCGGCGGCGTTCTGGAGCTCGGGGTCACCGAGTAGAGTGTGCAGCAAGGAAAAGATAAGGGATAGGCCTGCGCTGCCATGGCAAAGTCCACCATCCCTTACCAGTCCGGCTTCGGGCGATCGGCTGGCGGCATGAAGGGCAACGGTTCTTGCTGCCTGGATCAAGGCTTTATCATTCAAAACTGCCCCGGCGCGAGCCAAGATTAGTGCGTTACTGGCATCGCCATAACACCAACCAAGCCTCGAGTGGCTGGGCTCTCCAGCCAGGTAACCATAGTGGCACTCAAGTTCATCACTGTCCTGGCGTTGAGCCGCTAGCCAGTTGGCGCCTCCCTGCAGGAGCGGTTTGGCCACCGAGCTCAAATCTTTATGCTGGGTAGGCGCGATCAATGCAGCAAGCACAGCGGGTACACCGTGAGCGAGCCCCAGGTTATGCTCCGGCTCCTCAGGTTGGGATTTCATGTTATACGGCGAATTGGGCGGATTCGGCCAAGTGCATTGATCGGGGAAAATCCAGACCGCGAGATCGGAAAAATGACGAATAATTTCCTTGTAAACGGCTGTTTGATTCGCCTGCTTAAGGCGACGGGCTGCATAAGGTGCGAGTCCACTCAAGCCTTCCATCAGCTCAATTTCCCCTTGCCACGACTCGACTTGGAGTAAGTTCAGCAGGATACGGTCAACATTCTGGTTGAACTCTGCAAGATAGGGGTCGTCCTGCTCCCAGAGAAGCAATTCAAATAACCAGGCGACACCGGGTAACCCCCTACTAAATCGGTGGTCTTTGCTTACGTAAGGCACAGCACCCTGAAGTTCGGAAAGCATTTCTGAAAACTGATTTTCATCGACCAAGTCCGAATTGAAATGCCGGGCATACCAAACGGCAAGGGCATGGCCAGCCCGACCGCTCATCAGGCCAATCGGTTCGTCAGTGGGTGCTTCCAGGAGGTTCGGGACAATCTCGGCAACAATCGCCTCAAGGCGATTGAATTGGCACTGGGTCATGATGTGCAAGGCTTTGGCCCTCGGGCGCTTAAAGGCACAGTTGAGAAATTAGAGCAAATGAAATACGTACGATATCGAATTAGAAAATGAGGGCAGCCCATGGTGGGCTGCCCTCATTCTCACCCCATTTTTATAGTACGGGTGGGCAGGTCCATACGCCGCAGGTCTCGCCGGGCGCCAAAGTCACGCGGCAAATGCGCTCGCTGTAGTCAACACAGACCTGGGTGTCCTGACCGCCACCAACTTGGGGGGTCATTTCCTTGCCCAGCACTTCGGCGTCGTCGGACAGGGTCACCAGCTCTTCTTTGTTCAGCTTCAGTTTCATTGTCTTACTCCCAATTTTAAATTTGGTTGTGCTTGGCCAAATCAATGACCAAACCTGAGCGTAGCAACGCAGCTTCCCGTGTCAAGATAAAACCTAAAAAAAAGGTAAAAAATTATCACAATGTAAGTGCTAATATGACTAATGTAGGACGAGTTTGGAATAATGATTTCTTTTGCATGCCCTGATGCTGGATCGTCCGGTTGCGAGGGACCCAGGGGACAATATGCTGTCGATCCGCGCTTGAAGATTGACAACGCAATGAACAGCCCATCCACCCTGAGAGCCGTGTCGAAGCGGGGATGGTCACAAGCAAGCAATGCGAGGAAATCAATCTGGATAAATGAAGGCAGCCCCGAGGGCGTCCTTCACCTTCATTTGTGGCCCATTTAGAAAACAGGCGGGCAGATCCAATAGCCACACGTTTCAGCGGCGACCAGTGTTGGGCGGCAATCATCGCCGTGTCCACAGTGATCCGTGAAGTTACCACCACCAACCTGGGGGATCATTTCCTTGCCTAGCACTTCGGCATCGTCGGACAGAATCACGAATTCTTATTTGTTCAACTTCAGTTTCAACGTCTTACTCCCACCTTTTAGTGATTAATATTATTGTGATTGGCCACAACGACTAACTCTAATTAAAGATAGCAATGCATCCTTCCTTGTCAAGGAAATATGGACGTGAAAACCTGGAAGAAATTTAAAAGGATAAGTGGGAAGCTCGGCCTATTAGACATGGCAAAATTGTTTCTAAGGGAACATGGGTCAAGAAAATCGTGCCTAGAGTTGGCACAATAATTGGAGAGTTGGGGAGGGATTGAAAGAGACAAGGCCCGCTCCAACTGGAGCGGGCCTGGTTCTAACCGCTGTCGATCACAGACCGACATCGGGCGGTTCAGAGTGCCTGGACATCCACGGCTTGAAGACCCTTGGGGCCTTCCTTGGTTTCGAACTGAACCTGTTGGCCTTCCTGCAGGGTCTTGAACCCGTCGCCGGAGATACCGGAGAAATGCACGAAGACATCCTTGCCACCATCTTCGGGGGCGATGAAACCGAAGCCCTTGGCCTCGTTGAACCACTTCACAGTACCGGTCTGCATACTTACCTTCCTTACGTTTTTTAGACGAAATGCTGGCGGGAACAATGGACCGGCGTGTTTCCTACCTTGCGGCTACCGCTTGAGGAAGGGAAATTTCACCGGGGCCCTTGGCCCCTGTTAGTCTGAATCGGCCGGCGGGTATTGGGCCTCGCCTTGCCGCTTCAAACGAGCCAGCAAGATTAATAATAGATGCCAATTTCAGGCCCTGACAAGGGCGGGAGGATGAATTTTTCGTGGCCATTGGCCACCGCCTCCCAGCGAAGCTGCAGTTCTCAGGTAAGTGACTGATTAACATGAACAATGGCGTCCAATACGACATCGGGAGCGGTGCGTTCTAAACCGTTCCATCACCATTATTGCGACCGCAAGGAGAATCACCATGTGGAATGTGAAATGCCAGGGGGCCTCCATCCCCGCACTGGGTTTTGGCACCTTCGAGCTGGCAGTGGAAGACGCGGCCCGCATGGTGGAACACGCCCTGCAGGCCGGATACCGCCATATCGATACCGCCCAGATTTACGGCAATGAACAGGGCGTGGGCGAGGCCCTGGCCCATGCCCCCTTTCGCCGGGAAGAGATCTTTCTCACTACCAAAGTCTGGATCGATGCCATGCGCTCGGGCAAGCTGGAAGCCTCGGTGGAAGCCAGCCTGGAAAAGCTGCAAACCGATTACGTGGATCTCTTGCTGCTGCACTGGCCCAACCCCAAGGTGGACTTCCAGGCCATGTTCGATGCCCTGAACACCGTGAAGGAACAGGGCCTGGCCCGCCACATCGGGGTCAGCAACTACCCCAGCGACTGGCTGGCCCGGGCCCAGGAAGCGAGCCGGGCGCCGCTGGTGACCAATCAGATCGAGTACCACCCCTTCCTGGCGCAGAACACCCTTTTTCCGGCGCTGCGGGAAGCCGACATGGTCCTCACCGCCTATTGCCCCCTGGCCCAGGGCCGGGTGTTCGAGAACGACACACTCAAAGCCATTGGCGAGAAGCACGGCAAGAATCCCGGGCAGATCGCCCTGCGCTGGCTGATCCAGCAGGACGGGGTGGTGGCCATTCCGCGCTCCAGCCGCGAGGCCAACGCCAGCGCCAATATCGAGATCTTCGATTTCGAACTGAGTGAGGGGGAAATGAAGCAGATCACGGCCCTGGCCGACCCCAACGGCCGCGTGATCAATCCCGAGGGCCTGGCGCCGGAGTGGGATTGAAGTCAGCTTCAAGCTGCAAGCTGCAAGCTGGCTGTGCAAGGGATAGGGCCGTGCTCGTAGCCGGTCCCCAGCCAGCGAAAAGCTTGCTATAGGCAACGGTCATGAAACCGGGAAAGCCAGCTTGAAGCTTGCGGCTTGTAGCTTGAAGCTCTCGCGGAATAAAAAACGGGCCCCTTTCGGGACCCGCTATCTTTCTTATTGCCGACTCAGTCTAATTCCAAGCCCAGATGCTCCGCGAGGAAGGCCCAGCGGTCGCGGGCTTCCTCGATACGCATGGTGGTGGACATGCCGGCACCATGGCCGGCCCGGTCCTCGATGCGAATCAGCATGGGGCTGCTGCTGTCGTCCGACTGCTTGTACTGCAGCATGGCCGCATATTTGAAGGAATGGCCCGGCACCACCCGGTCGTCATGATCGGCCGTGGTCACCAGCACCGGCGGATAGTCATGGCCCACCTGAATGTTGTGATAGGGCGAGTACTGGCGCAGAACCTCAAAATCATCGGCCTCTTCCGGATTACCATAGTCCGGTGTCCAGCCGGCACCCACGGTAAACTTGTGGAAACGCAGCATATCCATCACGCCCACTGCCGGCAGGGCCGCGCCGAAGAGATCCGGGCGTTGGTTGATCACCGCGCCGACCAGCAAGCCGCCGTTGGAACGGCCGTAAATACCCAGGTTATCGGATGAAGTATAGCCCTCGTCCACCAGGTATTCGGCCGCGGCGATGAAGTCATCAAAGACATTCTGCTTTTTCTCCTGCACACCGGCTTGGTGCCATTCCCGGCCAAACTCGCCACCACCGCGGATATTGGCCGAGGCATAGACACCTCCCTGTTCCATCCAGGCCAGGTTCTCCACCGAGAAGGAAGGCAGGATGGGGATATTAAAGCCGCCATAGCCATAAAGCAGGGTGGGGGTCTGGCCATCCACCTGGGTATCCCGGTGATGGGTGATGAACATGGGAATTTCGGTGCCGTCCTTGGACTCGTAGAAGACCTGCTCGGTGACATAGTCCTCGGGGTCGAATCCGCTCAGCTCCGGCTGACGGAAGATCTCCGCTTCAGCATCGGCTTCGGTGTCATAGCGAAAGATGGTGGTGGGATAGAGAAAGGAACTGAAACCAAAGAACATCTCACCGTCACGACCGCTTCGGACGCTGGAGACCGTGCCCAGGGTCGGCAGCTCCACATCACCCCGCAGCTCACCGTCACGACCAAACAGGGCCAGGCGGCTGCGGGCATCTTCCATATAGTTGACCACGAAGCGATCGTCCACGGCGGTAACACCGCGAATCACCCGATCGCCTTCTTCCACCAGGGTTTCCCAGTTATCCCGTTCAGGCGTCTCGGTGTCCACGGCGATGACCCGGCCCCGGGGGGCATCGGCGGTGGTGTAGAAGTAGAACACGGCGTCATCATTGTCGATGAAGTGATAGCCGCCGTCGAAATCATCCAGCAGTTCCACCACCTCGCCATCCAGACGGGGGTTTTCCTCGTCCTGCAGATCCATGTAATAAACCCGGTTGCGACGGTCGGTGCCTTCCCGAACGGTCAGGATCAGATAGCGGCCATCATCGCTGACCTCGGGGTTGAACCGCCAGTCCGGGCGATCCGGTCGCTCGTAGACCAGAACGTTATCGGCCTGGTCCTCGCCCATCCGATGGTAATAGACCTTGTGGTCCTCATTGGGCGCGGTGAGGGGATCCCCTTCGGGCTCAGGGTAACGGGCATAGAAAAAGCCCTCGTGATCATGGGTCCAGGCGGCCGGGGAATACTTGATCCATTCCAGAAAATCGCCGGTATCTTCGCCGGACTCGATATTGCGGATATGGAAGGTCTGCCAGTCGGAGCCGCCCTCGGCCTTGCCGTAAGCGATGTATTCGCCGTCTTCACGCACCGAGGTCATGGTCAGTGAGACGGTGCCGTCCTCGGAGAACTGATTGGGATCGATGAGCTCCACCGGCTCACCATCCAGCTCATCCAGCCAGTACAGCACGTCGTGATCCTGCAGCCCGTCATTGTGACGATAGAAATAGCGGCCGGATTCCTCGCCCGGCACCGAGTAGCGCTCGTAGTCCCACAACTCGGTCATGCGTTCCTTGAAGCGGGAACGCCCATCCAGGCTTTCCAGGTGTTCGAAGGTTAGGGCATTCTGGGCATTGATCCAGTCCCGAACCTCGTCGCTGCCCAGCTCTTCCAGCCAGCGATAAGGATCGGCGATTTCATGCCCGTGGATCTCTTCCACCAGGTCCTGGCGGCGGGTGTCGGGATAATCGTAACCCAGGCTAGCCTCGGGGCGGTCCTGTTCTTCCGGGGCCTCGCAAGCCACCAGGGCCAGGGCCACGGCCACGGCGGTGACCAGGGGAATCATCAGATGACGCTGTTTCATAGCGAACTCGGTCTCACTGAATGGTTAAAAAACAAAGCCTAAAGATTAGGCCAAGACGCTGCTCAGGCCAAGGGGCTCAATCTTCGCCGGGATGACGGTGAATCGGCCAATCGGTAAAGGCAAACCAGGCGAGAAAGCCCAGATTGACCACCGGCACCAGCATCAGCAGGCCCAGCCAGGGCTGAAATCCAGCCTTGCCCGCGATGCGATACCAGCAAAGGCCCAGAAAAAGCAATAACAGAAAACCCAATAGGGGGACCATGTTTCCTCCCGGATATGACACATTCAGCCTGATATCATACGGGCTTTCATTGCGGGGAAGGACCATGAATCAGGCCCTGGCCATTATCTTTGCCATCCTCATTCTGCTCACCGGTATCGGCTTGCTGGCCTGGCTGCTGGCCGCCGGGCTGTGGACACCGCTGGACCCGGTTCTGGCGGGGGGCTTTTCCCTGGTGGCCGGGCTGTTCTGGCTGGTGGCCGCTCGACGCCTGTTGGGCGCGCCAGCGGCCCGACGTCATTATCTGAGCGCGGCGGCATTGGTCTTGGTGGTTACGGTTGTAGAATTGGGGTTGATCCTGCTCACAGGAAGCTACACCGGCATCGGCATGACCCTGTTGGTGCTGGGCAGTAGCGGGGCCCTGGTCTTTACCGTGATCCGCGCCCTGCTCATGGAATAGCCCCATGGCCCGCTCCGAGAAGCATGAAGCCATCTATGCCACGGTAATGGCCATCCCGGCCGGCCATGTCTCCACCTACGGCCAGGTGGCCCGGGCAGCCGGCTTGCCGGGCCAGGCACGGCTGGTGGGCTATGCCCTGCATGCCCTTCCCTCGGGCAGCAGCATTCCCTGGCATCGTGTCATCAACGCCCGGGGTGAGATCAGTCTGCCGTTAGCGGGCGCGGGTGAGCGCCAGCGCGAGTGCCTGGAGGCGGAAGGGGTGGCCTTCGGCCTTCGGGGACGCATCGATCTGGCCCGCTTTGGCTGGTCCTTTGACGCCGACTGAGCGCTGACCAATCCATCACCCCAATTAAACCACGGCTGGCCCAGATAGTGCGGCAACGGCGGATCAGTCCTTAGGCCTGCTGTTTTTCCTGCTGGCTCAACCAGACGTCCAGACCCTGGGCATCCAGCTGCAGATCCATGTCCAGCACCCGCCGGGTGGTCTCCTCCGGCGACTTGATACCGTGGGCGGCCATGCGTTCAGCCTGATGGCGGATCAGGGCCTGCTCAATGGTGGACACCCGATCCTCGGCACCTTGATGGGCCCTGGCAATCGCCACGAAGGCATCGATCTCCCGATGGAGATCCTCGGCCAGACGGTCCAGGTCGGTGACCCGACTGTAATGGGTCAGGAAACAGGCATTGGGTTCAAAGCTCATGATCCGGTCCACCGACTGATGGTAGGCCTGGGGATCGAAATGAACCGGTGTGGTGGTAGGCAGGATGAACTCGCCCTGGTCGGTATCCAGCTCCCGATAGGAGACACCGAAGGTATCCCCCGTAAAGACCGCTTGGGGGCGATCATCGAAGATGCAGTAATGATGCTTCGCATGGCCCGGCGTATGAAACAGGGTCAAGCGGCGGTCCCCCAGTCTCAGCACCATGCCGTCCTTGGATTCCCGCACCCGCTCGGCTGGGATGAGGGGAATCTCCCCATACATCTCCTGAAAAGCGGCTTCTCCGTAGACGGCCTTGGTGCCGGCAATCAGCTTGGCCGGATCAACCATGTGACGGGCACCGCGAGGATGCACAATGCAGATGGCATTGGGGAGATACTTCATTAATTCCCCGGCACCACCGGCATGATCCAGGTGAACATGGGTCAGCAGAACATAATCCACAGATTTGCGGTCCAGCCCCATTTCCGCGAGGGCGGCCAGCAAGGCCGGGACCGAATGGGTGGTGCCGGTATCCACAAAAGCGGCCCGGCCCTCGTCCACAATCAGATGACTGGCGTCAAAACGGGGCCGATGATAGTCGGTATCGATGGCCGTGATGCCATGGGGAAATTGGGTCAGGCGCGGACGGACAGGGGACATGCAGCCTCCAGACTGGATTCGGATAAAGGCATATTGTACGCCTTGCCTGCCCGCATAGAGAAAATACGAGCATGGCCAAGTCAGTAGTCTATGATGCCAGGAGTGGCATGGAATAAGGAGACTGAAAGTGGGCGAAAAACGGGACGTCCTAGTCATACACGACCCACGCATGCTGGAACACCGCCCGGATGTGGAAGAGAAATTCCTGCCTGGGCGCTTGGACCGGCGGGTCCGGGGCATCCTTTCGGACCTGGTGGTGAAATGGAGTTACCCGGAGCATCCAGGCCGGATTCAAGCCATCCTGGATCTGCTGGCCGCCGAACCCATTGAAGGGATCCGATTGGAAGAGAGTCGGGCGGCGACACCGGAAGAACTGGGACTGGTTCATACCCGAGCCTACCTCAAGTCGATCTATAAGCTGCGCGGCAAACACGCCTGGCTGGATGTGGACACCACGGCGGTCTCGCCGGGCAGCGTCGAAGCGGCGGAAGTCGCCGCCGGCTCCGCCATCCGGGCCGTGGAAGCCGTGGTCCGGGGGGAATCACAAGGGTCCTTTGCCCTCTGTCGGCCACCGGGGCATCACGCCAATGCGGTCCGCGCCCGGGGCTTTTGCCTGTTCAACAATGTGGCGGTGGCCGCCGCCTATGCCCAGGTGGAGCTGGGTTGTGAACGGGTTCTGATCGTGGATTGGGACGCCCACCATGGCAACGGTACGCAGGACATCTTCTGGGCTGACCCGGATGTGATGTTGTTCGATACCCACCGCATGGCGCCCTTCTACCCTGGAACAGGTTATATGGAGGAAGTGGGTGGCGGCATCGGTGAAGGCACCACGGTCAACGTGCCAATGCCGGAAGGTTCCGGGGACCAAGCCATGATGCGGGCTTTTGAGGAGATTCTGGTGCCGGCCACCCAATGGTTCCAACCGGACCTGATCATCTGTTCCGCCGGTTTCGATGCCCATCGTCTGGATCTCTGCATGAACATGAGCTATTCAGGCTTTTCCCACCTCACCGGAATATTGCAGGCCTTGGCGGATCAGCACTGTAACGGTCGCCTGGCCATGGTTCTGGAGGGAGGCTACAACCTGGAGCCGCTGGCCCGGGGGGTCCATACGGTATTGAAAGTGATGAGCGGCCAGGTTCCCGAGCATCCCCGGGAACCTGGCCTGTCGGAAGTGGAGGCCATTCGCGACTTTCACCTTGATGCCTTTCAAGACGAGGACTGACCCTGGCCTGCTCCACAGGTGTGAATCCCGAATCTCAGCCCGATGAGCATATGGTGGCTATTCTGCGTCCATGTGAACCCGTTTCCTGGACACAGGCTGGCGGGCTCACCATTGAGGCTTCGACATGAGAACGGGCAGAATCCTTCAAACGTGATCGTCCCGGCTTTTCCATCCTTTAATGCTCGGATGCCTCAGTGTCGCAATGGTCCAGACCCTGGGAAAGTACTGAATGCATTGTCTCCAAGAGATAATCCGTCCACCTATAATAATGGACACTAATTACCTCTCCTTCATATTCGGTAAAGGTATCTCTTTGACGATCATAGAGAATCCGCTCATTCTCACTATGACGCAGGTTCGCGCTGTCCACATACGATAAGCGGTACTGGGTCGAATCATATTCAACCCTAACGTGTGCCATATGATGGCGCTCCAATCTCCGCAGATGAAGGTCGCCTTCATCGCTGGCAGGATGGCGGGCCCATCCCCGGTAGCTTCCTGCCAATACCAGGCAGCGCTCTATATCCGCAAGCGCCGCATCCTGTTCAATGTTACCTGGCATGCTTTGGGACTGGTCTTCCACCGGACGCATATTACGCGTACATGCTGCCAAGACGATCCCAAGCACAACCACCAAGGCAATAATAGCCTTTTTCCGAGTTCTATCAGAAACCGCGAACGACATAGTTTCCCCTTTTTGTTCAGACGCAATGCTTGTATTTCGAATCTGATTAGTTGCGTATACCCTGCATGCGCTCACAGAGAAAATCCGGCTGTCTAAGCCGGACTTCGAGATCGTTGCTCAGAGTTTCAACCCATTGATTGTAGATAGGATGGATCACTGGGCCCGTGTAGTTCATATCCTTGTAACGGCGAACGCTCCTCGGAGGCCGATCAACGTAGTTGAGGTTGATGCTATCCGCATATTGAACGTCAATCGATTCCTCGTCATAAAATATGTCAATGAAAGCGCGGTGGGAACGAACATGGCGCTGCGCTTTCAGTCTGCCCCGGTCTGATCCGCGTTCGGGCAACCATCCGTTCAATTCGGCCGTGACCATTATACAACGCTCGATATCATCCAGTGACGGCGCTTCACTACTGGTGTTTTCGGGAACGGCCAGGGAGGGTTCTTGAAGGGGGTCAGTTCTATTGGAACATCCAATAACAAATACGGCCAAAAAAAGGATAAAAGGCGTCCTTGCCATCATGAGCCATCTCCGATTCGCCTATGCCTGAATTAAGGAAAAAAATAGCAGTTCTCAGGCTACCGTGCAATTCGATTTCAGAAGGGCCAGATCAGCAGAATCATGGGCAGGCCCAGAGCAAAAACAAGCAGACTGAGTGGCAGACCCAGTCGGGCAAAGTCGGTAAAGCGATAACCGGCCGGACCCATGACCAGAGTGTTGGACTGGTGACCAATGGGGGTGAGAAAGGCACAGGAGGCCCCCACGGCGACGGCCATCAGAAAAGGATCCGGCGATACGCCCAGAGCGGTGGCAATCGCCAGGGCCACGGGTGCCAGCAACACCGCCGCGGCGGCATTGTTGATCACATCCGATAGCAACATGGCCGCCAACAGTAGCAAGCCCAAAGTCACCGCCGGTGGCCATTCCCCGGAAATCTGCAGCAAGCCACTGGCAAGCAGGCCAGCAGCGCCGGAGGTTTCAAAGGCCATCCCCACCGGCAGCATGGCCCCCAACAAGACAATCACCGGCCAATCGATGGCGCCATAGGCTTGGCGCAGACTGAGCACATTACTCAGCACCATGCCCAAGGCAGCCCCGGGCAGGGCGATCTGGACTGGCAGCAAGCCACTGACGATCAGGCCCAGGGCCAGGGCGAACAGACCCAGCCCGGTGATCAGCTTGCGCGGTGCCCCCACGCTGAGCTCCCGATCCGCCAGCGGCAGACACCCCAGGCGGCTGGTGGCCTCCTGCAAGGCCTCCCGCTCCCCTTGTAGCAGCAGGACATCGCCGCTCTGGAAGCGAATTTTTCCGAGGCGCTCGCGCAGCCGCTCACCTTGGCGGGCCACCGCCAGCAGGGTGATGCCGTAGCGAGCCGGAAGGTGCAGTGTCCTTAGAGTATGGCCCTCAATGAAGGCCTCGGGGAGAACAACGGCCTCCATGACGGTGAGCTCATCGTTCTTGAAATGCTCGGGGTCCAGCTCCCCGCTGCCACCCAGGCTCAGCCCGAGCTTTTCGGCCGGACCCTGCAGCTCTTCCGGATCGGCTTCCACCAGCAGGATATCGCCGGCCCGAATTCGCTCATGGGGCCGGACCGGACTGATGATCCTTTTGCCACGGGCAATGCCCACCACCGTGTAGTCCACCTTCTCCAGAGGCTCAGCCAGAGCTCGAATGGGGTCGTCAATGACCTTGGCGTCGTCCTCAACCGTGAGTTCCAGAAGATAGTTCTCGATCTCGAACAACTCATCGGGGGAAGACTCCCCTTTGCGATCAGGCAGGACCCAACGCGGCAGTATCGTGACCAGGACAATCCCGGCCGCCATGACCAGCAAACCCACCGAGGCGAAATCGAACATGGCAAAGGCCTCGCCCAGTTCCGTCTGGCGATAGGTGGCAATAATGATATTGGGCGGGGTACCGATCAGGGTCGTCAAGCCGCCCAGCAAAGAGCCGAAGGCCAGAGGCATAAGCAGACGGGAGACCGGGAAACCATGCTCCCGTGCCACCTGAATGGCCACCGGCAACATTAAAGCCAAGGCACCCACATTGTTCATGAAGGCCGAACAGACCGCCACCACCAGGGTCAGGGCGAAGGTCTGGATCAGGACACGGTCACCGATCCGGGTCACCTGTCCGGCAATCAAGTCCACCACCCCTGCAGAACCCAGGGCGCGGCTGATCACCAGAACCGCCGCCACGGTGATCACCGCCGGATGGGCGAAGCCATTGAAGGCCTCCTCGCTGGGGACCAGATCCAGCAACACGGCGGCCAGCAAGGCCATGCCCGCCACCAGGTCGTAGCGCCACCGGCCCCAGGCAAACAGCAGCAAGGTGGCCAGGAGTAGGAGGAGGATCTGCTGATGCGCGGGCATGGATATTCCCGTGAGACGGCAAGAATAGACTCAGCATAACAGGGCCTTCAGAAACAGGATATTGGGCCAAGGGTCCTCCCCCAAAACCGGGCAGAGGTGTAAACTGATGGTTTCGGGCTCGTCGCGACGGGTCCGTTTTCACGATCAAGGTGGCCGAATGCCACCGCTAAAAATCTGTTAGGGGGAAAGATGAAATCCAATATGAAGAAATGGCTGGGCGGACTGCTGGTGGTTCTGTTGTTGTTGGTGCTGGTAGCACCTGCTGGGGTCGGCATGATGGCCGAAGGGCGCTACAAGCAGATCTGGCAGGATGCCCTGGATCCGGAACCAGCCATGGATGCAGAGGTTGTAAGCTTCGATCGGGGTTGGTTCAGCTCGAATTCCGAGGTGGCACTGACCTTCTCCGATCCGATGCTGGTGGAGATGTTGACCGAGTTCGGTTGGGCTGAAGCCGACGAGGATGGCAGAGCCACCTTGCTGCTTCAGGAGCGTATTCACCATGGTCCCGTGCCCTTTACCGCGCCGGCACCATTCACCCAACGCTGGAAGCCCGGCTTTGCGACGGTAGACAGCCGTCCCGATGAGAACCTGCCCTTCATTGCCGAACACGGCATCGAGATCAGCAGTACTACCCATTTGGGTCTGATGGGCGGTCTCAGCACCCAGGTCAAGGTGCTGCCCTTTGACTTCCAGGTGGATCTGGACGGTGGTGATCACCTGCGCGTGGTGAGTGACGATGCCATTACCCTGGATGCCCGGGCCAACCGTCAATTGGATCGAGTTCAAGCCCGGCTGCGCGGCGGCGAGCTCAATATGAGCGACGAGGCGGGAGTCCACGTGAGTTTCTCCACCCCCTGGGTGGACGTGAACCAGCGCCGTGGACCGGCAGATCTTTGGCTGGGTGGGGTGGAACTGCGCCTGGCCTCCATGGAAATCCGCTCGCCTCAAGGCGAACCCGCCCGCATGGAAGGCCTGCTCTGGTCCAGCCTGACCGATGAGCGGGGTGATTTGGTGGGGCAGGAACACGAGATTTATCTGGAATCCCTGTCCGTGGAAGGCTTTGAAGCCGGACCGGCGGAAGTGACCTACGATATCTTCAACATCCATCCCCAATCAGCGGCGGATCTTCAGGAAGCCTTTGCCAATATGCCGCAATTCGATCCTGAGAATCCCCAGGCCATGGATGATATGGTCCTGGACCGGATTCGTGAGCCGGTATTGTCGCTGATGGAACATCAGCTTGGGTTGCGCATGGAGGGCCTGGATGTCCATCTACCCGGTGGCAGCATCAAGGGCGAGGGTGTGGTTCAGTTCCGTGACCTGAGCCGTTCCGAGCTCGGCGAGCTGTTCGATCAGGAGGCCTTCCCGCTGCTACTGAATGGCGAAGGCCAGCTCAGTGCCAGCCGCAATCTGGTACGACGCACCATTGCCATGAGCATGATGGGTGGCCTGCCGGATGGCGAGATGGAAGAGGACATGGCCGAGTTGATGGACATGCAGATCGATGCCGCCATCGATGAAGGCATGCTGAGCGAAACCGAGGACGGCGACCTGGAAATCCGGGTGCGGATGGAAGACGGTGTCTTCTCGGTCAATGACAACGAGATGTTCCGCTTCTGATCCCGACCGTCCCCAATTGCGGGACACCTTATATTCGCCTCAAGAAAAAGCCCCGATGCATGCGCATCGGGGCTTTTTTGTCCGTAAGGTGTAAGCTGGCCTCGACTTCGTTCGGGGTGCCTAGGTAGCCCGTTGAGGCAATCCTAAGGGGTATGTATATACCGAAGGCGCATTTTGTTAAGCAACTTTTCCCGAACCTGCTCAGGCCGTATTGCGTAGCTGGCGGCCGCTTTTTCGCTTTTTCAGATGCACCAGCAGGAGGGAAATGGCGGCGGGTGTGACACCCTGAAGCCGGCTGGCCTGACCCAATGTCTGGGGTTTGGCGTCTGTCAGCCGCTGGCACACTTCATTGGACAGGCCACGCACCGCACGGTAGTCCATGTCCTCGGGCAAGGGGGTATCCTCGTGCCGGCGGGCCTTTTCGATTTCAGCTTCCTGGCGCTCGATATAACCGGCGTATTTGAGCTGGGTCTCCACCTGCTCGGCGACCCGGGGGTCCGGAACCGGCGCACCCACCACCGACAGTCCGGTGAGCTTGTGGTAAGTGACCTCGGGACGGCGCAACAACTCGGTGGCATGCTGTTCTTTGGACAGGGCGCCGCCCAGCACATGCTCGGCTTCCTCGACGCTCAGGTCGCCGGGCCGAATCAGGATACCCGCGAGACGCTGCTTCTCGGTTTCCACCGCATCGCGCTTGGACTCGAATGCCGTCCAGCGGGCGTCGTCGATCAGGCCCATTTCCCGGGCGGCCGGTGTCAGGCGCAGATCCGCATTGTCTTCCCGCAGCAACAGGCGATGTTCAGCCCGGCTGGTGAACATGCGATACGGCTCGGAGGCACCCCGCGTGATCAGATCATCCACCAACACCCCGAGATAGGCCTCGTCCCGGCGGGGGCACCAGCTGTCCAGCGCCTGGGCCTGGCGGGCGGCATTCAGACCGGCCAGCAGGCCCTGGGCGCCGGCCTCTTCATAGCCGGTGGTGCCGTTGATCTGGCCGGCAAAATACAAGCCGCCCACGTGCTTGGTTTCCAGGCTGGGCTTGAGGTCGCGGGGGTCGAAGAAATCATATTCGATGGCATAGCCCGGGCGCGTAATATGCGCCTGCTCGAAACCCTTCACCGTGCGCAGAAACTCGATTTGGACTTCATAGGGCAGGCTGGTGGAGATGCCGTTGGGATAGACCTCGTGGGTTTGCAGGCCTTCCGGCTCCACAAAGATCTGGTGGGAATCCTTGTCGGCAAAGCGCTCCACCTTGTCTTCCACCGAGGGGCAATAACGCGGACCCACGCTATCGATGGCCCCGGTAAACATGGGGGACTCATCGAGATGGGCGCGAATGATCTCGTGGGTGCGCGGATTGGTGCGGGCGATCCAGCAGGAACGCTGCTCGGGGTGCTCATCGGCGGAGCCCATGTAGGAAAAGACGGGTGCGGGATCATCCCCCGGCTGTTCTTCCAACTGGCTGAAATCGATGCTGCGACCGTCGATCCGGGGCGGGGTGCCGGTCTTGAGGCGGCCGACCCGGAAGGGACGGGCGCGCAGCTTTTCGGCCAAGGCATTGGAGGGGGCGTCCCCAGCCCGGCCACCGGCACTCTGGGTGCCGCCCACATGGATACGTCCACCCAGGAAGGTGCCCACGGTTAAAACCACGCTGGGCGCCTCGAAGCGCAATCCCATGCTGGTGATCACGCCAGCAACCCGGTCATTCTCAATGATCAGATCATCGACACCCTGCTGGAACAGCGACAGCCCGGGCTGGTTCTCCACCATGGCGCGGATGGCCTGGCGATACAGATTGCGATCGGCCTGGGCGCGTGTGGCGCGGACCGCCGGGCCCTTGCTGGCATTGAGGGTACGAAACTGGATGCCGGCCCGGTCGGTGGCCCGGGCCATAGCCCCGCCCAGGGCATCGATTTCCCGGGTCAGATGGCCCTTGCCGATGCCACCGATGGCGGGATTGCAGGACATCTGGCCAATGGTGTCCAGATTCTGGGTCAGCAGCAGGGTACGCGCACCGGCCCGTGCCGAGGCCAGTGCGGCCTCGGTGCCGGCATGGCCACCACCCACGACGATCACGTCGAATCGATTCTGCTGGGACATTTTCCACCACCTCTTGGCGCCCCCACGCGGCGCGGGGGTCTGTCGACCGAGTTTAACCTTGTTATTATACGGCCCCGAAGGGCCTGCCGGCCAGAATCCATGGATATCATGAAACCATCACAAGCGCGAAGGAGAGGATCCCATGGGGGTCACAGGGATAGTATTGAGTGTGTTCGGCGCCGCCGCCAATGTGCCGGTGCGCCCGGAAGCTGAGCTTGATTTCGAGGAATGCCGTCTGAGCCTGCCCGAGCGGGGCCAGTCCGTCTCTGCCCGCTGCTTTGAGCTGGAGGTCCCGGAGGACTGGGGCAAGCCAGATGGGCGAAAGATCATGCTGAAAGGGGCCTGGGTCCCCGCCAGTAGCAGCGAAGCCAGCGGCGCGCCCCTGCTGATGCTGGCCGGCGGGCCGGGTCAGGCCGCCACCCAGGCCTTCATCCCCCATGTCCGGGCCCTGGGACCGGTGCGCCAAAATCATCCCATTATACTGCTGGACCAGCGGGGTACCGGCCAGTCGAATTCCCTGCAATGCCCCGAAGACGACATCGACCTGGAACCGGACGCGGATACCGCAGTGAACGCCGCAGCCCGCTGTCTGGACGATCTGGAAGCCGATACCCGGCAATACACCACCAGCAATACCGTGCGGGATCTTGAAGCGGTGCGTGAGGCCTTGGCCATGCCGGAATGGCATGTGTACGGCGTGTCTTACGGCAGTCGCCTGGGCCTGGATTACCTGCGGCGTTACCCGGAGGTCATCAAAACCCTGACCGTGGACGGGGTAGTCCCGGCGGATGAAATACTGGGGCCCATGATTGCCCCCTTCGCCCAGCAATCGGTGGACCGGATGATGGCCCGTTGCGAGAATGATTCAGCCTGCCGCGAGGCCTTTCCCGACTTGGCCGAGCACTTTGAGGCTCTGATGGCCGAACTGGCCGAATCGCCGGAAACCGTGGCGCTTCGCCACCCGCGCACCCATGAATCCACGGAAGTAACGCTCAGTCGCGCCAAGGTGGCGCAGGTGGTTCGATTCGCTGCCTATCAGCCGGAATGGTTGGCCCTGATGCCCTTGCTGCTGCATCAGGCGGCCGCCGAGGATGACTGGGGACCTCTGGCGGCTCAGTGGCTCTTGCTCTCGGATTCCATGCAAGACAGCCTGAGTCTCGGGCTGCATTATTCGGTGATCTGCAGCGAAGATGTGCCCTTTGTCGAGGAACGGGGCGATTTGGAACAGCTTGGCGAACCCGGCTTTCTGGGCCAGGATCCCATGCAGATGCTGGAGGGCATCTGCTCGGTCTGGCCACAGGGCGAGATCCCCGACGATTTTCATGAGCCGGTCAGTTCGGACAAGCCCGTATTGCTGCTGTCCGGAGAATTGGACCCGGTGACACCGCCAGCCTGGGGGGATCAAGCCGCCGCCAGCCTGTCCAATGCCCGCCATCTCACCCTCAAGGGCAAGGGGCATAATGTGGTCCACCTGGGCTGCCTGCCGTTCCTGCTCAGGGACTTTCTGGCCGGCACGGAGCCGGACGCACTCGATACCGACTGTCTGGAGAAGATGCGGCCCATGCCCTTCTTTCTGGATTTTTCCGGACCAGCGGCCTGAAGCGGCTAAAAGGGGTAGCACATGATCAAGGCAGAGGGTCTTCGCAAACGCTTCGGCAAGATTGAAGCGGTGCGCGGCGTCAGTCTGGAAGCAGCTGACGGCCAAATCACCGGTCTGCTGGGTCCCAATGGGGCAGGCAAATCCACCAGTCTGCGCATCATCTCCACGGCCATCGGGGCCGATAGCGGGCAAGTCCTGGTAGATGGCCTGGATGTTCGCCACGATCCCCAGCGGGCGCGTCTGGGCATGGGTGTTATGCCCCATGATGCCGGATTGTATCCCCGCCTGACCGGACGCGAGAACATCCGTTATTTTGCCCGTCTCAACGCAGTGCCCAAAGCAGAGATCGAGGCCCGAATCGATCAGCTGAGCGAGCGCCTGGAAATGGGCGAGTTTGTAGATCGACCGGCCAAGGGCTACAGCCAGGGTCAACGGCTCAAGACGGCACTGGCCCGGGCCATGGTGCACAACCCCCGAAACCTGATCCTGGATGAACCCACCAGTGGCCTGGACGTCATGGCCACCCGGGCCTTGCGGGAGCTGATCCGTGATCTGAAAAAGGATGGTTTCTGCATCCTCTTCTCCAGCCACGTGATGCAGGAGGTTGCCGCCCTGTGTGATCGAATCGTGATTATTGCCCACGGTCAGGTGGTGGCCCGGGGCCGACCGCAGGAGCTCAAGGAACAGCTGGGCACGGATGATCTGGAAGAGGCCTTCGTACGGGCCATTGGCCGGGCCGAAGCGGTCCAAGAGGAGGGCTCGTGATCAGAACCTGGATCGTCTATCTCAAGGAATGCCGTGACAACCTGCGTGATCGTCGCACCCTGATGTCGGTGTTGTTGTTCGGGCCGCTATTTGGGCCGGCCATCTTCGCGGTGATCATGAGCACGGCTATCACCATGGGTGCCGAGGAGGCAGAGAAGTCGCTCACCCTGCCGGTTCAGGGCCAGGAATATGCCCCTGAACTGATTGCCTATCTGGAAGAAAACCGACTTGAGGTTAAAGCGTTTGAAGGCGATGCGGAACAGGCGGTGCGGGACCGGGACGAGGACTTCGTGCTGGTGATTAGTGAAGACTATGAGAGGGCGCTGCGGGAAGGCCGCCCGGCGCCGCTGCATTTTTATGCCGACCGCTCCCGGCAACGGCTGAGCGGGCAATTCTCACGGGTACGCAGTGCCATCAATGGCTGGGACCGAACCCTGACCGAACTGCGCCTGATGGCACGCGGTATTGATAGCCGGGTGACTCGGCCGCTGCAACTGCAGGAGGTGGATGTCTCCACCCCCGAGACCCGGGGTCTGATGCTGGCTGCCATGTTGCCCTATTTCATTTTGCTCACGGTATTGATGGGCGGCTTCTATCTGGCCATTGATACCACCGCCGGCGAACGTGAGCGCGGCTCGCTGGAGCCCTTGCTGAGCACCGCGGCCCGCCGTGGCGAAATCCTGCTGGGCAAGTTGCTGGCCACGGCCACCTTCTCGCTGCTGGCTCTGGCTATTGTGATAGGAGCCTTTTCAGTAGCGCTTGGCTTTGTACCCATGGAGACAGTGGGCATGTCATTGTCGCTGAACTGGATGACGGCGGTTCAGATCTTTTTGGCGGTAGCCCCTTTCGCCCTGCTGGGGGCCGCGGTGATGTGCCTGGTTGCCTCATTCACCAAGAGCTACAAGGAGGCGCAGACTTGGCTGTCGGTGGTGATGGTGGTGCCACTAGCCCCCATGATCGTGCATTTTATCCGGCCTTTTGAAGCGACCACGCTGAATCTCGCCATTCCGGTGGTGGGTCAGCATGTGGCGATCCTCGAGCTGCTCGCGGCTGAATCCATTCCGCCCTTGGGAATGGCCATGAACACACTGTCCACCCTGCTCATCAGCGGGATTGTGGCCTGGGTGGCTTGGTTGTTCTATCGCCGGGAAAGCGTACTGGGGTGATTGCCCCAGGGAGGCCCCTTGGTACTCGGCAATGACCGTCGCTGTCACTTTCGACAGCTGACGGCTACACTCGAAGCTGGGGTCAGGGGGGTCGGATATGCTCGAGCTTCACAGGGACCATAAGCAGGCACTCCGTATCCGACGGGTCATGCTCGGCTTGGTGGCCTACCTGATGTGGATGCTGGTAAGCATCTACCTCTACCTCACCAATCTGGTGGATGCCGGGGTGACTTGGCTGGCGGGCTATTTCCTGCTCATGCTGCTGACCAACGCCGTCTTTATTCTCGCCATCCGGCGTGACTGGAATCTGCGCTTCAATGATCCGGGCATGACCCTGGGCCAGATTAGCTTCGGGATTTTCTGGGGCATGGTCCTGCTGGCCCAGACCCTACCTGAAGCCCGCGGCGGGGTATTGCTGGTTTTCGTGACCAGCTTTTTCTTCGGGGTCTTTCGGCTGACCACCCGGCAATTCCTGCTGCTGACTGCCTTTGCCTCGCTGGCCTATGCCGGACTGATTCGTCTGGACTGGTCGGGAATGGACCTGGCCACTCGTCGAACCGAACTCTCCCAGTGGCTGTTTCTCACCATTGTGCTCTTGTGGATGTCCTTCATGGGCGGCTACGTGGCGCGACTGCGGGCCAACCTGCGCGCCGCCATGGGAAGGATCGAGGAATTGGCCAACCGGGATCATCTCACCGGCGCCGGCAATCGGCGGGCCATCACCGGAAGCCTGGATACGGCGATTCAGGCCTGCCGGGATTCCGGGCAGACCCTGTCTGTTCTTTTGCTGGATCTGGATCGCTTTAAGCAGCTCAACGATCAGCATGGCCATCTGACCGGAGATGCCGTTTTGAAGGAGTTTGTTCAGCGAGTCGAATCCGCGCTGAGAGGGCATGATTTCATTGAGAGCGAGGGCGGGGAACGGCTTGGGCGATTTGGCGGCGAAGAATTTCTGGTGGTCTTGCCCAGCACGAATCTGGAGGGGGCCCGGCAGGCGGCTGAACGACTCCGGCAGATGGTGGAGCAGGCCCCCTTCGAAACCGAAGGCGGACCAGTGGAGGTGACCGTGTCCATTGGCTTGAGTGAGTATCGAGCGCACGATGAAGCCGAAACGCTGCTCAAAAGAGCCGACCAGGCCCTCTACCGTGCCAAGGACAAGGGACGCAATCGGGTGGAGATGGAAACTGGCGAATAAGGACCGTCGCTGGAAGCTATTTGCCAATGCAAAAGCTGGAGAAGATTCGACCCAGCAGATCATCGCTGGTGAATTCGCCGGTGATTTCATTCAGAGCTTGCTGGGCCAGGCGCAGCTCTTCGGCCAACAGCTCTCCGGCACGGGTCTCCTGGAGTTCGGCTTGGCCGGCATCCACATGGGCCCGGGCCCGATCAATGGCATCCAGGTGTCGGCGACGGGCCATGAAAAGATCCTCGCCTGAGGGCCGATAGCCCGCCTCCGCCTTGAGCTGCTCAATCAAGGCATCAACCCCCGCACCGGTTTTGGCGGAAATGGCAAAGCCACGACCGCTGGCGCCACGTGGGCCAGGACTTTTGCCGGACAGATCAATCTTGTTATGGACCTGGATCACCGGCAGTTGCGCCGGCAGACCCTGCAATAGCTCATCCACTGGTTCTGGGTCGGTCTCGTCAATCAACAGCAGGATGCAATCGGCCCCATCCATGGCAGCTCGGGCCCGCCTAACCCCTTCCTCTTCGACGGCATCGCCAGCCTGGCGAAGCCCGGCGGTATCGATCAGATGCAGGGGCAGACCATCCAGGTGAACGTATTCCCGCAGCACATCCCGCGTGGTCCCCGGGATATCGGTCACAATGGCGGCATCATGTCCGGCCAGGCGATTCATCAGGCTGGATTTGCCGGCATTGGGGCGGCCGGCCAGCACCAGGGTCAAACCCTCCCGCATCACGCGGCCCTGTTCCGCGCGTTGGCTCAGGGTATCGAAGGCCTCATTGATGGCAGCCAGCTGGCGTTCGATGCGTTCGTCGGAGAGGAAGTCGATTTCTTCCTCGGGAAAATCGATGGCGGCCTCGACGAAAAGGCGCAATTCGATCAGTTGCTCCACCAGGTCGTGCACGGCGGTGGAGAATGCCCCGCTAAGAGAGCGTCCCGCCGCCCGGGCCGCTTGGGCCGAACCGGCATCGATGAGATCGGCTACCGCTTCGGCCTGGGCCAGATCCAGTTTGTCATTGAGAAAAGCGCGTTCAGAGAACTCCCCGGGTCGAGCAGGCCGGGCCCCCAGGGCGATGGTGCGCTGTAGCAGCATATCCATGATCACCGGACCACCATGACCCTGGATTTCCAGTACATCCTCGCCGGTGTAGGAAGCCGGTGCCGGAAAATAGAGCAGCAAACCTTCATCGATGGCCTGGCCATCCGCATCCTGAAAACGAGCAAGCTGGGCGTAACGTGGACGCGGTGGCTTTCCGGTCAGGATTTGCGCCATGACGGTCAGATCCTGGCCTGAAACCCGCACAATCCCGACCCCACCCCGCCCGGGTGGGGTCGCTACGGCGGCAATAATGTCTTCGCTTGGATTCATAATGCTAGTGTAAACCATTCAGTATGGCGGCTTGTCGGGGATTACAACAAAGGCCGGGCCAGATCGTCAGCTCAATACGATTCATCTAAACGAGGCATTTTCATGGGATCCAAGGCGTTCCAATTCAAAGGCGGAGAAGGGCAACAGCTGTCTGGGGTTCTGGAAGAACCGGAAGGTTTGGCGCGGGGTTGGGCCATCTTTGCCCATTGCTTTACCTGCACCCGGGATTCCAAGGGGGCCGTGGCGGTCAGCCGTGCCCTGGCCAGCCGGGGCATCGGGGTGCTGCGCTTCGACTTTACCGGACTGGGTGAGAGTGAAGGGGACTTCGGGGCCGCCGGCATCGGTGGCGATATCCGGGACCTCAAGGCGGCCGCAGGCGCGCTGGAGGATGTGGATATTGCCGTGGACCTGATGGTGGGCCATTCCCTGGGCGGGGCGGCGGTACTGCACGCCGCGGGGGAGATTGACTCAGTCCGGGCGATTGCCACCATCGCCGCACCCGCAGATCCGGCTCATATTCTGCGGGTACTGGGTGAGCAGCGGGCCACCATTGAAAAAGACGGCAAGGCGGAGGTTCGGATCGCCGGGCGACGGTTCACCATCAGCCGGGGCTTTGTCGAGGACATGGAGTCCCGGGCCTGGGAAGACACCATCGCTGGGCTGCGACGGCCCTTGATGGTGATGCATGCGCCGGAAGACGAGGTGGTGGGAATCGAAAACGCGGGCCTGATCTTCCAGGCCGCCCTCCATCCCAAGAGCTTCCTGTCGTTGGATGCGGCTGACCATCTGCTCACCCGGCGCAAGGATGCAGAATGGGTCGCGGAGATCATCGCCGGCTGGGCGAGTCGCTATCTTCCAGACTGAATCAGAGCCGAATAATGAAACGAAAAAGCCCACAGGCGTCTTGCGCCTGTGGGCTTTTTCGTTCAGCTTTCCGGCCGGCGCTAGTTTTCCTCGCCCCGCTCAATCACCCGATTGATCTTCCACTGCTGGGCGGCGGTCAGCACGGTATTCACCACCCAGTAGAGCAGCAGACCCGCTGGCATGAAGATGCCGATGCCCACCAGCATAAGCGGCATGAACATGAACATCTTGCGCATCATTGGGTCGGGCGGCGGCGGCTGCATCTTGAATTGGCCGAACATGGCCAGCCCCATCAACACCGGCAGGATGTAGAAGGGATCCGGTGAAGACAGATCATGGATCCACAATGCCCAGGGGGCATGACGCAGCTCCGCAGATTCCAGCAGGACCCAGTACAAGGCGATGAACACCGGGATCTGAACCAGGATGGGGAGGCAGCCTGCCGCGGGGTTGATCTTCTCCCGCTTGTAGAGCTCCATCATGGCCTGGTTCATCTTCTGCTTGTCATCCTTGTAACGCTCACGGATGGTCTGCATGCGCGGTTGCAGCTTGCGCATCTTGGCCATGGAGCGACCGCTGGTCTCGGCCAGCTTGTAGAAGACCAGCTTGATGCCGATGGTGAGCAGAATGATGGCCCAACCCCAGTTGCCCACCACCATATGAATCCAGCTCAACACCACGAACAGGGGCTGGGCAATGATCCAGAGGATCCCATAGTCAACTACCCGTTCCAGATCAGGGGCGGCTTCACGCAATTCGCGCTGAATCTTTGGGCCCAGATAGAGTGATTGCTCAAAGGCCAGGCTCTCACCCGGCTCCACGGTCTGGCCACGCTGGTCGGCCATGCCGATTAGATAACGGTCAGCACCCCGGTGGCGGGTGTAATAGCGAAGCGCCCGTTCCTGGTCGGTGGGAATCAGGGCAGCAACAAAATAATGCTCCACCATGGCCGCCCAGCCACCGTCCACGTTTAGCTGCAGGTTCTGCTCGGCAAGATCGGAGAAGCTCAGGCGTTGGTAGCTTTCGGTGTCATGGTAGGCCGGCCCATTATGGGTAAAGGTAGCCGGATTGAACATGGAACGCGAAATCTGGGGATCGTTTCGTTCGATCTGGATATAACTACCGCCGCGCCAGGCCTGCTCACCATTGTTTTCCAGGCGTTGACTAACGATGACCTTGTAGCTGTCGGGCAGAAAATAGAAAGTTCGCGCCAGGGAGAGCCCATCCGGCCCGTCCCAGACCAGGCGCACGGCGCGACCAGCATCCTCGCTCTCGGCAACTTCTTCCCGCTCGGTATTAATCGACCAAGTGGCATCATGGCGAAAATCGATGGTGCGAGGAATCTCGGTAGCATCCTGTCCGGCAATTAGACCGGGCTGGATGACAAACAGTCGATCCGGCCGATCATCCAGCAGGCGAACCGGTTCGGGTTGCTCCAGTTCCTGCTTGTACTGGAGAAGGTCCAGACGCTTGAGTTCCCCCGCCGCCGTATTGATCTGGGCTTCAATACTGCCTGTGCGTACGGTTACGGTTTCTCCGCTGGGCCGGTCGGGCAGCGTATCCACGGCCGGCGCATCGGCCTCTTCGTCCAGTTCAGGACGGGGCGCATCGGGATCATCATCGGGCCGGGGTACATCATCATCCGCGATCTGCAGTTCCTCGCCGGCCGGGTCAACTGTCTCCGGCGTTTCATCGAAATGACGGTTCCATTCCATCCAGGTCCAAAAACCCAGAACGACGAGGGCGAGTAAAAGAAAGAAACGTTGATTATCCATGGCGATGATGTCGGCAACGGTGGTGGACGGGCGGAACAGGGTCATACCCGCCGTCGGAAAAAGGATGGCAACGGAGGACGCGGCGCAATGACAGCCAGACGCCTTTCAATGCGCCGTGGCTCTGGACCGCTTCCATGGCATATTCCGAACAACTGGGATGAAAACGGCAGCACTGCCCGAACAGGGGACTGATCAGGGCCCGGTAGCACCGAATTAGGAAGATGGCGAAGGCGCGCATTGCTTTCTCAGCCGCTGCCAGTGTCGACTCAGACTTGCCAGCAAGTCGGCGTTACTCGCCTGGCTTGCGGCAGGCCGGCTCATAACCACCAGATCCAGCCCTTCCAGCCGTTCCTGATGGTGGCGAAAACTTTCCCTTGCCAGCCGTTTCAGGCGATTGCGCTGAACGGCGTTTCCGGCGTGCTTGCGGGCAATGGCCATGCCCAGTCTCCCGCAGCACTGACCGTTTGGGCGAGCCAGTATCGTGAAAAAGCGGTCTTTCGACCGCTTTCCCCGGCGGAATACCCGCCTGTAATCCTCGGCCCGCGTCAGGCGCAGCTGGGGCGGGAAACCCCTGTCCCCCATGGCGCCCATCAGCGACCTCAGGGTGTCAGACGAGCGCGGCCCTTGGCGCGGCGAGCCTTGAGGACCTTACGTCCACCTTTGGTGGCCATGCGGGCACGGAAACCATGGGTGCGCTTGCGGCGCAGATTACTGGGCTGAAATGTTCTCTTCATGACGCTGGATCCTGAGTTTTCCGTGATCGCGCGTTGTTCGCGGCGCTTTGAGGAAGCCGCGAAGTGTACCTCGATGGCAAAGGCATGTCAAGGGCTCGAGCCTGTGGATAACTCGGCCCAAGGGGTATAGACTGCAGGCTTCGCTGGAAAAGCGACGGCCATTTTCCTATCCCGAATTCAACGTTTTTTGGAGTCATTGGTGAGCGACGCGCTGTGGCAACGCTGTCTTGACCGTCTTGGGCGAGATCTTACGGAACAGGAGTTGAATACCTGGATTCGACCGCTGCAGGTCAAAGCCGATGAACAGGCGCTGCGACTGATGGCCCCCAACCGCTTCGTGCGGGATTGGGTCCGGGATCAATTCCTGCGGCTTATCCAAGAGGTGGTGGAAGAGGTCTCCGCCGACCCCATTCCGGAGGTCCATCTTGAGATCGGCAGTGCCGGGCTCAAGCCACGTCGCAGCCCCAGCGCGGAACCCGCAGAACGGCGGCAACAAGCACCCGAAGCCCGACTGGGCAGCCGCCTGGTGCCGGACCACACCTTCGAGAACTTCATTGAGGGGAAATCCAATCAGTTGGCGCGTGCCGCCGCCCGCCAAGTAGCCGAGAATCCAGGGCAGGCCTACAACCCGCTGTTCATCTATGGGGGCGTTGGCCTGGGCAAGACCCACCTCATGCATGCGGTGGCCAACCGGATGCTGGAAAGCAACCCAAAGGCCCGAATTGCCTATGTGCATTCCGAGCGCTTTGTGGGCGATATGGTCAAAGCGCTGCAGCACAACACAATTAACGATTTCAAACGGCTTTATCGTGGCCTCAACGCCCTGATGATTGATGACATCCAGTTTTTTGCTGGCAAGGAACGGTCCCAGGAAGAGTTTTTCCACACCTTCAATGCCTTGCTGGAAGGTCAGCAGCAGGTCATTCTGACCTGTGATCGTTACCCGAAGGAGGTCAATGGCCTGGAAGAGCGGCTCAAGAGCCGTTTTGGCTGGGGCCTGACGGTGGCAATTGAACCTCCTGAGCTCGAGACCAGCGTGGCCATTCTGATTCGCAAGGCGGCTCAGGACGGCGTCCAGCTTCCCGATGAGGTAGCCTTTTTCATCGCCCAGCGGATCCGTTCCAATGTGCGGGAGCTTGAAGGCGCACTGCGGCGTGTAATCGCCAATAGCCGCTTCACCGGCCAGCCCATCACCATGGATTTCACCAAGGAAGCATTAAGAGACCTATTGGCACTGCACGAAAAACTCGTCACCATCGACAATATTCAGAAGACTGTGGCCAATTATTTCAAGATGGGAATCAAGGATCTGCTCGGCAAACGGCGCAGCCGCTCCATTACCCGACCACGACAGATTGCCATGGCTCTGGCCAAGGAGCTGACCAATCACAGCCTGCCCGAGATTGGTGAGGAATTTGGGGGTCGCGACCACACCACGGTGCTGCATGCTTGCCGCAAGGTGAAGGAACTTCGGGAGACCGATACACGGATCGATGATGATTATCAGAACCTGTTAAGAACCCTCACTACATGATGTGGGCAGGCTGTGGATAAAACGGTGGACGAAAATTCATCCCATTTTATCCACAGGACGTCCCAAGGACTTCAGCCAATGGTCCATAGGCAAAAGCAAACAAAAAACGATTATAAGGCTCTGAAAAATAAAGATCTTTTTTTTCGGTCCACAGACTTGTTCTTAGCTAGTAGTAATAACAGTATTTTAAATTCACTTAATTAATTAAATATTAATCCAGTGGACAACCAGGGTGGTGACATGAAATTCGAGCTTAATCGGGATCAGTTACTCAAGCCGGTTCAATCGGTCAGCGGGGTCGTAGAGAAACGCCAAACCATGCCGGTGTTGGCCAATATTCAGATTACGGCCGAGGACGGCCGGCTAACCTTCACGGGTACGGACCTGGAAGTGGAGCTGGTGGCGGAAGGGCTGGCGGAGGTGGCCAGTCCCGGCGAGGTGACCGTACCGGGCCGAAAATTGCTGGATATCTGCAAGGCCTTGCCGGAAGGTGCGGACATCGTGGTGGAGCTCAAGGGCGAACGGGTCGTGATTCGATCCGGCAAAAGCCGCTTTACCCTGTCCACCTTGCCGGCAGCGGAATTCCCAGTGGTCGAAGATATTCAGGTTCAACGTCGTTTCGAGATTCCCCAGGGCATGCTTCGTGACCTGGTGGAGAATACCCAGTTCTCCATGGCCCAGCAGGACGTTCGCTACTATCTCAATGGCCTGCTGCTGGAAGTGAGTGACAATCGCTTGCGGGCGGTAGCCACCGATGGTCACCGGCTGGCGCTGTGCGAACGAGAAGTCGAGCTCTCGGATGTGGGCACCCATCAGGTGATTCTGCCCCGAAAAGGGGTGCTGGAGTTGCAGAAGCTGTTGTCGGATGGGGATACACCCGTGGAAGTGGCCCTGGGGGCCAATCATCTCCAGGTCCGAGTGGAAGGTTTGCAGTTCACCTCCAAGCTGATCGACGGTCGCTTCCCCGATTACGAAAGGGTGATTCCCCGGACGGGCGAGAAGGTCGTCGAGGCGAACCGTCTGCGGCTGCGGGAATCGTTGCAGCGGGCATCGATTCTTTCCAATGAAAAGTACCGAGGGGTTCGCCTGGAGCTAATCCCCAACGGTTTCAAAATCCAGGCGCATAATCCGGAGCAAGAAGAGGCCGAGGAAGAACTGGATGTGGTGTTTGAAGGGGAAGGCATGGAGATTGGCTTCAATGTGAACTACCTGCTGGACGCCCTCGCCGCACTGGATTGCGAGACAGTCCGCATGGATCTGATTGATTCTAATAATAGCTGTCTAATTCGCGACCCGGGTCGGGAAGACTGTAAATACGTTGTAATGCCGATGCGCCTGTAAGCCGGGCCGATCAAATGGACACACCATGACATTGAGTCGTTTGCGGGTCCGGGACTTCCGTTGTTTCGAACAGCTGGATTGGGAACCCGGGCCGCGTTGGACACTGATCAGCGGGGAGAACGCCTCGGGCAAGACCAGCTTGCTCGAGGCGATTTTCTTTATGGGTCGCGGCCGTTCCTTTCGGACCGCGAGGGCGGAGCGGATCATCCGGATGGGGCAGACGGGGTTCGAGTTGGTGGGTGATATCCAGGCGGATCGGGCCCATCGTCTCGGTGTGCGCCGGGAGAAGCGCAAAGCCCGCTGGCGCCTGGACGGTGCGGATCTGAATCGGATGACCGAGATCGTCAGCCTGTTTCCCGTGCTGTCCATCGATACCAGCGCCCAGAGTATGGTGGAAGGCGGTCCGGAGTACCGACGCCGTTTCTTGGATTGGGGGCTGTTCCACGTGGAACCTTCTTTTCTGAGTGCCTGGCGGCGGTATCGCCAAGCGCTTTCCCAACGGAACGGGGCCCTTCGAACGGGTGCCAAGGAAGCGTTTCTAAAGACCTGGGATGAGGCGGTCGCCAGCCACGGTGAGGCCCTGGACCATTTTCGCCGGGCGCAGGTCCAGCGTCTCAACGGTTGTTTCTCCGAAATGGTGCAACTGGGGCTTGGGGTGGGGCAGGCCAGTCTCGAGTATCAAGCTGGTTGGCGCCAGGATGCTTCACTGTCGGATTTACTTAGTGAGAATCACGAGAACGAGCGAAAGATGGGCCATACCCTGTATGGCCCCCACCGAGCGGAGTTGGTCCTGCGGGTGGATGGCGTCCCAGCACGTGAGCGGGTGTCCCGTGGCCAGCAGAAGATGCTGGCGGCCTGTCTGTTGCTGGCGGGGGCGCAGGTGTTTGAATCCGAGCGGGGTCGGGGGGTCGTGGCGCTGGTGGATGATCTGCCCTCTGAGCTGGACAACTTTCACGCGGAGCGGCTAGCACGGCTGCTGGGGCGCTTGCGTGGCCAGTGCTTTATCACCGGCATCGAGCGTGGGCGGTTATCGGGCCTGGCTCCCAGCGATAGCCGCCTGTTCCACGTGGAACAAGGGCAGCTACATCCCGCCGACTAGTGAATTTACGTGATTGTCCCACCATCGCTCTTTGATTTCCCCATGTAGCGCCTGATCGCTAATTTTCCCGGAAGTAGACCCAGGCATTCCTAATCAGTCGGATCCATTCGGTCGAGATAACCCTGAATTACGCTACAGCTCTACCGACTGGGCGTTTTGCGGACGATACCGCTTTCCCCCCAGTCTGACCACTCACCTCGGCAACTCCAACGAAGCCTGCTCCCCCAACCACTGCTTTAATTCAGGAAGATCGAGTGCAGGATGTGGGAGTCGAATCGACGGCTTAGAAGAGGACGTTCCACGTGGAACGCTGCTAGCCATTAAAAACCTGCCGGGCCGGGCTCTAGACTGGTATACTGGCGCATTTAACCGGTAGTGGGCTGACCTATGGCGAACGCGCCGACTTACGACTCAAGCAACATCAAGGTCCTGAAGGGACTGGAAGCCGTCCGCAAGCGACCCGGCATGTACATCGGGGACACCGATGATGGCACCGGCCTGCATCACATGGTCTTCGAAGTGGTGGATAACTCCATCGACGAGGCCCTGGCCGGACACTGCAAAGAGATTACCGTCGAGATCCATGCCGATGAATCCATCACGGTCCGCGACGACGGACGGGGGATTCCGGTGGACTGGCATGAAACCGAAGGCCGACCAGCGGCTGAAGTGATCATGACCGTCCTGCATGCTGGCGGGAAATTCGACGATAACTCCTACAAGGTTTCCGGTGGCCTGCATGGGGTCGGGGTGTCGGTGGTCAATGCCCTGTCTGAATCCCTGCGCCTTCGGATTCAGAGGGAGGGCCGTCTCTGGGAGCAGACTTACCGCGAGGGTGAACCTCAGACCACGTTGGAGGACAAGGGACCGACCGAAAAAACCGGGACCGAGATCCGCTTCAAGCCCAGCGCCGAAGTCTTTACCGAGATCGAATTTCATTACGATCTCCTGGCCAAGCGCCTGCGCGAGCTCTCCTTCCTCAATAGTGGGGTCCGGATTGTGCTTCGGGACGAGCGCTCCGAAAAGGAGGACGTCTTCGAATACCAGGGTGGGATCCGCGCTTTTGTCGAACATCTCAACCGCAACAAGACACCGCTGCATGAACAGCCTTTCTATTTCGTTGCTGAGCGAGATGATGTCACTGTCGAGTTGGCCATGCAGTGGAATGATTCCTTCCAGGAGAACGTCTTTTGCTTTACCAACACCATCCCCCAGCGGGATGGCGGCACCCACCTGGCGGGTTTCCGCGGCTCTCTGACCCGTACCCTGAACAGCTATATCGAGTCCGAAGGGCTGGCCAAGCGGGAGAAGGTCTCCACCACAGGTGACGACGCCCGCGAGGGGCTGACCGCTGTGCTGTCGGTCAAGCTGCCAGACCCCAAGTTTTCGTCCCAGACCAAGGACAAGCTGGTCTCATCGGACGTGAAGGGCGTGGTAGAAAGCCTGATGTCCGAGCATCTCAATGATTTCCTGTTGGAATACCCCCAGGAAGCCAAGGCCATCTGCGGCAAGGTGATCGACGCGGCCCGCGCCCGGGAAGCGGCCAGAAAGGCGCGCGAAATGACCCGCCGCAAGGGGGCGCTGGATGTCGCCGGTTTACCCGGGAAGCTGGCGGATTGCCAGGAGCGGGATCCCACCAAATCCGAGATCTTTATTGTCGAGGGTGATTCCGCCGGCGGTTCTGCCAAGCAAGGGCGTGATCGAAAAAGCCAGGCCATTTTGCCGCTCAAGGGCAAGATCCTGAATGTCGAAAAGGCCCGTTTCGACAAGATGCTTTCCTCCGTGGAGGTGGGCACCCTGATCACCGCCCTGGGTTGCGGGATCGGGAAGGAGGAGTTTGATCCGGACAAGCTCCGTTATCATCGCATCATCATCATGACGGATGCCGATGTAGACGGCTCTCATATTCGAACCCTGCTGCTGACCTTCTTCTACCGTCAGATGCCGGAGTTGATTGAACGCGGCCATGTCTATATCGCGCAGCCGCCGCTGTACAAGATCAAGCGCGGCAAACAGGAAGTTTATTTGAAGGATGATGCAGAACTTGACGCCTATCTCCTTCGAACTGCCCTCGAAAAGGCGGAACTTCACGTGAGTGGTGAGAGTCCGGCCATCAGTCCGGCGGCCTTGGCGGAGTTGGCCGAAGCCTATATGGGGGTTCATGCCCTTATCCATCGCCGTGCCCGCCGCTACGATGAAAACGTCTTGCGCCGCATGGTCTATCTGCCTAGCGTCACCGCGGAACGGTTTCAGGATACGGCTTGGATGGAGGAATGGCGGACTCAACTGGAAACGGCGATCCAGGCCCGGGAGGAGGGCAGTCGCTATCGCATCGAGCTGGCCCATGACGCCGATACCGGCGCGGTGGATGCGATTCGTGTTCTGCGTACCCATCACGGCATCACTTCGGAAAAGACCATTCAGCGGGAATTCTTTGAGTCTGCCGATTACCAAGCCATTGCCGAGCTGGGTGAGCGGATGCAAGGATTGCTGGAGCCGGGGGCTTATGTGGCCCGTGGCGAACGTCGCCAGGAGATCCAGGATTTCTCGGAGGCCATTGAATGGCTGTTGGAAGAATCCAAGCGGGGTCAGCAGATTCAGCGCTACAAGGGGCTGGGTGAGATGAACCCGGATCAGCTCTGGGAGACGACAATGGACGAGCACAATCGGCGTATGCTCCAGGTTCGGATCGAGGATGCGGTGGCGGCGGACGAGATCTTTACCACCCTCATGGGCGACCATGTGGAGCCGCGACGGGATTTCATCGAGAAGCATGCCCTGGATGTGGCGAATCTCGATATCTGATGGCTTCACCCATGCAAGCGATTGAAGAAAGCCCGGCCATGGTCGGGCTTTTTTTATTTCCATCGAAGACTCGGATAAGAAAACATCGCCAGTTTCATACCAGTGAAAACCATCTACATTGTTATTATTTGTTTCATATTTTGAGCCATCCCGCGAATCCCATTTGCGATTGATGGTCCGGATATCCGGCATAAAAAAGGGGCCGTGACTACTGTCACGGCCCCTACTTAGGACGATAGGCGAGGGATCCGCTTTTAGCGGTCCACATCCTTGCCGGTGATAAAGACATCCTTGAAGGAGGGCGGATTATCGGAGGGCTTGATCTCCCCGCTCTTGAGACGGCGGACGTAGTCCTTGTAGGCTCGCATGGCCTTGTAGCCGAAGAAGAGCATGATGGGAATATTCGCCCACAGCATCACGCCGGTCCCGATGGTGGAGAAATTGTTGATCTCCTCATCAGTGGTGATCAGGCCCAGGGTCGCCACCAGGATCAGGAAGCAGAAGACGAACTTATACGGTAGCACCGCCTTCTTGCCAGCCAGGAAGATCACGCCCTGCTCGCCGTAATAACTCCAGGCGATCATGGTGGAAATGGCAAACAGCCAGACAGCGATGGTGACCATCCACATGCCCAAGCCGGGAATCACATCGTCAAAGGCCCGAGCAGTCAAAGTGGCCCCGGGATAGCTCACATAGACCCCGGCATCGCGATACTCTGGTCGGATATCAGAGGTGATGGTGCCCCAGTCCACATGCCATTGCTGGTTGTCCTGGAAGACGTCACCGTAAATGCGGTGATATTCATTCCCCGTGGCCGGGTTTTCACTGCCACGTACCACCATGAAGACGTTTTCGCTTCCATCCCACTCTTGGGTCCGAGTACTTTCCCGTTCCGGCAGTGGTGTGGTTCCCAGGGACCAGATGCGATCCCCGTCTTCCTCCGCCAGTTCCGTGATTTCAGGCGCGGCATCGTAATAGGCTTCCGCATCCCGGTTCCAGGTACCGGTGGTCAGGATCACCATGGCGGTCAGGGTGCAGACCACGATGGTGTCGATGAAAGGCCCTGTAGCCCCCACAATGCCCTCGCGGGCCGGTTCCCGGGTCTTGGCTGCGGCATAGGCAATCGGTGCCGAACCCTGGCCTGCTTCGGAGGAGAAGAGCGCACGCTGCATACCGATCAGCAACGCCATGCCCATGCCGCCGCCGATGAAGGCACCGGTGGCTTCCTGGGGATTAAAGGCCGAGGTCACGATCAGAACCAGTGTCTCGGGGACCACCTGCCAATTGGCCCCGATCACGATCACAGCGGAGATCAGATAGACCACCACCATGAAGGGCACCAGGGTGGCCGCTACGCGGCCAATTCGCTTCACGCCCCCGATGATGACCAAGCCAACCACGAAGGCGAGAATCAGCCCGCATACCCAGGTCGGAACGCCGAAGTAGCTGTTGGTGATCTCGCCCACGCTCCAGGCCTGGAACATGTTGCCGCCGGTAATAGTGGAGACCAGCAGGGTGACACAGAATATCGCGCCAATAGTCTTGCCGAGCCAGCCCAGCGACGGTTTGAGCTCCCGCAACCCACGGGAGACCACCCACATGGGACCACCATGGGGCTCTTCAGGGTTGTCCATATTCCGGTACAGCATGGAGAGGGTCACTTCGGTGAGCTTGATCGCCATGCCGACGATGCCGATCACCCACATCCAGAAGACCGCGCCGGGCCCACCCAAGGCAACCGCCAAGGCCACACCAGCAATATTCCCCAGCCCCACCGTTGCCGACAAGACTGTGGACAGCGCCTGGAAATGACTGATTGCGCCTTTGTCGTCCTTGTTGTCGTAACGCCCCGTCAGAATCGCGGGCCCGTGGGTCAGGGCGCGATACTGGCAGAAGCCACTCCAAATGGTGAATAGCACACCGGTGGCGAGCAGGACGAACAGCACATTCTGATGCCAGATAATATCACCAATATTGGCCATGATCTGGTTGAAAGTATCCATTGCGACCCCCAAAGGTCTGATCTCCCGACTACCATCGAGAGAGCGTTGTTGAGCCAGAAAACCGGTCTGACCGTGATGCCGACCGGAACACGACAGCGCAACATAATGGCGGCAAGTGCGGGCCCTAGCAAGTTGGGGGAATACAACAGCACCTAATTAGGTTCATCTGCCCGAACCCCATTGGCTGGTACGGTGAGTGTTTTTTTTTAGCCTGATCAGGATGTTGGGGGAACTAGACCGCCCTCGTGCGGGCCGCGAAAAAACGAGGCATAAAAAACCCCGGTTACCGCGGCCCAATCACCACCGATAACCGGGGTTGCTCGCCCGCAGGCGCAAGCGCGTTCTAGCGTTCCACGATGGCAGTCACGCCCATGCCGCCTGCCGTGCAGACAGAGATCAGTACCCGCCCGCTGCCTTTTTCTTCCAGCAGCTTGGCTGCGGAAGCCAGTACCCGGGCCCCGGTGGCCGCGAAGGGATGACCCAGGGCCACACTCCCGCCTTTCACATTCAGCTTGTCGCGGTCGATACTGCCCATTGCCTTGTCCAGACCCAGCTTGTTGCGGCAGAAATCCTCGGATTCCCAGGCCTTCAGGGTGCACAAGACCTGCGCGGCGAAGGCCTCGTGAATTTCGTAATAATCAAAATCCTGCAGACTCAGGCCATTGCGCTTGAGCAGGCGCGGCACCGCAAAGGCCGGGGCCATAAGCAAACCCTCGCCCTGAACGAAATCCACCGCCGCCGATTCCACATCCTTGAGGTAGGCCATGGGGGTCAGGCCCTTCTCCTTGGCCCATTCCTCGGAACCGAGCAGCACGGCCGCGGCCCCATCGGTCAGTGGCGTGGAGTTGGCTGCGGTCAGGGTGCCCTTGCCGGATTTCCGGTCAAAGGCCGGTTTCAGGGTCGCCATCTTCTCCAGGGAACTGTCGGGGCGGACATTGTTGTCCTTGTCGGCATTGCGGAAGGGCGTGACCAGACCATCAAAGAAGCCTTCCTCCCAGGCCTTGGCCGCCTTCTTGTGACTGGCCAGCGCCAGTTCATCCTGCTCGGACTGGGTCAGTTCCCACTCCTGGGCCATTAGTTCGCAGTGCTGGCCCATGCCCATGCCGGTACGTGGTTCACTGACGCCGGGAAAGCTGGGTTTGAGATGGCGAGGGCGAAGTTTCAACAGGGCCTTGAAGCGTTCCCCGCCGGAACGGGCGAAGCGTGCCTGCATCAGGACATCACGAAAGCCCTCATTCACCGTCACCGGGACATCACTGGCGGTGTCGGTACCCGCGGCAATGCCCGCTTCGATCTGGCCGGTCGCGATCTTGTTGCCGATCAGATTGGCCGCTTCCAGGCTGGTACCGCAGGCCCGGGTCAGGTCAAAGCCAGGGGTTTCCGGGTTCAAGTCCGTCCCCAGGACCGATTCGCGTGCCAGGTTCCAGTCTCGGGAATGCTTGGTCACCGCGCCCAGGCTCACATCACCCAGCCGCTCGCCCTTGATGTTGCAGCGTTCCACCAGACCTTGCAGGGCGGCGGTGGCCATGTCCTGGTTGCTGGCTTTCTTGTAATGGGTCCCAACACGACAAAAGGGGATGCGGTTACCCCCGAGAATCGCGACCCGACGCATGGCCTTCTCGCTCATGGCGAAACCTCCTGAATGATGGTGATCTGAAGTTGCCGCTGATGATGCCATAGCTGGGCGCCCCGGTCGAACAACCGTTTGAATTTAAGCGATGCGGCGGTCAAAGGCTCAGGGTGACCAGGGCCAGGGCACTGGCCCCCACCAGCAGGGCGGTGAGCAGGGCCAGAACGGCCGGGCGCCAGCCCAGTTGCCGGAGGATGCTGGGCCGCACACCCATGCCCAGGGCGGCCATGGCCATGGCAAAGAGGAACTGGCTCAATTGGGTACCCGCCTCAATCAGGGTCTCCCATCCGGGTTGCCAGGTCGCCGGCACGCTGGTGTCGCCCAGGCTTCGCAGCCCGGCCATGGCGAGAAAGCCGAGGATGAACAGAGGAAAGCGGGGAATCCTGCGAGCGCCACTGCCGCCGGCCCCGACCATCATCACCACCAGAGGGATCACCGCCAACATGGCGGCATTGCGCATCAGCTTGCTGACCGTGGCCGCCTCCAGCGCACCCCCACCGGGCCAGATCTGTTCATAAAGGGCGGCCGCGCCCATAACCTGGGCGGTGTCGTGGATGGCTCCGCCCAGTACCAGGCCCGCCGCATGACCATCCCCCAACAGCCAATGCAAAAGCGGCGGATAGAAAAGGGTTGCCGCCAGACCGAATACCGCCACACAGGCCACGGCGTAGGCGGTCTCTTCCCGGCGCGCGCCGATGGCGGGAGCCGTGGCGCCAATGGCCGAGGCCCCACAGATGGCGGTGCCCACCCCGAGCAAGGCCGTCAGCCGCGCCCCGATGCCTAGTGCCCGGCCGATCAGCAGCGCGGCCAGCAGACCGGTCACGATGACCCCGATCACCAGGGGCAAGGCCATCCAGCCGGTGCTCGCCAATTCCCCCAGGCTCAGGCGAAGCCCGATCAGGACCACGGCAAACTTCAGCCACGGCCCGGCCGCCAGGGTGATCCCGGGGCCCCAATCGGGTCGCCGCTGCGCCACCCCACCGAGGGCCATGCCCATGAGGATCCCCAGCAGAATGGGGCTGAGGGGAAGGCGTTGCAGGGCATCGGGCCCCAGGCCCTGGAGCCAGGGCAGCAAGAAGGCGACCAGGGCAATGAGCAACAGCGGAATCAATCCGGGCAGCAGCAGTCGTAGGCGCATGGCAGGAACATCGGTATGGTGAAAGGCATGGCCACTTTGGCAATGGCCGCGAAAGCGCACTATCTTATGGACTTTGCCCTCGTCTTGCATTCGCTGACGCTGCGGCTTATTTCCCTGATCTCAAGCCAAATAGGTGAGCATGATGAAAAAACGATCCCCTTTACTACTTGCCATCGCCCTGCTCGGCTTGTTGCTGGTGGCCTGTGAGCCGGCTGATGACCAAGCTGACGAGCAAACGCCCAACGGTGAGCCTCAGCCGCAAGCCGATCAAGCGGAGGCAGGCGACGCATTGCATGAAGCCTTTGAGGACTACTTCCAGACCCAGCTGGAGCGTAATCCACTGCGGGCCACTTTCCAGGGTGATCATCGTTTCAATGACCGTCTCGCGATTACCATTTCCCCGGAATTCCGGGAAGAAAGCCTGGCTCTGGAAGAACAGTTCCTGGAGCAAGTCAGGGCAATTGACCCGGATCGCCTGGACCACCAGGATCGCCTCAGCCGGGAGATTTTCCTTCGTGAACGGGAACAGGCCATAGAGGGCCACCGCTTCCCCAGTCATCTTTTGCCCCTCAACCAGTTCCGCAACTTCGGTAACACCCTGGCCCAGCTGGGTTCCGGTGAGGGGGCTCAGCCCTTTGAGGATGCCGAGGATTACCACAACTTCCTGGGTCGCATGGAGGACTTCTCCACTTGGGTGGACCAGGCCATCGACAACATGCGCGAAGGTATGGAGCGGGATGTGGTCCAGCCGTCCATTTTGATGGAGCGTACCCGGGATCAGCTGGATGCCCATGTGGTGGACGACCCCGAGGAGAGTCTGTTCTGGCGGCCGGTGAGTGAACTGCCGGACGATATGGACGAAGACGAGGCCGAAGGGATTCGCGACGCCTATCGGGAGACCATCCGCGAGGTGCTGGTGCCGGCCTATGCTCGGCTCCGGGATTTCGTGGACGAGGAATATCTACCCGAGACCCTGGAGGCCGACGGCATGCACGCCTTGCCTGAAGGGGACGACTGGTATGCCTATATGGTCGCCCAGACCACCACCACGGATCTGAGTCCGGCCGAAATCCATCAGATCGGTCTGGACGAGGTGGAGCGAATCCATGGCGAGATGCGCGATGTGATGGAGCAGGTGGGTTTTGAAGGCAGCCTGGATGAGTTTTTCGAGTTCACCGCCGAGGACGAGCAGTTTTATGTGGATGACCCGGAAGAACTGATTCAGGCCTATGAGGATCTGCGCGAACGGGTGGACGAAGCCGCCAAGGCCCTGTTCGATCTGACCCCGGAGGCGGAATACGAGATCCGGGCCGTGGAACCCTATCGGGAGCAGAGTGCCGCCGGGGCTTCCTATATGCGCCCGGCTCCGGATGGTTCCCGTCCGGGGGTCTTCTATGTGAACACCTATGATCTTTCCGCCCGGCCCCTTTGGGCGGTGGAGTCACTTTTCCTCCACGAAGCCGTACCGGGCCATCACTTCCAGATTGCCCTGCAGCAGGAACAGGAGCACCTGCCCCGTTTCCGCCAGTTTGGCGGCAACACCGCCTTCATCGAAGGCTGGGCCCTGTATGCCGAAGCCATCGGACCGGAAATGGGGATGTATGAAGACCCCTATCAGTACTTCGGCATGCTGAACGCCGAACTCTGGCGCGCCATTCGACTGGTGGTGGATACCGGCCTGCATTATCACGGCTGGTCCCGGGATGAGGTGCTGGATTACATGTACGAAAATTCCGCCGTGGGTGAAGCACGGGCCGTATCGGAGGCGGAACGCTATATGGCCATTCCCAGCCAGGCCCTGGCCTACAAGATTGGTCAGCTGGAGTTTCAGCGGCTACGGGAAGAAGCGGAAGAAGCGCTCGGAGAGGACTTTGATATCCAGTCCTTCCACAATATGATTCTTCGCAATGGTGCTGTGCCCCTGGATATCCTGGAGCAGGAAGTGCAGCGCTGGGTTGAGGAACAACAGGTGTAAGTCATGAATAAGGAAAGCGGGAGAGGCTGACCCTCTCCCGCTTTCTTGCCGATGATCTTATGCGGTGGTGTTATTGGAGATTTCGCCCAGCCGCTCGTAAATCTTAAACAGAATGAGCATCAGCTCACAGTAGATTCGCCAGACCAGCAAACCCACCACGATCCCCAGCAGGCCACCAAATACCGATTGGTCCATGGCCAGCAGGCCGGCAATCACAATACCGGCAACCCCAATCCAGAAGATGATTTGAATGAAGGCCGGCGTGATCATCTTCTTGAATGTCAGATATTCTTGCATCCCGTTCTCCCTTTGTGACTTGAATTGATACTGCAATGTCGAAGGCAATCGACCTCTTCTAGCGTAGTACAGTCGGGCCGCCTTGTCCGCCATAGGCAGACGCCCAGCTGTGAATTACACTTGTTGGCCTGAATTTCCCCGGGAGTGATGCATGAGCGAGACCAATGGCCTGATTGTTGCCGCCTTTGTCGTCTACTTGCTGGTGGTTTTCGCCATCGGTGCATTGGCTTTTCTGCGTACCACCAGTCTGGCCGACTACATTCTGGGGGGGCGGAAACTAGGCAAATGGACCACCGCCCTGTCCGCCCAGGCTTCCGACATGAGTGGCTGGTTGCTGCTGGGCTTGCCGGGGGCGGTGTATATCTCGGGCCTGGATCAAATATGGATGCCCATTGCCTTGGCGGTGGGCGCTTGGCTGAACTGGCGCTTGGTGGCCCGGCGCCTGCGCACGGAAACCGAACGCCTGGGCAACGCCCTGACCATTCCCGATTTCCTGGAAGCCCGCTTCGCGGATGGCAGTCGTATCCTGAGAGTGGTCGCCGCCCTGTTCATCCTGTTCTTCTTTACCTTCTATGTCAGCTCCCTGTTGGCCGCCGGTGGCACCCTGTTCGAGAGCGCCTTTGGCATGGATTATCGCTGGGCGGTGTTCACCGGCCTGGCGGCGATTCTCTTCTATACCCTGATCGGTGGCTTTCTGGCCGTGAGCTGGACCGATGCCTTCCAGGCCGCGCTCATGTTCCTGGCCCTGGTGGCGGTAGCCCTGCTGGGCCTGTTTACCCTTGGGGGCATCGGTGGCCTGGTCAGTGGCGTGAACGAGGTGAATCCCGCCTTGTGGAACCCGCTCACCGATACCGAAGGCCAGTTCATGGGGATTATCGCCATTCTTTCCCTGTTAGGCTGGGGGCTGGGCTATTTCGGCCAACCCCATATCCTGGCCCGCTTCATGGCCATTCGCGATCCCGAAGAGCTGGTCTTCTCCCGCCGGGTGGCCATCGGCTGGGTGAGCATTTGCCTGGTGGCGGCGGTGATGGTGGCCATGATCGGCATTGTCTCGCTGGAGCCGGCCCTGTCCGGGGATGATCGCGAGCAGGTCTTTATCCATCTCAGCCAAGCCCTGTTCCACCCGGTGATTGCCGGGGTCATCCTCGCCGCCATTCTGGCGGCGGTGATGAGCACCGCCGACTCCCAGTTGCTGGCCTCCTCCAGCGCGGTCTCCGAGGATTTTTACAAGGCCTTTTTGCGCCCCAATGCCGAGCAGTCGGAACTCCTCTGGGTGGGCCGCGGTGCCGTGGTCCTGGTGGCCCTGGCGGCGGTGGTGGTGGCCATGGACCCGGAGAGCCTGGTGCTGGATCTGGTGGGCTATGCCTGGGCCGGCTTTGGGGCGGTGTTTGGTCCGGTGATCCTGATCTCGCTGCTTTGGCCCGCCATGAACCGTCTTGCCGCAGGTGCCGGCATGCTGGTGGGTGGCGCCACAGTGATCATTTGGGACCGCCTGGAGGGTGGCCTGTTTGAGCTGTACGAACTGGTGCCAGGCTTTGCCTTGGCCGCCGTGGCCATTGTGCTCGTTACCCTGCTCACCCGGCCTCGAGGCACCCCCCATGCCTAGCCGCATTGTCACGCTTCCATCGTCCCATCAGCTGGCCGTGGGGCTCGCCGTATCGCTCATGGCGGCTTGTCCCATGGTGGCGGCGGAACTGCCTGCGGCTCGCTGGGTCCTGGAAGGCGGCGTGAGTGAGGCCCGTCCCGGAACCTTGAGTGATGTGGATTGTGATACCTCGGATGAGGCGAATGATTATTTCCTGGCTTGTGGCGACAGTGGCCCTTTGGCCAGCGGCTCGGGCAGCAGCTGGGCCCTGGGTTTTGACACCCGGATTATGGATACGGCAGGCAACGGCAGTGCCTGGTGGGCCGGCTTGCGCTTGGGCCGGAGCGGCCCGGTCATCCTTCGCGGCGAAGCAGTGGCGGTGGATCAAGCCACGGCGGGCTTCACCGCAGATTTTCGCAGCGATTACGCAATTCTGATCCTGCGTCACGAGTTCTCCGGCTGGGGCCCCCTCAAGCCCCATCTGGGTCTGGGGGCCGGTGTGGCTCGCAACAGCCTGCGCGATCCACGTCGACCCTCGGAGGAGGGCTGGCACCATGCCGATGATGGCGATGACAGTGGCTATATGCTGCGGGCCTCCATGGGCCTGAATTGGACCATTGGCGAGCAAATGGTCATGGGCCTGGAATTCCGGCACGATGTACTGGATGGCATGAGCACCGGCGAGTCCGGTGACTATTCGGCAGTACGCGGATCGGTGGACCTGCAGTCCGCCCATCTTGTGATTTCCATTCCTTTTGGTTCAAGTTAATGTCCATGACAATGCCGAACAGCCAGTCTGCCCAACCCGGACACCGGGGCCTGATCCCGTGGCTTTTGGCCGCCCTGCTTCTGACCGCCTGCGCGACACCGGGGCCCGAGGTGGAGGAGGCGGCCGTGGACAGGGAACAGGCGGCCTGGGTCCCGGATCCGGCTGCCGCCGAGGGCTATATTGAACGGGTCGAGCAGGCCCAGCAGGACCATGAGGCAGTGGACTATGCTGAGCTGCGGACCTTGTTTGTAAAGACGTCCTTTTACCAGCCCTATGCCGGGGCTGAACAGCAGTTCTCCGACACCATGTTTCAGGCGCTGGACGCCGGCCGTTATGGGGATGCCCTGCGTCTGGCAGGCCGTATTCTGGAAGAAAACTATGTGTCGCTGGACGCCCATTACGTGGCACGTGCCGTCTATGCTCAGCGCGGTGACCAGCGTCGTCGCGAGCGCCATGATCATGTCTTAAGGGCCTTGTTCTCCGCCATTCGGGAAAGCGGTGATGGGGAATCCCGGGCTTCGGCTTTCTCGGTTATTAGTACCAGAGAGCTGCAAAGCTTTGTCAGTCTGTTCGGTCTGGAATTGTTGGACAGCGACCTGGAGGCTGATGAACTGGGCACCCACGACCGCGTGGTAGTGCGGGACCCGGATAACGATCAGGAGTATGAACTCTGGTTTGATATTTCCAGCCAGTGGCAGCGTGGATTTGACGGATTCTGATCCCGAGGGCTAAACGGGCTATGCTGAGCTCGGGCACTGCCCCTGAACCTGCTTCGGGAACATTTCAGTGGCTTGCCCAAGCAGGAAATGCCGGCACGGAAGCCTGATGGCCATGATTTCGCCAACCGCTTCCGGGAGCCTCCACCGCCCATGATTCGTTTTCTGTTTATTATCATGCTCTTGTCACTGGTCTGTGCTCCCGCACAGGCAGAACGGGAGTGGGCGGGCAAGCGCTTCCAGGATTTTGTCCGTGATGTCTGGTCCCTGGAATCCGGCTTGCCGCAGATTACCGTGACCAGCATCGCTCAGGGTCCGGAGGGCTATATCTGGGTGGGGACCCAGCAAGGCCTGGCCCGTTTCGATGGCGTTCGCTTTACCACCTGGGTGGCGGAAGAAGTGGATGCCCTTCCCGGGAACTTCATTTACGATCTGCACTTGGACAGTCAGGGTCGCCTTTGGGTTGCCACCTACAAAGGCGTGGCGCTCTACCAGCAACGGGCATTCCATTCCATCGGTGGTCCGCCTGATGTGGACGGCCGCCCCCAGGAGATCACGGTCTGGGCCATCGACGAGACCCCCAATGGTCGAATCCTTGTGGCCGCCGAGGAAGGCTTATTCGAGGCCGACGGTCATCGACTCAAACCGCTGCCCTTTCCGGATATGGGACCGGTCTACAGCCTGTTCAGCGAAGCAGACGGGGTCTGGCTGGGTGGCCTGGGTCAATTCCGCTTCCTAGGACAGGATGGCCTTTCATCTCCCCATGCATTACCCAAAGGTCTGGAGGCTGTGCAGGTCAGTGGCTTTGCCCGTCACGACGGTGAGCTCTGGGTGGGCAGCAATGATGGTCTTTTCCGGTACAGCGACAATCGCTTGATCCCCTTTGTGCCGATGCCGGAAATGCAGGGTCAGCCCGTGGATGCCCTGTACTCCGATGACAGTGACACCCTATGGGTGGGCAGTAACCATGCCTTGCTGCGGATACACGGCGGGGTATTGAAGGAAGTGATTGATGCCGACCACCCCAATGCCCACCGTCAGATCCAAAGCATCCACCAGGACCATGAAGGCAATTTGTGGCTGGGCAGCTTCCGGGATGGCCTGGCCCGTTACTGGGCCGGATGGACTGAGCGTTTCAATGAACCCCAGGGTTTGCATGAGCCCCTGATCTGGAGCGTGGCTAATGCTGACGATGATGGGGTCTGGGTCGGCAGCAATGACGGCCTGAGCCATTTGTCCGACGAGCTATTTGAGCTTGTTATACCCGGTCATGCCTTGCCCCATCCCCACGCCTATACCCTGCATCAAGGGCCTGAGGGCTTGTGGATTGGGACCCGTCGTGGCCTGGTCTTGATGGATCCAGAAAGCGGTGAACTGAATACGCCGACAGTATTTGATCGGCTCAGTCCCTATCAGATCAACGGCATCGTTCCGGCGGGGCCCCATGGGCGATATTTCTTTGCCACCACGGCAGGACTTTTTCTGTGGCGTGGAGACGACGCATTGGAGCGAGTATCCGATCGTATTGGCAGTCGAATGGTTCGCCAGGTGCGCGTCGAGGCGGGTGGTTCTCTGCTGGTAGCCACCAACAGTGGCCTTTATCGTGGCCCACCAGACAAGCTGACCGCCTTGGGTGAAAGACACGGCTTGTTGCCCGGGGCCGATTACTCGGCCATTCACCGTGTGGATGAGGATTTAATAGTATTGACCTCCATTGATTCCGGTTTGTTTGCCAGGAGTAATGATCAATGGCAGCGCATCAGTGTTGAGGAAGGACTGCCGACCAACGCGGCCTACTTTGTTAGCGATGATGGAGACGGCCATATCTGGGTAGCCGGTTTTCACGGGCTCTATCGGGTTGCGGTGGAAGAGGTTCGTGCGGTGGCCAATGGCCGGGCCCAGGCAGTCAATGCAGAAATGATTCTCAGTGAAAGCGGGCGTCATATCGGCAGTCAACAGGCCTATTGCTGTAACGGGGCTGGACACGCCAAGGGGCTGATGCGGGATGATGGACTCTGGTTACCTACCCGGGGTGGTGTGGTACGCATTCGCCCGGATGCGATTTTTCGCAATACCGTCCCTCCGGGAATGCTGGTGGAACAAATTTATTATCAGGATCGCTGGCATGATCACCAGCCCGGCCAACGGCATGAATTGCCTGTGGGGGTTCGGGATGTGGCCTTTGCCTTTACGGCCTTGAGTTTTCAGGACCCCCGAAGCATCCGTCTGGAGTTTCGGGTTGATGGATACGATGAGCAATGGCGATCACTGGATAATGTATCCCAGCGTCGCGCCGACTATACCAATCTGCCCCCCGGTGACTACCGCTTTCAGGTCAGAGGGGCCAATAACGCCGGGGTCTGGGTTGATGAGCCGGCATCACTGGAATTCAGGATTCCACCCCGCTTTCATGAAACGCTGTGGTTTCCCTTAAGTGGCCTGGGTCTGCTTCTCTTGTTGTTCCTGCTTGGCTATCGCTGGCGGGTGCGCCAGCTCCGCCATCGGCAGGCTCAGTTGCAGGGGGAGGTTAATGAGCGGACCGAAGAATTGCGTATCGCCAATAATCGTCTGGTGGAAGCCAACAGGGCCCTGCGCGATGCCAGTCAGACTGATCCGCTGACAGGGCTGCGTAACCGCCGTTATCTTTATGGCCAGATGGCCCGTGATCTTGCTCACTTCGAGCGTCTCCGAGGTCGGCTACCGGGAGATGATTTAGTGATGGTTTTTGCGCTCATGGATGTGGATCACTTCAAGCAGGTCAATGACCAACAGGGGCATCGTGCCGGCGACCTGGTTCTCAAGCAATTGGGCAAACGACTGGAAGCGCTGGTTCGTAGCGGTGACTACGTGGTGCGGTGGGGTGGAGAGGAATTTCTAATAATCTTCCGTGAAATGGCACGGAGTAATACCCAAACGATCATTCACCGACTGCAGAAAAAAATGGGTGATGAAGCCTTTTTCATTGATGAAGATCATCAGGTCAATATTACCGTTTCCATCGGTTTTTCCGAATACCCCCTGATGCCGGAAACACAGGGGAGATCCTTGAGTTGGGAGGCTATTGTGGATCTGGCGGATCATGCCCTGTACCAGGTCAAGAACCATGGACGGAATGGATGGGCCGTAGTGCGCCCAGGCGATGAAACGGATCCCATTGAGTTCTTGCGCCGGGTTCGTAAGGACCTGGATACTGCACTGGCAGAGGGCCAAGCAATCCTGTCGGCCAGCTGGTTAAAGCAAGGAGGTCAGTGATCATGGCCAAGTTGAAACTGGACCTGCACGACATTTTCAACAAAGGTGAAAAAATCGACGAGGCCTTGAACCGTGTGATCGAGGAAGCCGAGCAGAAGAAAATCAAGGTGGTGGAGATCATCCCAGGCAAAGGCTCAGGGCAGCTCAAGAAGCGGGTCCTCAAGTTCCTGGAACGGCCTGATATCAAACAGCGTTATCATCGCATCGACAAGGACAGCAAGAATCACGGTCGCTTGTTCGTCTATTTCAAGTTTTGAAACAAATCCTGCTTGTTATCCCTTTATTGGAAAGCCACGTGCTTTGCGATACCCCATAGAACGTATGGTCACATGGCGGCGATCTTGTCCGGCATCATGCGACAATCAGCCAAGCCGATCCCTGATTGTGGGCTTGTTTCCATTCGGGATTGAACCGACACTAAGGTGCTGAATCAAACAGGCGTTTGGCTATTCGGCAGCCAGCCGATCGTCGTCACTTGCAAGGGGAGAATGGGTGTGACCCAACAGCCGGCGGATATGCGCAATACCCTCTACCGGGCCAAGTTCGAGCGCGACAGCTGTGGTTTCGGCCTGGTGGCCGATATGCAGGGGCGTGCCTCCGCGAACCTGGTTCGTACCGCCGTGCGCGCACTGGAACGGCTGACCCACCGGGGTGCGGTGGCGGCTGACCGCAAAACCGGTGACGGCTGCGGGCTGCTGCTGCGCCGTCCCGAGGCCTTTTTGTCTGTCGTTGCCCGGGAGGCCGGTTTGCAGCTGGCGGACGGTTTCGCCGTGGGCAGCGTCTTTCTCAATCCCCAGGCCCCTGGCAGCGGTCGTGCTGCCCTGGATCAGGCCTTGCAGGCCCATGGCCTGCATGTTGCGGGCTGGCGTGAAGTGCCCACCGACCCCGAGGCCCTGGGTCGTGAGGCGGCCAAGAGCCAGCCGCGCATCGAGCAGGTTTTTGTGGATCGTCCCGCCGGGATGAGCGATCGCCGCTATCGTCTCAGCCTGATCTTTGCCCGCCGCCGCGCCGAGCGGGCGATGGCAGAAGACGATTATTTCTACATCCCCAGCCTGTCCCCGGACACCCTGAGCTACAAGGGCCTGGTGATGCCCGAGTATCTGCCGGTGCTGTATCCGGATCTGGCCCATCCCGAGCTGGCCACCGCCTCGGTGGTCTTTCACCAGCGCTTCTCCACCAACACCCTGCCCCAGTGGCGCCTGGCCCAGCCCTTTCGTTATCTCGCCCACAATGGGGAGATCAACACCATTTCCGGCAACCGCGCCTGGGCCAAGGCCCGGGAAACAAGCTGGATCCCCCAGGGGGAGAATGGAGAGGCCATCGAAGGCTGGGCGGATATGGCCCCCTTCGTGAAAATGGATGGCTCGGATTCGGAGAGTTTGGATAATCTGTTGGAAGTGTTGATCGCCGGCGGCATGGACCTGCCCCTGGCCATGCGGATCCTGATTCCCCCGGCCTGGCAGAACGATGAGACCCGCTCCGCTGATGTGCGCGCCTTTTTCGAGATGGTGGGCATGCATCTGGAAGCCTGGGACGGTCCCGCGGGCGTGGTGCTCAGTGACGGCCGCTATGCCGCCTGCGCCCTGGATCGCAACGGCCTGCGTCCGGCCCGCTACTGCCGCACCGACAAGGACATCATCATGCTGGCCTCCGAGGCCGGTGTGCTGGATGCCGCCCCCGGTGAGATCGTGGAAAAGGGGCGCCTGGGCCCCGGCCAGATGATTGCCGTGGACACCCGGGAGGGGCGCTTGATCTACCCCCGGGAACTGGACGAGGAAATCGCCGCCCGCTATCCGGCCCGTCAATGGTTGCGGGACGGCACCACCTGGATCGGTTCGGTCCTGGTGGACGAAAAGCTCAGTGCCGAGCCCCTGGAAGGGGAGTCCCTGAACCGGGCCGAGAAGCTGTTTGGCCTGAGCTTTGAGGAGCGGGACCATATCCTGCGCCCATTGGCTTTGCACGAGGCCGAGGCGGTGGGCTCCATGGGGGATGATACCCCCCTGCCCATGCTCTCCCGGCGGACCCGGTCCCTGTATGACGGCTTCCGGCAACAGTTCGCCCAGGTGACCAATCCGCCCATCGATCCCCTGCGGGAACGCTTGGTGATGTCGTTGGAAACCCGCCTGGGCCCGGAGCTCAATCCCTTCGAGCCCGGCCCCAAGCTGGGCGAACGGGTGTTGATGGGCTCGCCTATTCTCTCCACCCGCAAGTTCGAACTGATCCAGAACCTGGATGCCGAGCGCTGGCCCCAGATAACCCTGTCCCTGAACCGGGAACCCGGCTTGGGCCAGAAAGCGGCCGTGGCGCAGCTGGCGGATGAAGCCGAAGCCGCCGCCCGGGAAGGGGTTCGGGTCATTACCCTCTCCGACCGGCAGTTCGGGCCCGAATCCCTGCCCGTTCATGCCCTGTTGGCCACCGGCGCGGTCAATCGTCGATTGGTGGAAACCGGTCTGCGGGCCTCGGTCAATCTGGTGGTGGAGACGGCCACCGCCCGAGACCCCCATCATTTCGCCTGCCTGATCGGCTACGGGGCCACCGCCATTCACCCCTGGCTGGCCTATGAAGTGATCGCCGATATGGTCCGCCAGGGAGAGATCGACCCCAGCCAACGGCGGGAGCCGGGTCGGGCCTTTCGCCGCGGCATCCGCAAGGGTCTGTTCAAGATCCTCTCCAAGATGGGGATTTCCACCATCGCCAGTTATCGCGGGGCGGCCCTGTTCGAGATCGTCGGCCTCGATGATGACGTGGTCGAGACCTGCTTTGCCGGCACCACCAGCCGCATCGGCGGGGCCGGTTTCAAGGACCTGGACGCGGATCAGCGCGCCCTGGCCAAACGGGCCTGGGACAGCCGGGCCCTGCGGGACCAGGGTGGGCTGCTCAAGTGGATCCACGACGGCGAATACCACGCCTGGAACCCCAATGTGGTCCATGCCCTGCAACGGGCCGTGATCAGCGGCCAATGGGAGGACTGGACGACCTTCCAGCAACTGGTCAACGAGCGCCCGGCCATGGTGTTGCGGGATCTCATGCGGCCCAAGACCGCGCCTGAGCCCATTCCCCTGTCGGAAGTCGAACCCATTGAGAACATCCTGCCGCGTTTCGATACCGCGGCCATGTCCCTGGGGGCCTTGTCCCCGGAGGCCCACGAGGCCCTGGCCATTGCCATGAACCGCATTGGCGCCCGCTCCAATTCCGGCGAGGGGGGCGAGGATGTGGCCCGCTTCAAGGATGAGCGCATCTCCAAGATCAAGCAGATCGCCTCCGGCCGCTTCGGGGTCACGGCGGAATACCTGGTCAATGCCGAGGTGCTCCAGATCAAGATGGCCCAGGGGGCCAAGCCCGGCGAAGGCGGCCAGCTGCCCGGCCACAAGGTGAACCAGCTGATTGCCCGGCTGCGCTACGCCCGGCCCGGGGTGGCTCTGATTTCACCGCCGCCTCACCACGATATTTACTCCATCGAGGATCTGGCCCAGCTGATCTTCGACCTCAAGCAGGTCAATCCCGAGGCCCAGGTCTCGGTGAAGCTGGTGGCCGCCCCCGGGGTGGGGACCATTGCCGCCGGTGTGGCCAAGGCCTATGCCGATTTCATCACCATTGCCGGCTATGACGGCGGCACCGGCGCCAGCCCCCTGACCTCGGTGAAGTACTGCGGCGGGCCCTGGGAAATGGGCATGGCCGAAGTCCAGCAGACCCTGCGCGGCAATGACCTGCGCGGCCGGGTCCGCTTGCAGGCTGATGGCGGCTTCAAGACCGGCCTGGACGTGATCAAGGCCGCCTGCCTGGGGGCCGAGAGCTATGGTTTCGGCACCGCGCCCATGGTCGCCATGGGCTGTACCTATCTGCGGGTCTGTCATCTGAATAATTGCACCACCGGGGTGGCCACCCAGGATGAACGCCTGCGGGATGCCTTCCGGGGCACCCCGGAGCGGGTGGTGAATTACTTCACCTTTATTGCCGAAGAGGTCCGCCACTGGATGGCGGCCATGGGCGTGCGCAGCCTGGACGAGCTGATCGGCCATCCGGAGTACCTGGAGGCGGTGGAAGCCCAGACCGAGCGTCAGCAGGGCCTGGATATCTCCGCCCTGCTGTCGGACGGCGGCTTGGCGACCACCCGGCCCCGGGCTGCCCAGCAGCCCCGCAACGAACCCTGGGACAAGGGCGAGTTGGCCGAACAGATGCTGGCCGAGACCCTGCCCTCCATCGATGCCAACGCCGGCGGTGAATTCCATTACCCCATCGAGAACTTCAACCGTTCCATCGGCGCCCGCCTGTCCGGCGAGATCGCCCGTCGCCATGGCAATCAGGGCATGGCCGATCACCCCCTCAACATCCGCCTGGAAGGCTCCGCTGGCCAGAGCTTCGGCGTCTGGAACGTGGGCGGCCTGCATATGGACCTGGTGGGCGAGGCCAATGATTACGTCGGCAAGGGCATGAACGGCGGCCGCCTGGTGGTTCGCCCGCCGGCCGAGAGTCGCTTCCGAGCCCGGGATTCGGCCATCATCGGCAATACCTGCCTGTACGGGGCCACCGGCGGTGAACTGTTCGCCGCCGGCCAGGCCGGTGAGCGCTTTGCGGTGCGCAACTCCGGGGCCACCGCTGTGATTGAAGGCTGTGGCGATCACGGTTGTGAATACATGACCGGTGGTGTGGTGGTGGTCCTGGGCGAGACCGGCCTGAACTTCGGGGCCGGGATGACCGGCGGCTTCGCTTATGTGTTGGATGAACACCGCTATTTCGTGGACCACTACAACCACGAACTCATCGACATCCACCGGATTTCACTGGAATACCTGGAACAGCATGTCCATTACCTGCGGGAATTGATCCAGCAGCATGTGGAACTGACCGGCAGTGAATGGGGCCAGGAAATCCTGGATGACTTCCGCGCCTGGATCGGCAAGTTCTGGCTGGTCAAACCGAAGGCCGAGGACATTGAATCGCTGATCGACACATTAAGCAGTGCTGCTTAATGCGAGCTACAAGCCTCAAGCTGCAAGCAACTCGTGCTTGCATCGGGGAATGTCTTTTTTCCGAAGCATCAGTTTTTCCTGCGCTTCGCTAAGGGCACAATGATGTTCATCCGGGAAAGACAGCTTGTAGCTTGTGGCTTGCAGCTTGGAGCTTAAAAAATGGCCAGAAAAGATCCGCTTCACTTTCTGAATGTGCCCCGTCGCATGCCGCGTATTACCCCGGCCGAGTTGCGCATTCAGGAATTCAAGGAAATCACCGGTCATTACGACAAGGACCAGGCCGGTGAACAGGCGGCCCGTTGCATCGATTGCGGCAATCCCTACTGCGAATGGGAATGCCCGGTGCATAACTATATTCCCCATTGGCTGCGCCTGATTGAAGACGGCCGTCTGTTCGAGGCCGCGGAGTTGTCCCACAAGACCAACTCCCTGCCCGAAATGTGCGGACGCATCTGCCCCCAGGACCGTCTCTGTGAAGGGGCCTGCACCCTCAATGACGGCTATGGGGCAGTGACCATCGGCTCGATCGAGAAATACATCACCGATGAGGCCTTCAAGCAGGGCTGGCGGCCCAGTGTGGAGGCCCAGCCCACCGGCAAGCGGGTGGCCATTATCGGGGCCGGGCCGGCGGGCCTGGCCTGTGCCGATGTATTGATTCGCCATGGTGTGCAGCCGGTGGTCTATGACCGCTATAGCGAGATCGGCGGCCTGCTGACCTTCGGCATTCCCCCCTTCAAGCTGGAAAAAGACGTGGTTCGCACCCGGCGTGAGGTAATGGAAGGCATGGGGGTGCAGTTCATCCTGGAAACCGAGATCGGCCGGGATGTGGCCCTGGAAAAACTCATCGAAGACCATGATGCGGTCTTCATGGGCATGGGCACCTATGACGCGGTCACCGGCGGTTTCCCCGGCGAGGCGTTGCCCAATGTGCATCCGGCCCTGGATTATCTGATCGGCAACGTCCGCAATGTGGAGGGCTGGGCCCAACAGGGCGACGGCTTTATCGACTTGAAGGGCAAGCGGGTGGTGGTCCTGGGGGCCGGCGATACCGCCATGGACTGCAACCGCACCGCCATCCGCCATGGCGCCGCCTCGGTGACCTGCGTCCACCGCCGGGGCGAAGGCCAGCTGCGCGGCTCACGCAAGGAATACAAAAACGCCCGGGAAGAAGGGGTTCAGTTCCTCTTCAATCGCCAGCCCGTGACCATCGAGGAAGCAGACGGTCAGGCCACCGGTGTACGTTTCATGCGCACACGACTCACCGCGGATGAACAAGGCCGTAACCGCATCGAGGCGGTGGAAGGCAGCGAAGAGGTAATCGAGGCCGATGCCGTGGTGGTGGCTTTCGGCTTCCGCCCGGACCCGGCTGACTGGTTCCGGGATCATCGCATCACCCTGCATGAAGACGGCCGGGTTCTGGCCGCCGAGCATGGGCCCTATCTGATGCAGACCTCCAACCCCAAGGTCTTCGCCGGCGGCGACATGGTGCGCGGTGCCGACTTGGTGGTCACCGCCGTCTACGAGGGCCGCCAGGCCGCCACCGGCATCATCGACTACCTGGGCCTGGGGGCCGTGGAACTGCCCGGTCAGCAGGTGCACTATCGCGCAGCGGGGTGAACCGTTATAGCGGTTCCCACGCCTATACCGACAGAAATTGAGCCGATGCGGTTCCGCCGCGGACATTAGCGCCAAGTTCGCGTCGAACCTTCCCGGTTCGATAGTAATTTGCCTTGCCTGAAGGAGTGCGGATTCATGAGCCTGTTGGAAGCCAAGAGCCTGGAAACCGCCCTGGAACGCGGCAAGGCGCAGAGACTGACTTTCGACCATCTAAGCTATACGCATCTGCGGGATGACGTGGGTCAGGTCCCCAAGGGCAGTGTGATCCTGGACGATGGCACGGTGATTCCCGGTTACCCCTCCATTGCCCGAATCCAGGCCCTGGACCCCGGCATCGGCAAACAGTTCGAAGGTCCCTTCTGGGCGGAAGAGAAGATGGATGGTTTCAATGTCCGCATCTTTCAGCATGAGGGCCAGTGCTATGCCTTGTCCCGGGGTGGCTTCATTTGCCCCTTTGCCACCGATCGACTGAATGATCTGCTCAAGCCGGCCATATTCGATGATTATCCCCATTTGATTCTCTGTGCCGAAATTGTCGGCCCCGGCAATCCCTATCTGGAAGGCCATTCGCCACAGGTCCAGGAAGACGTGGATTTGTTTGTCTTCGACATGATGGTCTGCAATGAAGAAGGCTTTCTGCCCCAGGCCGAGCGCATGGCCTTGGTCGAAGACTATGGCTTGCAGCCCGCCGAGATATTTGGCCGTTATCAACCGGAGGAGTTGAATGAACTGGCTGAGTTGATTCTTCAATTGGACGAGGAAGGCAAGGAAGGGCTGGTCTTAAAACCTGAGAACCAAAAGCAACGGGCCAAATACGTGACCGGGCGATCCAACATCTATGACATCAGTGTGACCGGCGAGGCCCTGCTGGATCTGCCACCGGAGTACTTCACCAACCGTTTTTTGCGCATGGGGCTATTCATGGCCGAGCACGGCCAGCAGCATGACCATGATCGTTTGAATGAGCTGGGTCATGCCATGATGCAGGGACTGTTCAGGGCGGTTCAGGAAAGCCAGAAGAATGGGCGGGTTAGCAACCATTACCGCTGCCGCTTCAATCACCGGGACAATGCCGATCGCTTCATGGAGCACATTGAATTAACCGGTGGCCAACGGGTCAAGGTTCACCGGGGCATGCCACGCCAGGAAGGCGATTACTGGGTTTTGGAATTCGAGCGCATCCACCAGCGCATGACCGGCAAGATCAACCAGGCCCTTCAGGGTGGCCGCCAGTTCGATTAACGGGGTCAGCCCTGGCCCAGGTTCTCCATGATCCGGCGCAGGTATTCGGGGGTGACCAGCTTTACCCCCACCCGGTTGGCGAACTTGCGCATGCCCTGATCGGCGGTGGCCAGTTCCGCATCCAGCTCCATGGCCAACAGCACCACATCCACGTCTTCACGGGAATCCAGCAGGCCCTTGCGCATGGCACTGCGAAAGCTCTCCCGCAGCTCGGTGATGATCTCCGGGCGCATCTTGGCTAGCTCACCGGCCCGCTTGGTGTGTTCCTCGGCAATCCGCAGGCCACGATCAATCCGTTCCCGCACCTCGTTGATGAACTCATAGAGCACATCGGCGGGAATGGTCAGTTGGAAGCGACGCGGTGAGCGGACCCAGACTTCGGTTTCGAAATCTGCGGCCAGGTCTTCGGGCAGCTCCCGCACCCGCATGAATTCCTCGTAGACCGACAAGGGCATGTAGAACTCGGTGGGGGTTCGCCGGGCCAAGGTGAGAAACACGCGAACACATTCCATGGGGTCTGCAGAGAACTGCTCCATGGTGTCCGGGTTGGTAAATAGACTGGTGTCCAGTACGAATCGCCGCATCATGAAAATCACACTCCTGAGCCTGAGGGAAATGCCTTGGTTTCCCTTATCTACTCAATGTAGCAGGCTTGGTTGCGGGACGGGGCTTTACATCGCCCCGTCCCTGTCAGTGATCAATCGCGGGCATCGAAGAGGATTTCGCCACCCACCATGGTCATCACCACCGGGGCATCCAGAATCGCTTGGGCTTCGACCTGCATAAGGTCTTTGCCGAAGATGCTGAAATCGGCGTACTTGCCGGGTTCAATGCTGCCGCGCACATCTTCTTCAAACACGGCCTTGGCCGGCCAGAGGGTGAACATCTTAAGGGCCTCTTCCCGGCTCACCGCCTCTTCCGGATACCAGTGTTCATCCTGAAAGCCGTCCAGATCCGAGCGGGTGACGGCGGCATAGAACTCAATACGGGGGTCACCCATCTCCACCGGCGCATCCGAGCCGCCGGCGATGGGGACACCGGTGTCAATCAGGCTCTGCCAGGCGTAGGCGGTGCGCAAGCGTTCCTTGCCCACCCGCCGATGGGCGTAATGCAGATCACCGATGGCATGGGAGGGCTGCATGGAGGGGATGACGTCCAGCTCGGCGAAGCGGGGCAGGTCATCCGGATGCAGCAGCTGGGCATGCTCGATACGCCAGCGGGGATCGGCCATGGCCCGTTCGCCGGCGGGTACCGCCTCGAAGGCGTCCTCATAAAGATCCAGGGCGAAGCGATTGCCCCGGTCGCCAATGGCGTGGGTCCAGACCTGTACCCCGTTACGCAGGGCCTGCTCCAGCAGATGCTCGACTTCCTCCCGCTCAAACTGGAGATAACCCCGGCCTTCCCGGTCTTCATAATCCTCCAGCAGGGCGGCACCACCGGAACCCAGGGCCCCGTCGGCGGCCAGCTTCAGGCCACGCATGGTGTAGCGGCCTTCATACAGGCCGCTGAAACCACCTTCGCTTACCAGTCGTTCCGCGTCTTCGCTGGGGCCCCGCAGGGCCTGGTGAACCCGCAGGCGAATCTCGCCATTGGCAAAGAGATCCCGCAGGGTTTCCACTTCTTCGTAATCGCCGCTGGCGATATGGACCTGGGTCCAGCCCATCTCCAGGCTGCGTTGTGCTCCCAGCACCAGGCGCTCGTCCAGGCCCGCGTCCGGCTCCGGCACATGCTGGCCCACCAGCCACTGGGCCCGGCCCAGCAGCATGCCTTCCGGCTCGCCGTCGTCGTCATGCAGGATTTCGCCGCCATCCGGGCTGGGCGTGTCCCCATCAATGCCGGCGATCTCCAGGGCTTTGGAATTGGCCACGCTGCCGTGGCCGTCAGCGCGGGTCAGCCAGACCGGGTTGTCCGGCGCGATGGCATCCAGGTCCTCGCGGGTGGGAAATACCGGCGGCTCCCAGTGGGTTTCCAGCCAGCCACGGCCCACGATCCAGTCCCCTCCTTCGGCCTGCTCCACCTCGGCCTCAACGGCTTCCAGGAAAGCTTCAAGGCTATCGATGCCGGCCAGATCCAGCCCCATTTCCCGCTCGCCGATACCGGCCAGATGGACATGGGAATCGGCCAGGCCGGGCAGCACCGTCGCGCCCCCAAGGTCAATCACCTCGGTGTCCTCGCCGACGTGGTCTGCCAGGCTGTCCTGGCTGCCCACGGCGAGGATGCGGTTGCCCCGTACCGCAACCGCCTCCGCCCGAGGTTGCTCGTTCCAGAGGGTGTAGACATTGCCGTTGATCAGTAGCTTGTCAGCCTGACTCGGCCCCGTCTCACAGGCGCCAAGCAGGCCCATCGCTGCCCCCAGCGCTATTGCCATCAAGCCACGCCGTGTGATGATTGAAAACATGGGAGAACCTTTTGATCTTTGAAATGATGCCGGTCAGTTTACACAAGGCGCCTGCGGACATGAATTCAGCTGGCAAAGCCGCCATAATGCCCAGCCTCGATTCACTGGCGACGGTTACCCCATGAGCGATTCCTTTCTCAAACAGCTGGAATGCGGCCACTGTGGCGCGACGGCCTCCATTGATCGGCTGATCGGGACTTGCCCCGAATGCGGGGGACCCTTGTTGGCCCGCTATGACCTGGACCAGGCTCGGGGCGACCGGATTCCCGAGCCCGGCCGGGGACTATGGCGTTGGGCCGGGCTTTTACCGGTGCTCCCGGAAGGGCGCTTCGAACTGGGCGCCGGCGGCACGCCGCTGCTGCCCAGTTCCATTGGTGAGTGGTTGGGCATCGGGCCCACCTGGATCAAGGATGAAGCGGCCAACCCCACCGCCAGCTTCAAGGCGCGGGGCATGGCGGTGGCCATCGGTCGCGCCAAGGCACTGGGCGCCACCTCCCTGGTCGCCCCCAGTGCCGGCAATGCCGCCTGTGCGGCCGCCGCCTATGCCGCAGCCAGCGGCTTGCCCCTGACCGTGTTCATGCCCAAGGACGTGCCCGAGTCCTTCCAGGTCGAGGCCCGGGCCTATGCCGCCCGGGTGGAGCTGGTGGATGGCCTGATTGATGAATGCGGCAAGCGGGCCCAGGCCATGGCCGAGCGGGATGGCAGTTTCAATCTGGCCACCTTCCGCGAACCCGGCCGGGTGGAAGGCAAGAAGACCATGGGCTTTGAGATTGCCGAGCAGATGGGCTGGCGCCTGCCGGAGGTGATTATCTATCCCACCGGGGGTGGCACGGGCATCGTCGCGCTCTGGAAAGCCTTTGATGAGCTGGAGGCCCTGGGGCTGATCGGTTCCGAGCGGCCACGCCTGGTCATGGTGCAGGCGGAGACTTGCGCACCCCTGGTTCGCGCCTTTGAGGCCGGCGAGGCCAAGGCCGAGCCCTGGCAGGATGGGTCCACGGTGGCCGACGGCATGCGTGTGCCCAAGAGCTTTGGTGATCGCTTGGTGCTGGATGCCCTGCGCAAGAGCCAGGGCCGGGCAGTCACGGTCTCGGATGCCCAGATGATCGAATATGCCCGCATCATGGCCGCCCGCAGCGGCCTCTTCCCCTGTCCGGAGGGGGCCGCCTGTCTGGCCGCCCAGGTTCAGCTGGCCGAGGAAGGCTGGATCGGGAGCGGCGAGAGAGTGGTGCTGTTCAACACCGGCACCGCCCTCAAATACCTCCACCTCTGGCCCAACGCTACCCATCCCGGCTAAGGCATGCATGCCTTGAACGAGAGTCGACACAGGAAAAGCTTATTCGTGGGATTCCGGGGAGCATGGTGAGGTACATCACGATCCGGAGCTGTCTATTTCAGTAATGCGAACGAAGCCCAAGCCAGCTCACCTCCTCCACTGCTTTAATTCAGGAGGATTGAGTGCAGGGTGGGGCTGGCCAGGGCTGTGCGCGACAGGGATGTCGCGCACAGAGCCCCAGGGATGGGTCCACGCGTCCCTGGACAGTTCCACCCTGTACTCGAGCCGTAAAGTTTAAACAGAAACCCACACTCTCAGCTGTCTGTAGCTTGAATGGACTCGGAAGGAGCTAATAGACATTAGCCTGAGCAAGCCCAGTTAGAACACGGCGCAGGGTCTCTATGGCTCAATGCCACAGCACGGTTCTGTAAAACCCCTACGAGAAGATTCAAGCTGGGTCAGCCGGAGAGAGTGGATCTCTTTCAGAGCTTCACGGCTCGATTACATGGGGGGATTTTCCGGGGACGCTGTGAATCCATCCCTGAGACGCTCTGGGCGCGACATCCGTGTCGCGCACAGCCCCGGAAAATCCCCCCATGCACTCGATCCTTCAGGCTGAAAGCAGTGGAGGAGGTGAGTTGGCTTGGGCTTCGATCGAATTGCTGATGTAGAGCTCAGGGTGGTGATGGGCATCACCATGCTTTCCGCTATTCCACGATGACTATAAAAAAACCGGCCACCATTAAGGTGGCCGGTTTTTCTTGCGCTTGCCCTAGGGCGTCTTAGGGCGCCGGGTAGATGTAGTTGGACTGGATGCCCAAGGGCAGACCCGTGGCCATGCCCACCAGCCAGTAGCCAATCAGGAAGGCCGTCCAGACCACCATGAAGACCACCGAGTAGGGCAGCATCAGCGACACCAGGGTGCCGATGCCGGTGCCCTTCACATAGCGCTGACAGTAGACCACCACCAGCGGGAAGTAGGGCAACAGCGGGGTGATGATGTTGGAGACCGAATCACCCACACGATAGGCGGCCTGGGTCAGATCCGGCGAGAAGCCGATCTGCATCAGCATGGGCACGAAGATGGGCGCCAGCAGGGCCCACTTGGCCGAGGCCGAACCCATGAAGATGTTGAGAAAGGCCACCAAGACCACAATCCCTGCCAGGGTGACGGGGCCGGGTAGCGACAGGCCCTGCAGGAAGTTGCCGCCTTCCACGGCCAGCAGCACACCCAGGCCGGAGCGACCGAACTCCTCAATGAACAGGGCGCAGAAGAAGGCCATGACCACATAGTAGGCCATGCCTTCCATGGTCTTGCTCATGGCCTGGATGACCTGGGCACTGTTCTTGAAGGTGCCGGCGATATAGCCGTAAACCACCCCGGGAATCAGGAAGAACAGAAAGATCAGGGGCACGATGGACTGCATCAGCGGCGCATCGAAGGCGGCGATGTCCCCGTCCGGGCTACGCATGGGTGAGTCGCCCGGAATCACCGACAGGGTCAGCAGCACGGCCCCCAGGCCCATGACACTGGTGGCGATCCAGAAAGCGACGCGATCGCGGCGGTTGATCTCCTCGATCACCGGCATCTCATCCGGATCCCCGTCGATCTCGGTGCCCTTCAGGCGGGGCTCGATGACCCGATCGGTGAGCCACCAGCCCACGGCCACGATCACCAGGCAGGAGGCCGAGGTGAAGGCCCAGTTATTGAGGGGGTTGAGCTGCAGTTCCGGATCGATGATCTGGGCCGCCGACTCGGTGAAGCCCATGAGCAGGGGATCGATGGCCGAAGGCACGAAGTTGGCCGAAAAGCCCCCGGAGACCCCGGCAAAGGCTGCGGCAATCCCGGCCAGGGGATGGCGCCCGGCGGCATAGAAGATCACGCCGCCCAGGGGAATCACCACCACATACCCGGCATCCACCGCGGTATGACTGACGATGGCCACCAGGATCAGCATGGGGGTCAGCAGCAGCTTGGGCGTGGTATTGAGCAGCAGCTTGATGGAGGTATTGATGTAGCCGCTTCGCTCCGCCACGCCCACGCCCAGCATGGCCACCAGCACCACGCCCAGGGGCGCGAAGCCGGTGAAGGTGGTGACCATATTGGCCAAAAAGTGGGCGAACTCCGAGCCCGACAGCAGATTGGTCACCTGCACGGCGTCTTCGGTGCCGGGGATGTGCGTGCGGAACTCGAACAAGGAAAAGACCCAGGACAGGATCCAGACAATAATCAGCAGTGAGGCGAAGAGCATGGCGGGATCGGGGAGCTTGTTGCCCACCCGCTCGACTTTGTCGAGAATACGGTTCATCAGCCCGCCATTATTCGTCCCCGTAACCTGTTCGTTGCTCATGGGACACCTTTTGATCGTAGGAATCGGGTTGCCAAAGCGGGCAAGCATAGCAGTCTGGGCCGCAATGGGAAATTTGCTTCGCCCGATGCGCCTGCCATACTGACGGCCCGATTTCCCCAATGCTGGCGCCGGGTTTGATCGGAACCCTGAGCGCGCGGTTGAGTCTCAGCAGCCATGTTTTCCATAAAAATGATCATTATGCCTTTCAGCCCACCGAGTATTCCCTTCCCGCAGCTGGCTATTCTCGCCCTGCTCCTGCTGAGCCTGTCGGCCTGTTCGGACAATGGAGATGCCGATGAGGGCAATGACAATGACTCGGCGGAACGCCAGACCCCCATTGCGGCCGTCGAGGTCACGCCCAGGGACCTCTCCCGCAACGTCTCTCTTTCCGCACGGGTTGAGCCACGTACCCGCATTCGTCTTGCCAGCCGAATCAGCGCCCGCGTTGAACAGGTTCTGGCCGAGGAGGGAGACCGGATCGAAGCCGGGCAGATTCTGGCTCAGCTGGATGTGGCCGAGGAAGAAGCGGAGCTGGAGCGAGCCAAGGCCGACCGCGACGAGGCGGATCTGGAATATGAGCGTACCGTCAGCCTGCTGGATCAGGGCAATGTTACCGAAGTGGAATATCAGCGCGCTCGGGCGGCTCGCCGGGCTGCCCGCAGCGAAGTGCTTTTATGGGAAACACGCCGTGACTTTGGCACTGTCATCACTCCCCGTGATGCGGTGGTGACCGATCGCCAGGTGGAAATCGGTGAGGCGGTGAGTGCCCAGGATGTGCTGTTCGAGTTGGTGGATATGTCCGATCTGGTGCTCCGCCTGGGGGTGTCGGAGCTGGATGTGGTGCATCTGGAGGTGGGCCAGACCGTGCCGGTGACCCTGGATGCCATGCCTGCTCTGCCCTTGGAGGGGGAGATTCGGCGCATTTTCCCGACCGCCGATGCCAGCAGCCGCCTGGTGACCGTCGAGGTGGCCCTGCCGGAAGACGCCGAAACCCAGGGCGTGCGTCCTGGGTTCCTGGGGCGGGTGCGCATGGCTGTGGATCATCGACCGGATGTGTTGGCCGTGCCGGCCTCCGCCGTGGGGGAGGAGGACGGCGAACGCTATGTCTATGTGGTCAATGAAGATCGTCTGCATCATCGCCCGGTCCAGACCGGCGTGACCCGGGGCAATTGGACAGAGATTGCCGAGGGACTGGATGAGGGCGATATCGTGTTGGCCACCAATCCCATCGACATGCAGGATGGCCAGGCCGTGAGAATCGTGGGATGGCGGGGATAATCGCGCATGAGCGGACCGAGTATTGAGCGAAAAAGCGGTGGGCGCCGAAGCCTGGCCAATACCGCCATTCGGCGGCCGGTGGGGACATTGGCTATTGCCTCGGTGGTCTTCGTGCTGGGCTCCTTCTTCCTGGATCGTCTGCCCATTGATCTGCTGCCCGAGATTGAAAACCCCCTGATCCGGGTCACGGTGAACTATCCCGGTGTGGCCCCGGAGGTCATGGAGCAGCAGGTCACACGGGTGGTGGAGCGAAATCTGGCCGCCACCGAGGGGGTCACCCGGATACACAGTCGGGCTTCGGAAGGACGGACCAACGTCAACCTGGAGTTCGAGCACGGCACCAACCTGGATTTGGCCCTGCAGGATGCCTCTCGCCTGCTGGAACTGGCACGCACACAGCTGCCGGAAGACATCGACCCGCCCCGGCTGTACCGATTTGATCCCGCCCAGGATGCCATCTGGGAGGCGGGTTTTAGTTCCACGGTTCGTTCCGAGACCGAAGTCCGCGACTGGGTGGAGAATCAGCTGGCACCCCAGCTCTTGTCCATTCATGGGGTCTCCGGTGTGGAGGCGGCCGGGGGGCAGGTCCGGGAAATGGAGGTCATTGTCGACCAGGAGCGGCTGCGCTCCTATGGTCTGACCATGGAGCACCTGGTGATGACCCTGGAAGGGGAGAATGTGGATATCGCCGCCGGCTGGGTGACCTCTGAGACCTTTGATGTCATGGCCAAGACCGACGGTCTTTTCCAGTCCGCCGATGACATCGCCAATGTCCTGATCCAGCTGCCGGACAATGATCAACGGATCCGTCTGTCCGAAGTGGCCGAGGTCCGGGACGGTTACGGCGATCAGCGTCTGTTTGTCCGCCTCAATGGGGTGGAAGCGGCCCAGATTTCGGTGTTCAAGATCCCCGAGGCCAATACCGTGGAAGTGGTGGACGAAATCACCGACACCATGGACCGCCTGGAACGAACCGGCTTTCTGCCCGAGGACATCCAGTACGAATCCACCCGGGACCCCACTTATTTCATCCGCGGGGCCATCAGCTCCGTGGGGACGGCGGCCATTCTGGGCGGGGTTCTGGCCATGACCATGGTCCTGCTTTTCCTGGGAAGCCTGCGCAAGAGCTTTGTCATCGGCCTGTCTATCCCCGTGGCCCTGATGGCCACCTTTGCCATGATGGGGGCCAGTGGCCTGACCCTGAACATCATGAGTCTCGGCGGCCTGGCCCTGGGCGTTGGCCTGCTGCTGGACAACGGCATCGTGATGCTGGAAAACATCTATCGTCACCGGGACGAACTGGGTAAGTCGCCGGATGATGCCGCCCACGACGGCTCCCGGGAAGTGGTCTCCGCCATTACCGCCGGGACCCTGACCAATCTGGCCGCGGTGGTGCCCTTCCTGCTGATTACCGGCATGGCCGCCATGGTCTTCCGGGAACTGATCCTGACCATTTCCTTTGCCATCCTGGCCACCCTGGCCGCCGCCCTGACCCTGATTCCCATGCTGGCGGCCCTGCTGGCCAAGGTGCGTTTCGAGTCCGGCCTGTCCCGGACCCGTCTGATCACCGGCTTCAATGCCGTGATCGATCGCCTGCGGGGCGGCTATCGCTGGCTGCTGCCCAAGGTGCTGACCTTCCGCTGGGGGGTGCTGACCCTGGCCGTGGCGGGTCTGGTGGGGGCCAGCTACCTCTCCGGCCAGCTGGGCAATACCTTCCTGCCCCAGGTGGATGACGGCAATGTGAGTGTCTCCATGAACCTGCCACCGGGGACGCCGCCCCATGAAAATGATGCCGCCACCCGCCAGATCGAGGAAGTCATCGACGGCATGCCCCATGTGGAATCGGTCTTCACCCGTGTGGGCGGCCATTTGAGCGGCGGGGTGATTTCCGAGCGGCCCGGCACCTCACGTTTGAGTATTCAGTTGGTGCCGGCCATTGAGCGGGACATGACCGCCGGTCAATGGGTGTCGGAGGCCCAGGATCGCCTGGATGCCCTGGATATTCCCGGCGCCCGGATTCATGCTCGCCCGCCCTCCATTCCCGGCTTGCGTTTCTCCGTGGCCGGCACGGATATGTCCATCGGCATCGTCGGTGAAGACCTGGACGAGCTCAACCGCCTGGCCCAGGAGCTGGTGGCCCGGCTGGATGGCATTGAAGGCCTGGAAGGGGTTGAGGTGGGCCGGGAAGACCAAAGCCCGCTGTTGCGGGTCCGGGTGGACCGGGAGCGGGCGGCCGACCTGGGCCTGAATGTCTCCGATGTGGGCAATGCCCTGCGCAATGCCATTGAAGGGGCTGTACCAACTCGATTTGTGACCGGGCAGACCGAATATGATGTGCGCGTGCGTCTGCCCCAATCCGACCGCACCGATCCCGAGGCCCTGGGTGGCATGATGCTTTACCGGCCCAACGGCGAACCGGTTCTGTTGCGGGATGTGGCCGACTTCGAGCTCACCGAGGGGCCGGCCCATATCGAACGGGAAAACCAGAACCGTCTCAAGCGGGTCAACGGGGATATCAATACCGAAATCCGGGATATCGGTAGCGTCATGGCCGATGTGGAAGCCCGCATGGCGGAGATGGATTTCCCGGACCACATCAGCCTGCTGGTGGGCGGGCAATGGGAAACCATTCAGGACACCAATCGGGAGCTGCTGACGGTCATCCTGCTGGCGGCCTTTTTGGTCTTCGTGGTCCTCACCGTGCAATACGAGCGCCTGGCCAATCCCCTGGTGATTCTCAGTGCCGCCCCGCTGGCCCTGATCGGGGTGGTGGGGATTCTCTGGCTGACGGACAATCCCCTGTCCGCCCCGGTCATGATCGGGGTGATTCTGCTGATCGGGGTGGTGGTGAATAATGCCATTCTGCTGGTGGAATACATCGAGCTGGGCCGACGGGAACAGGGCTTGTCCATCCGGGAGGCCATTGTCGAGGCCGGTGCCATCCGCCTGCGACCCATCCTGATGACCACCAGCACCACGGTGCTCGGCATGACACCCCTGGCCATCGGTCTGGGTGAAGGGGCCGAGATCATGCGGCCCCTGGCCCTGGCGGTGGTGGGGGGGCTGCTGATGGCCATGCTGCTGACCCTGTTCGTGGTGCCCTGCCTCTATTACATTGTCAGCGGCTTCTCCGAACGCCTCAAAGCCTGGCTGACAGGCCGTCCCCAGGCTTCTCCCGCCTCTGCTCCTTGAGGGGCGGGGATGGTTTCTGCCCTTGGGGCGCGGTATTCTGGCTAATCGTCTTCGGACCGGGGGTCCGGAGGCTTTGCCTGGATTTCCGGTAGAGGGGGATGACGATGCGTGTGAACTGGATCCTGTTGGCCCTGGCAGCGGCCACCCTGATTTTCCTGATGATTTTGCGTCCGGGCGGGACGCCCGATCAGCAAGCTACCGAATTTGCTGATGACAGCGCCGATTCGGAGCGCCAGGCGTCTTCTGTGCCGGCAGATTCGGGCGAAGTCCGCGAGCGTCGAGCCCCGGAGGCAACGGCTGACGCAGGCGAGGCGGTGGTTGATCCGCAGCCGGAAGCCGAGCGTCCCAGCGGTGGCTATGATTCCATTGGACGCTTGTTCCACGCCAGTGATGACTACCATGCCCTGACCGAGGACATGATCGACGCCGCACAGGAAGGGGACGCGGCGGCACAGTATTATCTGTCGCGGGTTCTCTCCCAGTGCCGCTTGGCTGTTTCCCAGTTTGATGGAGAGTTCCCGGATGAGCAGCAGATGGCCATGGCCACCCCCGGTGAGCTGAATCCGGAGATCAATGATCTGATGATGGAACAGGTGGGCCGTTGCCGAGGCTTTTTTGACGACGAGCCTGATCACTATGGTGATGCAGACGGCTGGCTTGAAGAAGCCGCCAAGCAGGGCTATGGTCCAGCCGTGATGCAACAAGGCATCCGCCAGTACCAGCACTGGCGCGTTGGGCGGGACAGTGATTTTGATCCGGCCCAGGTGGTGGATACCTTGCGGAAGCGAAATCCGGACACCCTGGCCAGCGCCAGCCAGTTGAGTGCTCTGGGAGGCTCACCCCAGGAAGATGAGATGGCTTGGCTGATGCTGGCCTGCGAGTATGGACAGGATTGTTCCGCGGATGCCGACTGGGTCAAGGCCCTCTGTTTGCAGGAAGGGTGTCCACCCGGTTTCCAGGGCGCCGAGGATGCCCTGTCACTCTTGATGACCCCCGGGGAGCTGGAACGGGCCCGGGATCGCATGGATGAACTGGAACAGGCATTGGATGCCGGTGATTTCGAATCCCTCTTTCCTTAAAGCGAGATGCTTGTATCAACGTATGTCTTAGGAGATAAAACGTGAAACTGCGATATTTGATGGGTCTGAGCGCCCTACCGTTATTACTGATTGCCTGTGGTGAAAGCCAGGAATTGGATACCGATGCCAATGGCGAAGCCCCGGCTGCGGAAACCACCACCGCCGACAGCAACCCCCTGCTGATGGAAAGCGAATTGCCCTATGGCATGCCTCCCTTCGACAAAATCGAGAGCGAGCATTTCGCCCCGGCCTTGGAAAAGGGCATGGAAGAGCATATGGCGGAGATTGAAGCCATTGCCGGCAATCCCGAACCGCCCACCTTTGAAAACACCATTGTCGAGCTGGAGCGTGCAGGCCAGCTGCTCAGTCGGGTGAGCCGGGTTTTCTCAGCATTGTCCGGCACCGTGACCGATGACACCCTGCAGGATACCCAGCGGGAAATGTCCCCCAAGCTGTCTGCCCATCAAGACGCCATTAATCTCAATCCTGAACTGTTCGAGCGGGTTGAAACCCTCTACCAGCAGCGAGAAGACCTGGACCTGGATCCCGAATCCCTGCGTTTGCTGGAGCGCTATCACACGGATTTTGTCCGTGCCGGCGCCCGGCTTGATGACAGCGAGCAGGATCGATTGCGGGAGATCAACAGCCGTCTGGCCGAGCTTGGCACCGAATTTAGCCAGAAGGTTCTGGCCGAGGTGAATGATTCTGCCGTTGTGGTGGAAAGTGAAGAAGAACTGGACGGTTTTTCAGACAGTGAGATTGAACGTGCGCGGCGGGAAGCCGAGGAGCGTGAGGTGGATGGCTATGTCATTACCCTGCTCAACACATCCGGCCAGCCGCCCCTGTCCTCACTGAGTAATCGGGAAGTGCGACAGCGGGTCCATGAAGCGTCCCTGAACCGAGGCAGTCGGGGCAATGATCATGACACGCTGGAAATCGTTTCCGAAGTCATGAACCTTCGTGCCGAACGTGCCCGCATGCTGGGTTACGAGAACCACGCAGAATACAGCCTGGAAGAGCAGACCGCCGGCAGTGTGGATGTGGTCAATGAGCTGCATGACGACCTCAACCCCATCGCCGTGCGAAATGCCCGCCAGGAAGGCGACGATATTCAGGCCCTGATTAACGAGACCGAGGAAGAGCCCTTCGAGCTGGCTTCCTGGGACTGGGCCTACTATGCCGAAAAAGTTCGTCAGGACCGTTATGCCTTCCAGGACTCCGAAGTGCGTCCCTACTTCGAGCTGGATAACGTAATGGAAAACGGGGTTTTCTATTCGGCGGAGAAGCTGTTCGGGATTACCTTTGAGGAGCGTACCGATCTGCCCGTTTATCATGACACCGTCCGTGTCTATGAAGTCTTCGAGGAAGATGGAACGCCTCTGGGGCTGATGTTCAGCGATATGTATTCCCGCAGCTCCAAACGGGGTGGTGCCTGGATGAACTCTTATGTGATCCAGTCCGAGTTGCTGGGCGGGCAGCCGGTGGTGGGGATTCATCTGAATATCAGCGAACCATCAGACGGTGATCCCACCTTGTTGACCTGGGATGAAACCACCACCCTGTTCCACGAATTCGGCCACGCCATTCATGGCCTGTTCTCGGACGTACGTTATCCGCGCTTCTCCGGTACCAGTGTGCCGCGGGACTTTGTGGAATACCCCTCCCAGGTTTATGAAATGTGGGCATCCTATCCTGAGGTTCTGGCCAACTACGCTCGCCATCATGAAACCGGCGAGCAGATTCCCGATGAGCTGCTGGAGAAGGTGTTGGATGCTCAGCAGTTCAACCAGGGTTTCCGTACCACCGAATACCTGGCCGCTTCCACCATAGACCAGGCTTGGCACCAGCTGGGCCCGGAGGAAGTGCCGGCCGGAAACGAGGCAATGGATTTCGAGGCCCGTGTATTGGCGGAACACGAAATGGACTACGATCCGGTGCCGCCTCGCTACCGCACACCGTATTTCTCCCACATCATGGGTGGCTATTCCGCAGGCTACTATTCCTACATCTGGAGTGAAGTGCTGGATGCGGACAGTGTGCTCTGGTTCGAGGAGAACGGTGGTCTGAGCCGGGAGAATGGTCAGCATTTCCGTGACACCATTCTCTCCTCCGGTGGTACCATGGATGCCATGGAGCTCTATATGGAGTTTGCCGACCGGGAGCCCGATATTGAGGCGCTGCTGGAGCGTCGTGGTCTGACCGAATAAGACAGTACGGCTTTTGTCTGAAAACCCCCTGTGCGGCTGGTCCGTGCAGGGGGTTTTTTATGGCTTAACGAACTTTTGCGGCTTCGGATAACAGTCCTTCTATCAATCGCGTGGCCTGAGCCGCATAAATCCCGCCGAAGAGATTGGCGTGGTTCAAGGTGTGATAAAGCTGGTAGAGATCGCGACGCAGGGGGTAATCTTCCTTCCGGGGATGGTGGTGGCGATAGGCTTGGTAAAAGCGTGAACTGAAGCCGCCAAACAGTTCGGTCATGGCCAGGTCACAATCTGAATCGCCAAAATGGCTGGCTGGGTCGAAGAGTACCGCTTCTCCGTCTGGCGAGCAGGCTCGGTTGCCGAACCAGAGATCGCCATGCAACAGGCTGGGTGCTGGATGACAATCTGGCAGGAGCCCAGGCAGTGATTCCATCAGGGCCCGCCCCTTTTCCACCATGGCATTGAGGCCTTCCTTCCGGGACAGTTGATCCAGCTGCGGGCCCAGCCTTTGATCCCGAAAGAAAGTGATCCAGTCCGTGGTCCAGCGGTTGCGCTGGAGGGTCAGTCCGATGTGATTGTCCCGATGCCAACCGTAGGCGTCGGCGGTATGACTGTGGAGTTGGGCCAGGCATTCCCCAAGCCGGGCATCCGCATTCTCGCCGGCCGACTGGAGGGGAAGATGCTCACATAAGAGCCAGGCCCGATCTCCGCTAAGCCCTTGACCCAGGGGCCAGGGCACGCGGACGGCACCGGTTTCGCCCAGGGCCATCAGCCCCTCGGCCTCACCCTCGAACATGGCCGCATGGCGTGCATGATTAAGTTTTAGGAAAAGCTGCTCGCCGTCCGGCAACTGAATGCGCCAAGCCTGGTTAATGTTGCCGCCACTGATTGCCTCTGTTGCCTCAACCCGGGGTTTGCGCCCAGCTTCTATAAGAATAGTGCTGAGCAATGCCTCATCAATGCTCGACATAGGCTTGGATCTTTCTCCAGTTCGCCTATCCCAGACCGATCCTTCCGTGCGGGGAGGCAAGCGAGGGTGAATGAATGACCCCGGAATGTTCGGGACGTCCTTTGAAAGGCAGCTTTACTTGACCGTACTGTCGGCTCAGGCCTGCGCCAGCAACCCGCTCAGGCGCTCATGCAAGGGTGATGTCCGCGGAAAATGGGCCAGTAGAAATTCCATTTGGTCCGCCAGTACCCGCCGGCCCTTGAGATAGACATACTCGGCGTGGGTGGGGGTGAAGGGAACTGCCAACAGCTGCATCCCGGACTGCTCTGGTGTGCGGTCCGCCTTGTGGTTGTTACAGCGCTTGCAGGCGGTGACCACATTATTCCAGTGATCACGCCCCCCCTGGGCCACCGGGGTGACGTGATCCCGGGACAGTTCGCCGGTCTGAAAACGTCCCCCGCAGTAAAGACAGAGTCTGGCGTCACGCCGGAACAAGGTGTGGTTGTTCAGGGGCGGGACGTAGCGATAACCCTGTTTCCTGAGATGCTTGCGGTCACCGGGGGTGGCGATAATGGAATGGACGGTGAGTATGGATTGACGTCCGGTTAAGGCGCAGATGCCGCCGTGCAGATCGTAGAGGGCCGATCCGCATTCATAGACCACCTGATCCAGATGGTACAGTCGGGCGGCTTCCTGATAGCCGATCCATTCCAGCGGCATGCCCCCGATATCCGTTCGCAGAACCTGCTGAGCCAGATCATTCATGGGGTTATTCCGGCGTTGCCGGCCTCCTCGAAGCCTGTTGAGGCGGCATCGGCGGTGACTGTGGCCGCTACCGCAGTTGCTTCTCCCCTTCTTTTACATGCAATCCGCCCTGCTTGGCAAATTTTCCAAGCCCAGATCACGAAATCTTCACGTGGGGGCGAATGTGACACGCTCGTGGCACCATGGTTCCATGACTGTGCTGCTACACTCGGACACTGACCCAGAAAAAACATGACAATGGGAGGAAGCAGATCGATGAGTACCATCATCGCGGTACCAAGGGAAACCCGCAAAGGGGAACGCCGGGTGGCCATGGTGCCCAGTCTTGCCGGCAAGCTCGTCAAGGCCGGCGTAACCCTGCGTATCCAGTCGGGTGCCGGGCAATCGGCGGGCTTTGATGACGAGGCCTTTTCCCAGCTTGATGGGGTGGAGGTTGAGTCGGATGTGGATCGGCTCTGGGCAGAGGCGGACCTGGTCTTCTGTGTGCGCCGTCCGGAGGACAAGCGTCTCCAAGAGATGAAATCTGGTGCCGGCCTGGTGGGTTTTCTTGCCCCCTGGGAACGGGATGACTTCATTCGGGCCTTGGCCGAAAAACAGCTGAGTGCCTATGCCGTGGAGCGTATTCCCCGAATCTCCCGTGCCCAGTCCATGGATGCCCTTTCCTCCCAGGCCGCGGTGGCCGGCTATAAGAGCGTATTGATTGCCGCCGAGCATTTGCCCCGCTTCTTCCCCATGCTCACCACCGCCGCCGGTACCATTCGACCGGCCAAGGCTCTGGTGGTGGGTGCGGGGGTGGCCGGCCTGCAGGCGATTGCCACGGCCCGTCGTCTGGGTGCCCGAGTGGAAGCCTTTGATGTGCGTAGTGCGGTGGCCGAACAGGTGGAATCCCTGGGGGCAAAGTTCGTGGACACCGGGGTCAAGGCGGAAGCGGAAGGCGGCTACGCCCGTGAACTGACCCAGGAAGAAAAAGATCAGCAGGCTGCGGTGCTTGCCAAGCATGTGGCCCAGGCCGACATTGTGATTACCACCGCCGCCATCCCCGGACGGGCGGCGCCGCGCATCATCACCGAGGCCATGGTTAAGGATATGAAGGCGGGGGCGGTCTTGGTGGATCTGGCCGCCGAAACCGGCGGAAATTGCGAATTGACCCGTTCCGGCGAGGTTCACCGGGAGGGGGCGGTTACCGTGGTGGGTCCCGAGGATGTGCCCGGGATGCTGGCCGAACATGCCAGTGAAATGTATGCCCGCAACCTCTGGAACTTCGTCTCCCCCTGTATCAAGGATGGCACCCTTAGCTGGGATATGGATGATCAGGTCTATGCCCAGAGTGTGGTCACCCATGCAGGCGAGATTCACTTCCCGGCGGAGGATAAGTCATGATTGAGCTGACCGGCTTTCTGGCGCTGTACATCGTCATGCTCACGGCTTTCGTGGGTATTGAAATCATTTCCCGGGTTCCGGTGATTCTCCATACCCCACTGATGTCGGGTTCCAACTTCGTCCACGGCATCGTAGTGGTGGGGGCCATGGTGGCTCTGGGGCATGCCGAGACCACCCTTGGCCAGGTGATCGGTTTTATCGGGGTGGCACTTGGGGCAGGCAATGCCGTGGGTGGCTATGTGGTCACCGAACGGATGCTCGACATGTTCAAATCCAGTAAAGGGGGCAAGGCGTGAGTGAAATCATCAGCAGAGACACGCTCGACCTCTTGATTCAGGCGAGTTATTTCCTGGCTGTTCTACTTTTCATCCTAGGCATCAAGCGCATGTCTTCACCGGTCACCGCCCGACGCGGTATCCGGCAGGCAGGCCTGGGCATGTTGCTGGCGGTGGCGGTAACCTTCTTCCTGCCGGATATGGGCAATTATCTGCTCATCATCACGGCGCTCTTCTTGGGCAGCCTCCTGGCCTGGATCAGCGCCCGCAAGGTGGCCATGACCGGCATGCCCCAGATGGTGGCCCTCTACAACGGTATGGGGGGTGGTGCGGCCGCCACCATCGGTGCCGTCGCCCTTTACGCCGGTCATGACTATGATCTGGTCATCATGGGCCTGGCTGTTCTGGGCGGCCTGATCGGCTCCATCGCTTTCAGTGGCAGCCTGGTGGCCTATGCCAAGCTGGAGGGGTTGATTGCCAAGACCTTGCGCTTCCCGGGTTTGCAGGTCTTCAATGCCCTGGTGTTTTTCGGGGCCATTGCCAGCGGCATTGCCCTGTTGGCAGTGGACGGTTATCCCTTTGAGCTGATTACCCTGTTTTTCACACTGTCCTTGTTGGCGGGTATTACCATCACCATGCCCATCGGCGGGGCCGACATGCCCGTGGTGATTTCCCTCTACAACGCACTCACCGGTTTGGCAGTGGCCTTTGAGGGCTTCGTACTGGACAACCCGGCCATGATCATTGCCGGCATCGTGGTGGGGGCGGCGGGTACCTTGCTGACCCAGTTGATGGCCAAGGCCATGAATCGACCGCTTTCCAATGTCTTGTTCGCCGGTTTCGGTGATACCGGTGGTAGCGGTGAAGAGGGGCCAGGCGGCACCATGAAGGAAACCGAGGCCTCGGATGCGGCCATCACCATGGCCTATGCCGACAAGGTGATCATTGTCCCCGGTTACGGTTTGGCGGTGGCCCAGGCCCAGCATAAGCTCTGGGAATTCTGCGAGCGCCTGATGGAACGCGGCGTGGAAGTGAAATTCGCCATCCACCCGGTGGCCGGACGCATGCCCGGGCATATGAATGTGTTGCTGGCCGAGGCCGGGGTGCCGTATGACCACATCTTTGATCTGGAGGAGATCAACAGCGAGTTTGATGGTGCCGATGTGGCTTTGGTGATTGGCGCCAATGACGTGGTCAATCCGGATGCCCGCAGCAAGAAGGACAGCCCCATCTTTGGCATGCCCATCCTCAATGTGGATCATGCTGACAATGTGATGGTGGTCAAGCGGGGACGGGGTACCGGTTTCTCCGGCGTGGAGAATCCCCTGTTCTTTGCCGACAACACCCAGATGGTTTTCGGCGATGCCCAGGAAGTGGCTGGCCATTTTATTCAGGGGCTCAAGTCCCTGGATGGCTGATATCCCGGGCAGGGGCCCAGGTTGGCGTGACGCCCGCCAGTCTGGGCCTATTAAGGGCTTTCGGAACCGACAAAGGGAAAGCCATGGGAGGCAGAGCGTGGTTCGCAGCCTGATAAATGCCGCCAGTCTGGGGCGGCGGCTGGAGATTAGCGGGCTGATAGTCGCGCTGTTCCTGATCCTTACCCTGGCTACCGGTTTCGCCCTGTTTCTGGTCCAGACCCAGGGCGCGGCCACTGCTTATATGGCGGGTCAGAGCCACTGGTCTCGTGCCCAACTGGGCACCGTTTTCGCGCTTTATCGCTATGCCGAGTATGGCCGGGCCCAGGACCTGGAAGCTGCCCGGGCCTTGCTGGATATCCCTCTGGGCGACATGGCCGCTCGCCGCGCCATGGATGCCGACGAGCTGGACCGGGAAATGGCGGTGGAGGGAATGCTTCGCGGCGAAAACCACCGCGACGATATCCCCGTCATGATCTGGCTTTATCGCAGCTTCAGTGATCTGCCCCATCTGCGGGAAGCCGCCGAAGTCTGGCGGGAATCCGACAGCCATATTCTGGCCCTGGACCAATTGGCCGACGATCTGGAAACAGCCTGGGCCGAGGGGCCACCGGACGAGGCAATGCAATCACAGCTGCTGACGCAGCTGGAACAGGTCAATGCCAGGAACTACGATCTGACCATCCGTTTTACCAAGGCCTTTACTGATGCCAGTCGCTGGCTGCGCCAGACGCTGATGACGAGTAGCGTGGTGGTCATGACGGTATTGGCGGTGCTGGCTGCTCTGGTGGGGTGGCGTCTGATTCGAATTGTGGATATCTCCCGCCAGCGCTTCCAATCAATTTTTGAGCAGGCGGCCGTGGGCATGGCCGAGATTGATCGGGACGGCTACTTTATCAACGTCAATGCCGCCCTTTGCCAGATACTGGGCTATCCACCCGATCAGCTGATCGGGCAGTCCTATCAGGCATTAACTTTTGAGGAGGATCTTGAGATTGGCCTGGCTCAGGGTAAATCCCTGCTCAAGGGGCGGGAAAGCGCTATCACCGTGGAGCAGCGCTTTCGTCATCGGGACGGCAGCCTTGTGTGGGGTCGGCTGACCGTATCGGCGATCAATGGACGTCAGGGTTCGCCCGAGTCCATGATCGGCATTCTTGAAGATGTGTCCGAGTCCCGTCGCTTGTCGGTGGAACTGCATTACCAAGCTACCCACGATGGTCTGACCGGTCTGATCAATCGCCGGGCCTTCGACCGTGAGCTGGCCCAGGCCCTGCATGCGGTCCGGGAAAAAAAATATAGTCACAGCCTCTGCTTTATTGACCTTGACCAGTTCAAGGTAGTCAATGACACCTCGGGTCATGTGGCGGGGGACCGAATGCTGGTTCAGGTAGCGGACTTGCTAAGGAGCCAGCTACGTGACGGCGATGTGCTTGCACGCCTGGGCGGCGATGAGTTTGGTTTGCTGCTCAAGGACTGTGATTTGAATGCCGCGGCTCGGGTTGCGGAAAAACTCTGTCATGTTACGGAAGGCCTGGTTTTTGAATGGGAGGGCCGTAGTTTCAATGTGGCTTGCAGCATCGGTGTGGTGCCTGTTGAGCAGGACATGCCCAATATCAATGCGGTACTGCGTGCCGCTGATCTGGCCTGCTATGTAGCCAAGGAGAAAGGCCGAAATCGCGTGCATGTGAGCAGCTCGGATGATGAGCACGTGCGGCATCGTCGTGGTGAAATGGAATGGGTTAATCGAATCCGGCACGCCCTGGATGAAGATCGTTTCTACCTGGACGCCCAAAAGATCCTGCCACTGCAGCATGACGAAGGGCTTCGTTACGAAGTCCTGTTGCGATTGCTGGACGAGAATGGCGAAAGGGTGCCCCCGGGGGCGTTCATTCCTGCCGCTGAACGCTTTGATGCCGCCTACCGGCTTGACCGCTGGGTGATCGAGCGGGTCTGTCGAACCCTGGCGGATCATTCCACGCATCTGAAAACACTGCATGCCTGTCACGTGAATCTATCCGGTCAATCCTTTGATCGACCGGAATTTCTCGATTTTGTCCAGCAGCAGTTGAGCTACTACAGCATACCCGGGCAGTGCCTTTGTTTCGAAATCACTGAAACGGCCGCCATCCGGCGTCTGGCGGATGCTACTGAATTCATGGCCGTCCTGGGGCAGAAAGGTTGTCGCTTTGCCCTGGATGACTTTGGTGCGGGTTTGTCTTCCTTCAATTATTTGCGACGCTTACCAGTACAGTACTTGAAGATCGATGGCGCCTTTGTGCGCAACATTCTCACCGACAAGGCAGATCTCGCCATGGTCAAGGCCATTCAGGAAATCGGACAGACCATGGATCGACGAGTAATTGCTGAATTTGTGGAAACCGAGGCCCTGGTGGCGCAACTGCGCAAGATGGGCGTGGATTACGGACAGGGCTTCGGCATTCACCGCCCCGAGTACTGGGAGAATCTTTTTAGGTGATTACTCGAGGGCCTTGAGCATCAGACTCAGGCCATCCGGTGCCGGGATCACTAGCGATTCCTTCTCCCGGCGAATGTTGTGACCGTCATATTCCAGTTTTGCGGCTCGGGCTTCCAGTTCGGGGGTTTCAAAGACCAGGCAGACCTCCGGTCCCCCTTGATCAAACTGCAGGTTGAAGCCTTCGGCACAGACCTCGGTGACGCCGTCTTCATCCGGTGAACGCATCAGGCCCAGGGACTCCCAGAAGGTGGCGGCAGCTTCCGGGTCCCGGCTGCGTCGGCGCAGGGCGCGGAAATAGCCGGGCAAGGCGAAGCTGTCCTGCTGGAAGGGAGGCGGAGAGAAGGTCCGGGCTTCCAGCAGGCAGACGGTCTGGCCGCTGGGATCAAAGAAACCGGCCTCATTGAACTGGTTAGGACCCAACTTGCTGAAGGCCAACTCAATGCCATCCGCTTCCAGTTGGGCTACCCGGGTGGGCAGTTCTGGGGTGACGAAGGTCAGCGAAGGAGAGGGAAAGCGGTAGTCATGCAGGCCCAGGCACAGGCGGCCATCGCTCATGACCCCGTACTTGTGGGGCCAGACATCGCCCACGGGAATGCTGTCAAAACCCAGTCCCTGCCAGTAATGCAGGGAGTCCAGCACATTCTCGCAGTCGATGCTGAGTTCCAGCAGCTTTCCCAGCATGATGGCTCTCCCTATTGCTTGGCCCCCAGGCGGCGGGCGAGACCCAGGCTCTTCTGAGCATCCGCTTCGGCCTGATCATCACTGATGCGATTCAGTTCCGGCCAGCCTGCGGCATGGCGGGTAACCAGCTCCTGCAGCATGTGAAGATGATCCTCGCTGCTGTTGAGCGCCGGGATGTAACGCAGCTTGCCGCCCCCGTGGGACTCGAATAGTTCCGCGTTCTCATAGGCGATCTCGTCCAGGGTTTCCAGGCAATCCGCCGGAAAGCCGGGGCAGGCCACATCAATGTCCCCCACGCCTTCCCGACCCCAGTGTTCCAGGGTCTCATCGGTGTAGGGTTTGAGCCATTCGGCCTTGCCGAAGCGGGATTGAAAGCAAACATGCCACTCATCGTCGGACAGGCCCAGTTTTTCGGCCACCAGGCGGGCGGTCTTGTGGCAATGGCAGTGATAGGGGTCGCCGGCCAGAAAGGTGAACCTGGGGATGCCGTGGAAAGAGAACATCAGCCGCTCTCCACGCCCATTGCGGTACCAGTGTTCGCGAATGCTGTTGGCCAGCGCCTGCACATAGCCCACGTCATCGTGGTAGCTGGTGACCATGCGAAACTCCGGCATCCATCGCCATTGGGACAGAATGCCGGTGATCTTCTCAAAAGTGGAACCGGTGGTGGAGGAGGCGTACTGGGGATAGAGGGGGAGCACCAGCAAGCGGCGTACACCCCGATCACGGAGGGATTCCAGTGCGCTTTCCAGCGAGGGTTTGCCATAGCGCATGCCTAGGGCTAGCGTCACCTTGCCTCTAAACCGCTGCTTGAGCTTCTTCTCCAGGTTCTCGACGATGTCTTCGCAGTGGTAGAGCAGGGGCGAGCCCCGGTCAGTCCAGACCCGGGCATAGGCTTCTGCCGACTTCGCCGGCCGCGTTCTCAGAACTACACCATTAAGGATCAACCACCACAAGGGCCGGGGCACTTCCACTACCCGCCGGTCCCAGAGAAACTCGCCCAGGTAGCGGCGCAGGGCGGGGGCAGTGGGCTCATCTGGCGTACCCAGGTTGGTTATAAGAATGCCCAGGCCAGGCACCTCATCGTGGCGGTAATCGTCGCGGCCTTCGAATCGTTGCATGGTGTGATCGATCCCTCTCTCGGGGGCAAAGTGAAAACAGTCGCATATTGTATCAGCCCGCATTGTCCCGCAGGGCTGGCATAATGGACCGATGAAGCCAATCGCCGATCTCTACAGTGATTTCCCCGAGAAGTTCGGGATTCCCCGCCAATCCGGCCAAGCACCGGCCGCCCGGGCCCAGGTAGTCCTGCGGCCTGCATTCGCCCGGTCGGAAGCGGTGCGGGGCCTGGATGAATGCAGTCATATCTGGCTGCTGTTTCACTGCCACCAGAGCGAGGGCTGGCGACCCACAGTGCGTCCCCCGCGCCTGGGCGGCAATCGCCGTTTGGGTGTTTTCGCCACCCGCTCCCCTTTTCGTCCGAACCCCATCGGTCTGTCCGTGGTCAGGCTGGATGGTGTGGAGATCGATCGGGGCGTGCGTTTGCTGGTTTCCGGCGTGGACATCGTGGACGGCACCCCCATTCTCGATATCAAACCCTACCTCCCCTGGGCGGATTCTCTCCCCGATGCCCGGGGCGGTTTTGCGGATCAGCTGCCGGACGCCTTGCCGGTTCATTTCAGCCCCGAGGCGGAGGCTGCCTTGACGAGTAACGACCGTCGCCGTGCCCTCATTGAGCAGTTGCTGGCCCTGGACCCCCGTCCTGCCTACCATCGAGATCCGGGGCGCTGCTATGTGAACATCGCCGCCGGCATGGAAGTCCATTGGCACGTCTCCCGGAACGGAGTGCAAGTGGATCGTCTGACGCCTTGGAAGGCAGAGTCTTAAGGTGGCTTAGCGTGGCCCATTGCGCCGGCAGGCGGCGACGGCTTCCTCGGCGGTGGGGTACTCGTAGTCTCGATCGGGGCTGATCTGGCGGAGCTGGGTCTCGATCCAGAGTTGGGCTTGCTCATTGATTTCGCGCGGCGACTTGTCGGTCGGATCAATGGGCTCGCCAATGACCATCCGTACCGTGCCCGGTTGCTTGCCGAACTGGACCCGGCCCCAGAAGTCACCGGCATTGTGGCAGACCGGAATGACCGGTACACCGGCCTCCTTGGCCAGCACCGCGCCACTGATCCCGTAGCGACGGGTCTTACCCACCGGCATACGGTGTCCTTCCGGAAAGATCATGACCCACTGCTCGTTGCGTAGCCGTTCTAGGCCCTGTTCAATAACCTGGTCCACGGCCCGGCGCCCGGCGCTTCGGTCAATGGCAATGGTGTGAAAAAAGTACATGGCCCAACCGAAGAAGGGCACGTAGAGAAGCTCTTTTTTCATGACCCAGGATTGTGGTGCATCGAACATCACAATCTGGCCCATGGTTTCCCAGGCTGACTCATGCTTGCACAAGACCACGCAGGGTCCTTTGGGCAGCTTGCCTTCCCATTCCACGCGATAGTCCAGACGACAGACAACCTTCAGCAGCCAGAGCATGGCATGGCCCCAGCTTCGCGCCACTGCAAAACGCCAACGAAAATCAAAAGGCACGGCCAGAAAAAAGACGATGACCCAGATTGGCACGCTCAGTGCCATCAAGGTATTGAACACAGTGCTTCTCAGCAGAACCAGCATTTCCCTTAACTTGCCTCTCTTTCTCCGTGTTCCGACAGTAAGACATTGGCCGCTGCCGCCAGATTGTCAAAGACCTCGATGCCCGACAGTCGATCCTCTGCCTCCAGTTGCTCCCGAGTGGCCCGGCCACGTCCGGTGAGTACCAGGATGGGGCGGGCACCGGCGGCGCGGGCCGCTTCCACATCCTTTTCCGTGTCACCGATCACCGGCACATGTTTGAGCGCGGTCTGAAAGCGCTTGCCGATATCATGCAGCATGCCCGGTTTGGGTTTGCGACAATGGCAACCATCATCCGGGTGATGGGGACAGAAGAAGAAGGCATCGATCTCCCCGCCATGGGTTTTCAGCAGGGCCTGGATCTTCTGATGCACGCCCAATAGATCGCTGGGGGTGAAGTAGCCCCGCCCCAGCCCGGACTGGTTACTGGCCACCACCACTCGCCAGCCACCCCGGTTCAGCCGGGCGATGGCTTCCAGGCTGCCCGGCAGGGCATGCCATTCCTCCGCCGACTTGATGTAGTCGTCGGATTCCTCGTTGATGGTCCCGTCACGGTCCAGAATGACCAGTCTCATTGCGACTACCCGTTGCTTGGTTACGCTTCGTAGGAGCGGATTTATCCGCGATTGCCCGGCAGCGGCCCCTTAGCCTGTCTGCAGACGGGAAATGTCGGCCACACTGGAAAAACCAGCCTTGAGCTCGGCCAGCAGGCCCAGTCGGGCGCGTTTGAGGGTGGCGTCCTCGGCCATGACCAGGACTTCATCAAAGAAGCGATCTACCGGTTCCCGCAGGCCTGCCAGGATCTCCAGGCGCCGGCCGTAATCCGACTCTGACTGGGCCTGCTTCAGGCTCTTTGCCAGGGCCTGGGCCAGGTCCTTCTCGGCCGGTTCGGCCAGCAAGGCGGCATCAAAGCCGGCGATGCTTTCACCCTCCTCCTCGGCCTTGCGCAGGAGATTGCCGATACGCTTGTTGGCGGCGGCCAGGGATTCGGCCGCATCCAGTTTCAGAAAAGCGGTAACCGCATCAATGCGGCGGGCGAAATCGGCCGGACGGGTGGGCCGAACGGCGGCGACCGCCTCAAAAACCTCGGGCCGAACACCCTGTTCCCGATACCAGGCCCGCAGTCGTTCCATCAGAAAATCGAACACTTCACCGGCAACCTCTGGTGCGATTTCTTTCACCGTGCCCTGTTCACCCAGCACCGTCAGGCTGCGCTCGATTTGGGCGTCCAGGTCCAGTTCCAGCTGTTCTTCCACCAGCATACGCATCAGGCCCAGGGCAGCCCGGCGCAGGGCGAAGGGGTCCTTGTTGCCGGAGGGCTTCTGGCCGGTGGCGAAGCTGCCCACCACCGTGTCCAGGCGATCGGCAATGGCCAGGGTCAGACCTTCCGGGCTCCCCGGCAAGGCATCCCCGGCCTGGGCCGGGCGGTACTGGTCACCAATGGCGGCGGCGACCTTCTCATCCTCGCCGTCCTCGCGGGCGTAATGCCCGCCCATGATGCCCTGCAGTTCCGGAAACTCGCCCACCATCTCGGTGAGCAGGTCACAGCGGGCGAGGGTGGCCGCCCGGCGAGTGGCCTTCGTATCGGCGCCGATGGCTTCGGCAACTTCTGAGGCCAGGGATTCCACCCGCCGGCGCTTATCGCCCAGACTGCCGAGTTTTTTCTGGAACAGCACCGCATCCAGGTCGTCCACCCGATCCGCCAGCGGGCGGCCGCGGTCGGTGTTCCAGAAGAACATGGCATCGTCCAGGCGCGGGCCAATTACCCGCTCATTGCCGGACTGCACGGTTTCCGGGTCTCGGGATTCCACATTGGCCACGGTGATGAAATGCGGCATGAGGCGGCCATCCTTGCCCCAGAGGGCAAAATAGCGCTGATGACCTTCCAGGGTGGAAATGATCACTTCATTGGGCAGAGCCAGGAAACGTTCTTCATAACGCCCGGCCAGGGCCACCGGCCATTCCACCAGCGCGGCCACCTCGGCCAGCAGTTCCGGGTTCAGTTCGGCGTGGCCGCCCAGGGATTCCGCCAGGCTCGCCACCTGTTCGCGGATATGGTCCTGCAGGCTGCCGGCCCGGTCGTCGAGAAAGACCCAGGCCTTGCGCAGAACCGCTTCATAGTCCTTGGCGTGGGGGATGTCGATGGCCTCGGGGGCATGGAAGCGATGGCCATAGCTGTGACGGCCGGTGTCCAGACCCAGGATCTGGCCGGGCAGGAACTGATCGTCCAGCAGGCAGACCACCCAGTGCACGGGCCGGGCGAATTCCACATCGCCATCGCCCCAGCGCATGCGACGCTTGGCCGGCAGCTTGCGCAGCACTTCATCGGCCAGGGCCGGGACGATGTGCTCGGCCGGTTCACCGCGAATCACCCGTTGCCAGGCCAGGCGTTGGCCCTTGTCGGTGTCCTTTTTGTCCAGCTCTTCAACACTGGCCCCACAGGAGCGGGCAAAGCCTTCGGCGGCCTTGGTGGGCTGGCCGTCGTCATCAAAGGCCTTGTCCACCGCCGGGCCCAGGCGCTCTTCGTCCCGGTCGGCCTGGCGGGCACGCACATGGGCCAGCCGAACCGCCAGACGGCGGGGCGAGACAAACCACTCGCTTGCCTCCGGATTCGTCTCGGCCACCAGGCCGTTCTCCACCAGGGCGGTGGCCAGCTGCTCGCTGAAATGGCGGGCCAGGTTTCGGGCTTCGCTGGGCGGCAACTCTTCGGTACCGACCTCGATGAGCAGAGTATGGGTCTGTTCAGCCATTGGCTGCCCCTTTGCTGTCTTCTTCTCGGCAGAGCGGGAAGCCCAGGGCCTCCCGACGGGCGTAATAGTTCTCGGCCACGGCCCGGGCCAGGCCCCGGACCCGCAGGATGTAGCGTTGCCGCTCGGTGACCGAAATGGCGTGGCGGGCATCCAGCAAATTGAATTGATGGGAGGCCTTGAGCACCATTTCATATGCGGGCAGCGGCAGATCGACTTCCAGCAGCCGCCGGCACTCGGCCTCGGCATGGTCGAAGCCCGCGAACAGGGCATCGGTTTCGGCCTGCTCGAAGTTGTAGGTGGATTGTTCCACCTCGTTCTGGAGGAAAACATCCCCGTAAGTGACCCGGCCGCCGGGTCCTTCCGTCCAGATCAGGTCGTAGACCGACTCCACCCCCTGCAGATACATGGCCAGGCGCTCCAGGCCGTAGGTCAGCTCTCCGGTCACCGGCCGGCATTCCAGGCCCCCGGCCTGCTGGAAATAGGTGAACTGGCTGATTTCCATGCCGTTCAACCAGACCTCCCAACCCAGACCCCAGGCGCCCAGGGTGGGGGATTCCCAGTTGTCTTCCACGAAGCGGATGTCATGTTCCTGGGGATCGATGCCCAGGGCCGTCAGGGAGCCCAGGTAGAGCTCCTGGATTGCCAGCGGCGAGGGCTTGATCACCACCTGGAACTGGTAATAGTGCTGCAGGCGGTTGGGATTCTCGCCATAGCGCCCGTCGGTGGGCCGACGGCAGGGCTGCACATAGGCCGCCGCCCAGGGTTCCGGACCCAGGGAGCGCAGGAAGGTGGCCGGATGAAAGGTCCCGGCCCCCATCTCCATGTCGTAGGGCTGCATCAAGACACAGCCCTGCTCGGCCCAGTATTCCTGCAGGCGCAGGATCAGGCCCTGGAAAGTCGCGGGTGGCGCGGCCACATTGCTCATGGGAATCGCCCTGATTGATTCGAGTTTACGCAAAACAGCGCATTATAACGCGCACGACGTGGCCTTGCTCGTGGCGACCTCCATTTACTGTAGGAGCGGCTTTAGCCGCGATTGAACCATCCGACGCCCTGAATCGCGGCTAAAGCCGCTCCTACGGTTGATGATTCGCACCAACTTGGTGCGATCGGCGGATGGTACTGGTGCATTCCGGATCGTGCGATTGCGCCGGGCCCGCCCTATTGCGCCTTTCCCCGTCCTGGCATGACTTCTGCTTTATACCTGCCATACTGGTTTCATTGTTCATTCAACAGGAGAGGTCGACATGGCGCAGACCGCCGCAGATGTCATCAAGCTGGTTCAGGAAAAGGGCGTGAAGTTCGTGGATTTCCGTTTCTCGGATACCAAGGGCAAGGAAATGCACGTCACCCTGCCGGCCCGGGAGATTGATGAGGAGGTCTTCGAGGAGGGCAAGATGTTTGACGGCTCCTCCATCCAGGGCTGGAAGGGCATCAACGAGTCCGACATGATCCTGCGCCCGGATCCGGAAACGGCGGTGATCGATGTCTTTCGCCAGGAGCCCACCCTGAATCTGATCTGCGATGTCATCGAGCCGGCGACACTGCAAGGCTATGAGCGGGATCCCCGGTCTCTGGCCCGTCGGGCGGAGGCCTTTTTGCAATCCTCCGGTGTGGCGGATGCCGCCTATTTTGGCCCCGAAAACGAGTTTTTCATCTTTGACGATATCCGCTGGGGCGCCGATATGAGTGGTGCTTTTTACCAGATCGACTCCAAGGAAGCCGATTGGAACTCCGAGCGCATCTACTCTGATGGCAACTTCGGCCACCGTCCCGGGGTGAAGGGCGGCTATTTCCCGGTCTCACCAGTGGATTCCCTGGCCGATATCCGCGCCGCCATGTGCCTGGCCATGGAAGAGATGAACCTCAAGGTGGAAGTCCATCACCACGAGGTGGCCACCGCCGGCCAGTGCGAGATCGGCACCCAATTCAACAGCCTGGTGCGCAAGGCCGATGAGACCCAGCTGTTCAAGTACACGGTGATGAACGTCGCCCAGGGCTACGGCAAGACCGCCACCTTCATGCCCAAGCCCATCGTTGGCGACAACGGCTCCGGCATGCATGTGCATATGTCCCTGATGAAGGACGGCAAGAATCTCTTCGCCGGGGATGAATACGGTGGCCTGTCCGAGACCGCGCTGTACTACATCGGCGGCATCATCAAGCACGCCAAGGCCCTGAATGCCTTCACCAATGCCTCCACCAACAGCTACAAGCGCCTGGTGCCCGGCTTCGAGGCCCCGGTAAAGCTGGCCTATTCGGCCCGTAACCGTTCCGCCTCCATCCGCATTCCCTATGTGCCCAATCCCAAGGGCCGTCGGGTGGAAGTGCGTTTCCCCGATTCCACCGGCAACCCCTACTTCGCCTTCGCGGCGCTGATGATGGCGGGCCTGGACGGCATTCTGAACAAGATCCACCCGGGCGAGGCCCTGGACAAGGATCTCTATGACCTACCGCCGGAGGAGGGCAAGAACATCCCGGAAGTGGCCTTCTCTCTGGAAGAGGCCCTCAACGCCCTGGATGCCGACCGGGACTTCCTCAAGCAGGGCGGGGTCTTCACCGACGATGTGATCGACGCCTACATTGATCTCAAGATGGAAGACGTCACCCGCTTGCGCATGACCGCCCACCCGGTGGAGTTCGACATGTACTACAGCCTTTAATGAAGGCCATTAATGGAAGCGAAGAAAACCCGGCCCTGTGCCGGGTTTTTTTTGGATTTGTTCGGGATTTTTATGGGGAACACGGAGGGCACGGAGAAACACGGAGACCACGGAGGAATGCACGCCTACGGATCCCTGGCATTATTCAAAGCCGTATTGCACAATGTTGGTGCAATGAACCATTCCAGTGCGCCCATGCCGTCCAGCCTGCCCCGGAATCTGCTGGAGTCCGCGGCCACAGCGGTGTTGTGGTTCGATACCCGGCAGCAACTGGGCTGGTTGAATCCCGCCGCCGAGGACTTGCTGGGTATTAGCCTCTTGGGCGGCCGGCGACCCGAGGCCGAGCGCCTGTTTGCCGATACCCCCGCCCTGTGCGAGGCCGTGCATCGGGTTCGTGAGCGCCGCGAGCGGGTCAGCCTGTGGGATTGCCAACTCACCCTGCCGGGCAATCGGGGTGAGCAGCGGGTGGATGTGATCATCACCCCGCTGGAGGATGAAGGTCTGCTGTTGGAGCTGGTCTCGCGGGAGCGGCCCAAGCGGATCATGGATGAACGCCAGCAGCAGGGCCGGCGGGATGCGGCCCGCCAATTGGTGCGGGGCCTGGCCCACGAGATTCGCAACCCCCTGGGCGGCATGCGCGGGGCGGTTCAGCTCTTGGCCCGACGGCTGCCCGATCCCGCCCTCAAGGTCCATACCGATGTGATCCTGGCCGAGGCCGACCGTATCGGCAGTCTGGTGGACCGCCTCCTGGGGCCGGACCACCTCAATCGTCGCCCAGTGAATATCCATGAACCCTTGGAGCATGTCCGCCACCTGGTCGAAGCCGAGGCACCCCAGGGCATCCGCATTCAGCGCGACTATGATCCCAGCCTCCCCGAGTGCCGGGCCGACCAGGATCAGCTGGTGCAGGTCTTTCTCAATATCGCCCGCAATGCCCTCCAGGCCATGGGCGATGAAGGCCATCTTCGTTTCAGCACATGTGCCGTGCGCCAGGTCACCTTCGCCGGCCGCCGCCACCGCATCGCCCTCTGCGTGCAGATTGCCGACGATGGCCCGGGGATCCCGCCGGACTTGCGGGACAGTCTGTTCTATCCCCTGGTCTCCGGCCGCCCTGACGGGGATGGCCTGGGTCTGGCGATTTCCAATGAGTTGGTGGCCCGCCACCAGGGCCTGATCGAAGTCGACAGCCGCCCTGGCGCCACCTGTTTCACCCTCTACCTGCCCCTGGAGACCCTGGATGAGTGACAGCGTCTGGATCGTGGAAGATGACCGTTCCCTGCGCTGGGTCATGGAAGAAGCCCTGGGCGAGGAGGGCCACGCAGTGCGCAGCTTCGCCGATGCCGAAAGCTTCCGCGATGCCCTGGACCGGGAGACTCCGGGCCTGGTGGTGATGGATGTTCGTCTGCCTGGTGCCGACGGCTTAAGCGAGTTGGACTGGCTGGCCGGGGCGAAGCCGGGGCTGCCGGTGTTGCTGATCACGGCGCAGACCGATTTGGACATGGCGGTGACCGCCTACGAGCGGGGGGCCTTCGAGTACCTGCCCAAGCCCTTTGACCTGGATGAGTTCACCGCGCTGGTGGCCCGCGGCCTGCGTGCCGGTCGGGGCAAGGCGCCGGAGCTGGACCGCAAAGCCCGGGCCGGCGATGCCCTGGTGGGTGAATCCCCGGCCATGCAGCAAGTCTTTCGCACCATTGGCCGGCTCTACCAGAGTGAGATGAGCGTACTCATTACCGGCCAGTCGGGCACCGGCAAGGAGCTGGTGGCCCGGGCCCTGCACGAGAACAGCCCGCGGGCCCGGGGCCCCTTCGTGGCCGTGAATTCGGCGGCCATTCCCGCCGAACTGCTGGAATCGGAGCTCTTCGGCCACGAAAAGGGCGCCTTCACCGGCGCCGTGGCGCGGCGCACCGGCCGCTTTGAGCAGGCCCAGGGGGGCACGCTGTTTCTGGATGAGATCGGCGACATGCCCGCCGCCCTCCAGACCCGCCTGCTCCGGGTCTTGTCGGAACGGGAGTACTACCGGGTGGGGGGACGCGAGCCCATTCAGGCCAATGTGCGGGTATTGGCCGCCACCCACCAGGATTTGGGTCAGCGGGTGGCAGCCGGGGATTTTCGCGAGGACCTCTTCCATCGCCTGAACGTCATCCGCATCCATATTCCGCCCCTGGCCGAACGCCCCGAGGACATTCCCCGCCTGGCCGAGCACCTGCTGGACCGCGCGGCGGAGGAGACGGGCTTGCCGCCACGCCGTTTTACCCCCAAGGCCATCCAGGTCCTGCGACGACGACCCTGGCCGGGCAATGTCCGTGAGTTGATGAACCTTTGCCGCCGGGTCACGGTGATGTCGCCCACCGCCAGCGTGGATGCCGAGGGTCTGCCTGCCCCGGAAGCTATTGAAGGCACCCGGGCGCGGGGGGAGGACTGGACGCGGGGGTTGCGCGAATGGGCCGAGCAACAGGCCCAGGCCAAAGCCTCCGGGATTGCCGAGACGGCCCGCGAGCAGCTGGAGCAGACCCTGATGGACTGGGCCCTGGAAAAAACCGGCGGCCACAAGCAGCGCGCCGCCCACCTGCTGGGCTGGGGCCGCAATACCCTGACCCGAAAGCTAAGGTCGTAGGAGCGGATTTATCCGCGATTTTCCAGGAGCCGACCTCGAATCGCGGATGAATCCGCTCCTACGGGGATAAATTCACCAATCGCGGATGGCGCGGCGGGCCGAATCATTCAGCGGCCTAGCCGCCAGCCCGGTCTGGGTCACCACCACCTCGAACTCGGCATCATGGGCCATGGGCAGATAGGTGGCGCTGCCATAGACCGCGTCCACCCAGGGGAATCGATTGGGGTGGCGCCGGGCCAGGGCCCAGGGGTCGAAATGGTTCTCCACCTCGGCCAGCCCGGAGGGCAGGGCGTGGATGCTGCGCGGTCCTTCCCGTTCCCGCCCCAGGTCGGCAAAGCGACCGCTGATGCGTTCCATGCGAAACAGGGCGTCCATGCCGGCGATGATGGCCGGCCCGGTCCAGCGCAGGATACGGGCATCGACCTGCCACTGGTCGCCGTGGAGTTCCAGGCTCTGAAACTGCCCGTCTGGAAAACTCAGATTGGCCCGGTACTGCTGGCTGGCCAATTCCTCGAAATGCAGGGTCACCGCTGCCTGCTCATGGGTGAGGCGGTCATAGGTGTGCAGCACCAAGCCAATGCCGGCCAGAGCGGCGGCAAAACCGCCCACTACCGCCGAGCAGCAGATCTTGAAAGAACCGCCGGCCAGGTGCCGATGCCAGAGACCCTTGAGCCCGGACAGCAGCAGTCCCAGCGCCCCCACCGCCAGAATCAGCCAAGCGCCCAGGGCGATCAGCGTGGACAGGGCATAGGGACCGGGCATGTTCATCTCCATGGATTCAAAGATAGCACTCCCCTGTGCAAATGATCCAAATTTGCCCCCACGAGCCCGCGGCGGATGACTCGGGTCGGTGGCCGGGGGTTATACTGGATGCCTTGTCGATCGGCTTTCCGGAGGATTCATGCGCGCGGCCCTTTTGTTGTTCCTGCTGCTTTTGCTCACCGCCTGTGGCCAACGGGGGGATCTCTTCCTGCCCGAGCCCGAGGAACCGCAGAATCAGGAAGTTGAACAAGACAACGACGAGACCGACAACGAAGAAGAAAACGACCAGGAGACAGAGGGATGAAGCAGCCGGATCTGGTGCTGGTGGACGGCTCCTCCTATCTTTATCGCGCCTTTCACGCCCTGCCGCCGCTGACCACCGCCGATGGCCGGCCCACCGGGGCTGTCTATGGCGTGGGCAATATGCTGCGCCGTCTGCGTAAGGACTACGCCGATGCCCATATCGCCGTGGTTTTCGATGCGCCCGGCAAGACCTTCCGGGACGAGCTGTTCGAAGACTACAAGGCCCATCGACCCCCCATGCCGGACGACCTGCGCGATCAGATCGATCCCCTGCTGAGCATGGTCGAGGCCCTGGGCCTGCCCCTGCTGCGGGAATCCGGCGTCGAGGCCGATGATGTGATCGGCACCCTGGCCCGGGAGGCCGCCAGCCGGGGGCAACAGGTGCTGATCTCCACCGGCGACAAGGACATGGCCCAGCTGGTGGATGAGCACATCACCCTGGTGAACACCATGACCGGCAAGTTCATGGATCGGGCGGGGGTGGAGGAAAAGTTCGGCATCCCGCCGGAGCGGATCATCGATTATCTCGCCCTGGTGGGGGACAAGTCCGACAACATCCCCGGCGTGCCCAAGGTGGGCCCCAAGACGGCCGTCAAATGGCTCAAGGAATTCGGCGACCTGGACCAGATCATGGCCCGGGCCGATGAGGTCAAGGGCAAGGTGGGCGAGAGCCTGCGGGAGAACATCGAGCAGCTCAAGCTGTCCCGGGAGCTGGCCACCATCCGCCTGGATCTGGACATGGGGGTGAGCGAATCCGACCTCAAGCTGGGTGAGGCCGATGTGGCTACCCTGCGCGAGCTTTATCGCAGTCATGAATTCAACAGCTGGCTGCGGGAGCTGGATGAAGGCAGCGGCAATGCCGTCACCGCGAGCCCCGATCAGGCGGGCGCCGGGGCAGCTGAAGAAAACAACGATTACCAGGTCCTGCTCAAGGAAGCCGAGCTGGACGAGTGGATCAAACGCCTCAAGCAGACTGACTTGATGGCGGTGGACACCGAGACCACCAGCATCCACTACCGCCAGGCCGAACTGGTGGGCCTGTCCTTCGCCATTGAGCCCGGCGAGGCCGCCTATCTGCCCCTGGCCCATGATTACGAAGGCGCCCCTACGCAGATCGACCGTGCCACCGCCCTGAAAAAGCTCAAGCCTTTGCTGGAGGATCCCAATCTGGCCAAGGTGGGTCATCACATTAAATACGATATGCATGTGCTGGCCGGTGTCGGCATCCGTCTGGCCGGGGTCCGTCACGACAGCATGCTGGCCTCCTATGTGCTGGATTCCACCGCCACCCGCCACGACATGGATTCCGTGGCCCAGAAGTACCTGGGGATCACGCCCATCAGCTATGAGGCGGTGGCCGGCAAGGGCGTAAAGCAGAAGACCTTCAACCAGATTGAGCTGGACACCGCCGGGCCCTACGCGGCGGAAGATGCCGACATTACCTTGCGCCTGCACCAGGCCATCCAGCCCCGGCTGGAAGCCATTCCCAATCTGGCTCGGGTGTATCAAGACCTGGAAATGCCGTTGGTGCCCATCCTGCAGGGCATGGAGGAACGCGGCGTGATGGTGGATGCCGACAAGCTCCGCGAGCAAAGCGCCGAGCTCAAGGACAGCATGGATGCCATCGAACGCCAGGCCCACGACCTGGCCGGGCAGAACTTCAATCTGGGCTCACCCAAGCAGCTGCAAAAGATCCTGTTCGAAGACCTGGAGCTGCCGGTGGTGCGCAAAACCCCCAAGGGCCAGCCCTCCACCGCGGAAGACGTACTCGAGGAACTGGCGGTCAGTCACGAACTGCCGCATATGATTCTCGAGCACCGGGGCCTGTCCAAGCTACGCTCCACTTACACCGACAAGCTGCCCCAGATGATCGACCCCCGTTCAGGCCGGGTACATACCTCCTATCATCAGGCGGTGGCGGCCACCGGGCGGCTGTCGTCCTCCGACCCCAATCTGCAAAACATCCCCATTCGCCGGGCCGAGGGCCGGCGCATCCGCAAGGCCTTTATCGCCCCCGAAGGTCAGCGCCTGGTGGCCGCCGACTATAGCCAGATCGAGTTGCGGATCATGGCCCATCTCTCCGGCGACAAGGGCTTGCTCAAGGCCTTTGAACAGGACCTGGATATTCACAGTGCCACCGCCGCCGAGGTCTTCGGCGGCAAGGCCGAGGCGGTGGCGCCCGATCAGCGACGGGCCGCCAAGGCCATCAACTTCGGCCTCATCTACGGCATGTCCGCCTGGGGCCTGGCCCGTCAGCTGGGCATCGAACGCCAGAGTGCCCAGGAATACGTGAACCGCTATTTCGAGCGCTATCCCGGAGTGGCCGAGTACATGGATCGGACCCGTCGCCAGGCCCATGAGCAGGGTTATGTGGAAACCGTGTTCGGCCGGCGCCTGTATCTTCCCGAGATCAATTCCCGCAACGGCCAGCGCCGCCAATACGCCGAGCGCACCGCCATCAACGCCCCCATGCAGGGCTCGGCCGCCGACATCATCAAGCGGGCCATGCTTGATGTGGCCGCCTGGTTAAGTGATGAGTGGCCCGAGGTATGGATGATCATGCAGGTTCACGATGAACTGGTCTTCGAGGTGCCGGAACAGCAGACCGACGCTTTCTGCCGGGCCGTTGCCGAACGCATGAGCCAAGCCGCTGAGCTGTCCGTGCCCCTGCGGGTGGATGCCGAGTCTGGTGTGGACTGGGAAGAAGCGCATTAAGCGGTTCCACGCCGGCCCCTGGAGATCGCCCGGCATAAGAGAAAAATTTTTTAGTCCGACCTGGAACTTTTCCAAACCGGCCCCATCATACCCAGTGAGCATCGCAAGGTGCTCGCCCACTCCCCTCCCTGAGTGGGAGACGTTCGGTTCACCCCAAGCCGGACGTCGCCTGGCCCGGTGTTTTTCCCCCTTTTGACACCGGGCCCTTTTTTGCCCCGGCCTCCCCAGGCCGGGGCAATTTTTTTTGCGGTTCCGCCGGTCAGGCGGGACCGCTCGGCTCCGGCCGACCCAATGCCAGGAATTGCCTGCAATCGACATTAGTTAGCTTATTGTTTGCCGGGCGATCACGCTGTTCGGCGCCCGGTGGTCTGAGCGCACGCCTCACTTGCCCTTCCCTCGGCCCGTAGCGCTGCTACGGGCCTCAGTCCAGGGCGGCGCGAGGCGCACGCTCAGACCACCGGCCACTCGAACTGCCGCCAGACCGGCGGAACAAGGCCTCTCTCTACATCCAGAAGCCGTGGGAGCGGCATTCTTGCCGCGACGAAAGCGGCGGGAGCCGCTTCCGGTCTGGAATTCACCGCGACTTCCGGGGCGCACTCCCACAACCAAAATAACCACACCCAAAAAAGGCCGGAGCAGCAAATGCCACCCCGGCCTCGGTTTTACTCGGCGATTGCGACTGTAGCTAGCTCCAGTCGCAATCATCCCATTCGGATTCGCCCCAGACGCAGTTGCTGTCTTCCTCCCCTGGGTCGACTCCGGCCTCATCGTCTAGATCACCATCGGCACAGGCGCCGAGCATCAGCAAGGATGCCAATAGCGCACTTGCCAACAGGGTTCGACTATCGCTTCTGTTACGCATCAGCAATCTCCCAGCGGGTTATCGTCGCTGTCCATCGCGCCCCAGCTTGATGAGCCCGAAACGGTGCAGTCATTACCACCGCCAATTGTTGCGTTAGTTGCCGTGATTTCGTTTCGGATGCCGCCGCTGACTGTCGAGCTCCTATTGCTTACGTGATTGGCTGCACCACCGCTGATGGCTGATCGCAGTCCAGAGGCGATGTTTCCGCCGTCGGAGCCGGTGGAACCGCCACCACTGACCGTGGATTGTCTACCACTGGCCAGATTATTTCCGCCCCCGGTCACGGTTGCATACTCGCTGTTGATCGCATTGTTTGCACCGACCACCAGTCCGCCGGTCTGCGAGAAGGCCGGCTGGTCGCCACCCACAATATTGTGGGAACCGCTCTTGTGGTCGTCCGCCCAGATCTCGCCAGCGGCTTCACAATCGGTCTGATTGTCGTGTTCGCCGTCCGAGCAGATGGACTCGATACCGACAACTGCGGTCTCACGTGCTGTGGCGAAACCAACCACCAGATTACCGGTGCCGTCGGGGGTTTCCTGTTCCTGGGACTCGTTGATGATCTGAAAGTTGGCCCCGGTCAGGCGCAGGATTGGCCCTTCAAGCGCGGTATCGGTGGGGGCGCTGAAGTGGACTTCGAGGAACTCATCCAGATCAACCAGGAAGTTTTCCCGTTCGAACAGTTCACTGTCTTCAATATCGGTGATGCGATCACCCTGGTCAGAGGAGTCGTCCGAAAGCACGGTGACCTCGTCACCCAGGGTGCTCTGCGAACTCTCCAAGGCATCTGTTTCCGCCCAGAGGCTATCGATCTCGTCCGAGTGGCCCGAGACCATGCCGGTCAAATCAGCTTGATTTGACGACAGGCTGGCGATTTCAGCCTCCGCGTCAACCAGTGCTGATTCCAAAGCGGCGTTCTCGGTCTCAAGATCGCTTAACGCATCCTGCAAGGCGGCAACTTCATCGCTCAGCGACTCGTTCTCGCTCGCCAGCGCTTCCAGTTCCGAGGAAAGATCACTAACGGCATCCGCCATGGCCGAGAAGTTCTCGTTGACATCGGCGGCGCTGGCGGTGTCGCCCGCCTGAAAGGTGTTGGGTACATCGGCCATTGTCGGCCCGACCAGGCCGGCTGCCACGATTGCAAGAACGCTCGTGCAAGCCCTTCGCGAGCGAGGTTGGCTGAGATAAGACATGGAAAGCTCCCCATTTTGAAGAATGTCTGTGCCGAGACTGCTCTCCGCTCTCGACCGGCTGACGAGCTGCCGGTAGGCTTGGCAGCCCAAATTGAGTCGAGGCAGGCATCCCGCTCGACTATCGTGAGACAGAGTCGGTAGGGGAGAGAACCCCCCAAACGGAGGGCCGTATGGGGGGCAGTCAGTTCTTTGCGGGCATGGATGCGAGCGTCTGGGGTCGAGACTGGCCCGTGGCCTAGCGCAAAGCCGGCAAGCCTTTCAATCCTCAGGCCTGAATCCTGTCTCTGTTTTCAGCCAGCCAGCGACAATCGATCTGGCTTCCTCCAGACCCTGCCCGTTTTCCGCCGAAAACAATTGAACACTGGCGGCCTCACCCAAAGCATTGCGGACAATCTGGAGCTGACGGGCCTGCTGGCCCCGCTTGAGCTTATCGGCCTTGGTCATGAGGATATGGATGGGGCAGTCGATCTGACTGGCGAAGGCCAGCATCTGCTCATCAAAGGGCTTCATGGGGTGGCGGACGTCCATGATGTGGATAATGCCCGCCAGCTGGGGGCGCTTTTGGAGATAGCTGTCGATCAAGCGCGCCCACTTTTCCTTCACTGCGGGCGGCACTTTAGCGAAGCCGTAGCCGGGCAGATCCACCAGGCGGGCCCCGTTGGCCAGCTGGAAGAAGTTGATCAGTTGGGTCCGGCCGGGGGTCTTGGAGGTCCGGGCCAGATTCTTTTGTTCCGTCAAGCGATTGATCGCGCTCGACTTTCCAGCATTGGAGCGGCCTGCAAAGGCCACTTCCGGGCTGTCCTCATCTGGGAACTGGGCGGCGCGGGCGGCGCTGATCAGGAATTCGGCAGATTTCAGCGGATTGCGATTGGCTTTCATTTCGGTTGCGGTCCCAGGCCGAGGTTTTGTGTACAATACCCGATCTTTGAATTCCCGTTTTGTCTGCCCCGCGGTCGCGCGGGCAAAATCAGGAGCCTGAAGAACGATGAGGACACTGTACCTTCTCGCCGGGGCCTTTGCCCTCTCCCTGGCCGGTTCCGCCAGCGCCGATCCCATGGTGGATGGGGATGCCGAGGCGGGTGAAGCCAACAGCACCGCCTGCGCGGCCTGCCATGGTCCGGATGGCAATAGCAGTAATCCGGAATGGCCCAAACTGGCCGGTCAGCATGCCAAATACACCTATGAACAGCTCAAGGCTTACAAGAGCGGTGAGCGGGATGATGCGGTCATGATGGGTCAGGTCCAGAATCTGGACGATCAGGACATGAAGGATCTGGCCGTTTTCTATGCTCAGCAGGTCCCGCAGGTGGGCAGTGCTGATGAAGAGCTGGGCGAAGCCGGCAAGAAAATCTATCGCGGAGGCAACCTGGAAACCGGCGTGACCGCCTGTATTGCCTGCCATGGTCCGCGTGGTGAAGGTGTGCCCATGGCCAATTACCCCATGTTGAGTGGCCAGCATGCCCAGTACACCATCGAGCAGCTTGAGGCCTATCGTGATGGTGAGCGCAGCACCGACCGGGCCGGCATGATGCGCGATATTGCCGCCCGCATGAGCGACGAGGAAATCGAGGCGGTGGCCGAGTATATTCAGGGCCTTTACTGATCCAGACCGGTTTGTTGTCCGCCTTGAAAGCCCCGGCCAGCTGACCGGGGCTTTTTTTGTGGCGGGCCGACTTGGCCCGAGCACTCTATTGTGGGAACCTTTTATCCTGAGCCGGGGCCTGATACCCGGAGAATCTTTTCCTCAGCTGATCCCTTAATCGAGTGGAAACCATGTTCAAGAATAGTCTCAGCCTGATTGCCGCATTGTTTCTGTTGCCTTCCCTGGCCATGGCCCAGAGCTATCAGGAGGACACCCATTATCAGATCGCTGACCGGGAGCATCGTTTCTCCGATCAGCCAAAGGAAGTGGTGGAGTTCTTCTGGTACGGCTGCGGCGGTTGCTATGCCTTCCTGCCGGCTGCGGAAGAATGGAAGGATAGCCTGCCCGATGATGTCGCTTTCGTCCGGGTACCGGCCGTGCTCAATCCCCAGTGGCGTACCCATGGCAAGGCCTTCTATGTGGCCGAAGCCCTGGATATGGTAGACGATATCCACGGGGCCATGTTCACCGCTCTGCATGAGGAGCGCCGACAGATCAATGATGAAGATTCCATGCGGGAATTCTTCGTGGAGCAAGGTGCCGATCCCGAAGCCTTTGACGAAGCGTTCAATTCCTTTGAGGTGGATTCCAAGCTCCGCCGGGCGGAGAATCTGGCCCGCCGCTTCTCCATTCGCAGCACGCCTTCCCTGGTCATCAACGGCCGCTATGTCACCGACCTGTCCAATGCCGGCGGCGTGGATGGCATGGTGGAGTTGGGCAATTGGCTGCTTGAGCGCGACTGACTGCGAGGATGGAGCCGGGCCCTAGGCCCGGGTATCGATGAGCTGGCCCTGCTCGGCGGGTTCGCGCATGACACCGAAACGGTCCAGGGTATCCACGAGGCGCTCTGAAGATGCCTGGGGTTCGGCTTCGGCCAGCCTGCGGTCGGCCATGGGTGTGTCGGTACGCACCTGAAGTGCCAGGGTGTTGGCCCGAAGCGATTGTTGCGCCTCACCAAGCCCCGGATTGCGCGGGACGTCGATGGCCTGATTGGCATGATCGCTCTGGCGGGGTGGAATGATCTCCGGCGGTTTGGCCACGGGCTGGGCCTGACCCTGTCGAGCCGGGCCGAGATAGTAGCCGCCACCTTGGATACCCTGGATATCCACCGCTCTTTGTGCTCCCCGGAAGGTTCCTAACCCTTATTTTAGCCCCACCCTTCCGGGATGGCGAGATTAGACACAACGAAGCCCCCGCAAATGGCGGAGGCTTCGTTAACAAATCGTGGTGCGCCCGGCAGGATTGCGAGCCCCGTCCTGGGGCTCGTCCCTCCGCTTCGCTGCGGGACAGGGCCTGCGGCCCTGCGACAGCTTGCTCCCGGCAAGCTGTTCGAACCTATCATTGTGAATGGTCGCAGGTTCGAATCCGGGCGTTAGATACAACGAAGCCCCCGCACTGGGCGGAGGCTTCGTCGAAAATACTTGGTGCGCCCGGCAGGATTCGAACCTGCGACCTTCGGCTTCGGAGGCCGACGCTCTATCCAGCTGAGCTACGGGCGCTTTGAGAGCGGCATAGTGTAGCGCCCTGGAGCCTTGGCGTCCATGCCCCCGGCGCCCTGCGGGGCTGAATCTGCCGCCAAATTGCCCTGTCGCTTCCTCCCCGGGACCCTTTCGGTTTATACTTGCGCCTGATTTTCTGGAGCCACGGCTCCCATCGTCCGTCTCCAAACACCGGCCCCGGCGGGCCCCGGAATCTTTCAAGGGTAGCGATCGTGTCCGAGCAAGAAGACCGCAATTTTTTTGATACTTTCATGATGGTGCTGGCCGCACTGATCGTGTTCACGGTGGTGATCTACGCCATCTCCAACATGGTGGCCAACCGCACCATTGCTGACCGCCATGTCCAGACGGTGGATGCTCAGTCCCAACTGGCTGAGCGAATCCGACCGGAGGGTCGGCTCTGCCTGAAGGGGCAGGAAGAAGAATGTGAAGTCGACATTGCCACCGTGGATCCGGTGTCCGATGAGGACGATGCCGTGGCCGAGGCTGAAGGCGAGGTGGATGGCCAGCAGGTCTACAATCAGGCTTGCACCACCTGTCACGGCCAGGGCGTGGCAGGTGCGCCGGTGACCGGCGACGATGGTGCCTGGGCGGCCCGCCTGGACAAGGGCTATGACACCCTCCTGGAGCATTCCATCGAGGGCTTCCAGGGGGATGCCGGCTACATGCCCGCCAAGGGCGGCAATCCCAACCTGAGCGACGAACAGGTCGCCGCCGCCCTGGACTACATGCTGGAGCAAGTCGACTAAAGCGACTCACTGCCCAGCAGCATCAAAACCCCGGCCAATCCGCCGGGGTTTTTTTATGCCTGGCGGATTAGGTTTTGGGGGAAACTGCGGGCTCAAAAAAGCTGACACGAAGGTCACGAAGAAAGGCAGAAGGACACGAAGGAAGAATTGGCTGGCGGTCCCGTCCCCGCAGGAGCGGATTTATCCGCGATTGGGTCCCGGAGTGTATAGAGGGTTTGGTTTTTTTTTAACGCGGAGATCACGGAGAACCACGGAGGGACACGGAGAATAAGAATACAAAAAACGAACCCGTACACTTCAAAGCCTTGAGTCAGTCGGGCCTGGAAAGGCCCTCCCACAAAAAGTCCCCTCCGTGATCTCCGTGCTCCTCCGTGTACTCCGTGTTCCCCAACAAAGCTGGCATTACCCAAATCGCCACGATTGCCGGGATGTTTGCCAGCCATTTTCCCTTCGTGACCTTCGTGTTCGCCTTTAAATCTTTCTAACGCCTAAATCCCTCTACCAAACACTCAAGTCTCCGGGGCTAAAAGACTGCGCAGGCCGGCTACATGGCTGCGGCCGGTTTCCTTCTTTTTCTCCGGGTCTTCCGGGGTACGGCCGGCCCAGTGCAGATCTTCTTCGGGCAGTTCCTCGAGAAAACGACTGGGTGTGCAATCCAGGTCCTCGCCGTAGCGGCGGCGCTTGCGGGCATAGGTGAGGGTGAGTTCCTCCTGGGCGCGGGTAATGCCCACGTAGAACAGACGCCGCTCTTCCTCCAGGCCTTCCCCTTCCAGGTTGTTGCGGTGGGGCAGCAGCTCCTCTTCCATGCCCACTAGATGGACATGGGGAAATTCCAGGCCCTTGGCAGCGTGCAGGGTCATCAGGCTGACTGCATCCCCGGGGTCATCGCCGGATCGGTCCAGCATGTCCATCAGGCTCATGTGATTGAGGATGCCGGTCAGGTCGATATCACCGTCGGCCCGCTTGGCGATATTGCCCATCCAGCTGAACAGCTCTTCCAGATTGTCTTTGCGTCGTTCAAAGGCCTTGGGGTCCCGGGCGGTTTCCTCCAGCCAATCCAGGTACCCTGCTTCCTCAATCAGCCGACGGGCGATCTGGACCGGCTCGTCACTGTGTTCCGCTTCTTCGCCCAGTTTGCCCAGCCAGACCGCGAATTCCTCCAGGCGTTGGGCAGTGCGGGCAGGGAGCACATGATGCAGGCCGAACTCCAGGCAGCTGGAGAACAGGCCGATGCCCCGTTCCCGGGCATAGCCCCCCAGCTTTTCCAGGGTGGTGGCGCCCACTTCTCTCCGGGGTACATTGATGACTCTCAGGAAGGCGCTATCGTCATCCGGATTGGCCAGCAGTCGCAGATAGGCCACGGTGTCCTTCACTTCGGCCCGGTCAAAGAAGCTCTGCCCACCAGAGATGTGGTAGGGGATATTGTGTTCCCGCAGCATCTTCTCGAAGGGTTTGGCCTGGTGATTGCCGCGGTAGAGGATGGCGTAATTGCCCCAGCTGCAACCCCGCTCCATCTTGTGTTGAAGGATTCTTGCCACCACCTGTTCCGCTTCCCCGAAGCCATCCTTGCAGGGCACCACGCGAATATCGTCACCTTCGCCCTTGCGGCTCCAGAGCTGCTTGTCGAACAGATGGGGGTTATTGGCGATCAATTGGTTGGCCACCCGCAGAATCCGGGAGGTGGACCGGAAATTCTGTTCCAGTTTGACCACCGAGAGGGCGGGGTAGTCCGTTTGCAGATTGGCCAGGTTCTCTGGCTGGGCGCCCCGCCAGGCGTAAATGCTCTGGTCGTCATCCCCCACCACCGTAAAAGCCGCCCGGGGGCCGGTGAGCTGGCGGAGCAGTTCATACTGGGCCCCGTTGGTGTCCTGATACTCATCCACCAGCAGATAGCGAAAGCGATTCTGCCAGCGATCCCGAATCTCGGCGTTCTCCGCGAAAAGATGCACCGGCTTGACGATCAGGTCGTCGAAATCCACCGCATTGTAGGCCAGCAGATGCCGTTCATACTGGGCATAGATCCGGGCTGCCATCAGTTCCTGGTTGTTCTCGGCCAGACCCACGGCTTGTTCCGCGCCTACCCGGGCGGATTTCCAGCCGGAAATCCGCCACTGGACCACATCAATCACATCCTGGGCATCCCGGTTATCTCCCTTGAGCAATTCCCGGATCAAGTTGCGGCTGTCTTCGGCATCGAAAATGCTGAAACCGCGTTTGAGCCCCAGGGCCTTGTACTCTTCGCGGATGATTCTCAGACCCAGGGTGTGGAAGGTGCATACCATCAGGTGCTTGGCTCGTTCGGCGGGAATCAGGCGGCCCACCCGTTCCTTCATCTCCCGCGCGGCCTTGTTGGTGAAGGTTACGGCGGCCACCCGTTCGGGGGGCACCTGACACTCACCCAGCAGCCAGGCAATCTTGTGGGTAATGACCCGGGTCTTGCCGCTACCGGCACCGGCCAGTACCAGCACGGGCCCATCAATGGCGGTCACTGCCGCCCGCTGTTCCGGGTTCAGGGTGTTTAATTGTGATTCGAGGGAGGACATGGGCGTGAATTCTACGCCTCCCGCCGTGCCGGCGGGAGGCTTGAATTCAGGTCCGGCTTATGGCCGGGTCCGGTGGGGAGATCTCAGGATCATTTCTCCTGGTCCCTGCGGTCTTCCATAAAGGGTTCCGAGCCACTGTCTTTGCCAATGGGACGGTCCCCCATGGGCTCCATTTTCGGTGTCCGACCTTCGGCCAGATCTTTCAGGGAGTAGCCCAGGTGGTCGGCATGCAGGGCCCGCAAGAGAGAGAAGGCCATGAAGACCAGCAGGGCACAGAAAGGCAGGCCCAGGGTAATGATGACGTTTTGCAGGGCTTCCAGACCCCCACCCAGTAGCAGGGTGGCGGCCACACCCCCGAGCATCAATGTCCAGAAAACCCGCTGGCGAATCTGGGATGGCTGGTCATCGCGGCGGGAAAGCAAGTCCACCACCAGGGCCGCCGAATCCGCCGAGGTGGTCAGGAAAACCGCGATGATAATGACGCTGGCCAGGGAGGTCAGCAGGGCCCAAGGGTATTGTTCCAGGAAGGAAAACAGGGCCACCGGGACATCCTCCTGGACCTGCTGGGCCAGATCCACGCCCCGATCCAGTTCCAGGTTGATGGCTGCCAGGCCAAAGCTGGAAAACCAGAGCACGGTGAACAGCGTGGGTGCGCCCAGGGCCCCCGCCACAAACTGCCGAATGGTGCGTCCGCGGGAGATTCGGGCGATGAAGATGCCCACATAGGGCGCCCAGGCGATGGTCCAGGCCCAGTAGAATACGGTTGCCCCTCGTTGCCAGTCACTGTCCTGGAAGGTTTCGGTCCAGAAGGCCATCCAGGGCAGGTCCTGGATGTAATTGCCCACGCTTTCCACCGCGCCCTTGGTAATGAACAGGGTGGGGCCCACCAGCCAGATGAATAGCATCAGCGCCACGGCGATGGCGATATTGAACTGGGACAGTCGACGAATGCCCCGGTCCAGACCCAGGGCCACCGAGATCGTGGCCAGCACGGTGATCACCACGATAATGCCGAATTCAGACAGCTGGTTGGTGGGCAGCCCCACCAGGTAATTGAGGCCGCTGTTCAGCTGCAACGTACCCAGACTTACGGAGACCGCTACCCCGAAGAGTGTGCCCAGCAGGGCGATGACATCAATGGTCCAGCCCCAGGGGCCATAAATTTTCTCACCCAGCACCGGATAGAAGATGCTGCTGATGCGCATGGGCAATTCATGGCGGTAGGCGAAATAGCCAATGGCCAAGGCCGGCAGGGTGAAGATTGTCCAGGTATGCAGGCCGAAATGGTAAAGCGAAATGCTCATGGCGAGACGGGCCGCTTCCCGGCTGCCCGGGTCCACCCCTTCCAGCGGCGGGGAGGCCAGTCGGGTCATGGGTTCGGCCACCCCCCAGAACATCAGGATGGTGCCGATGCCAGCGGCAAACAGCATGGTGAACCAGGTAACAGTGCTGTACTCAGGCCGGGCATCATCTCCTCCCAGGCGGATGGTGCCGTAACGACTCATGGCCACCCAGATCAGAAAGCCCAGTAGCCCGGTTACACTCAATATGTAGAACCACCCGAAGTAAGTGGAGATCCAGCCGGTTACTTCGTCAAAAAAGGCGGCAACCGGCTCATTGAGCGGTGCGGCAAAAGCGACAAAGACAATGGCCAGAATGGCGGAGGTGAAAAAGACCGCCGGAATCATTTTTAGTCCCAGCTTTTCTTCCAGTTTCTTCAGCATCTAGCCGCCCCTTTGGGATTGAGGTTCGGGTTGCGTTGGTTTTCGACACTCGTACAGGATAGGGCTTGGCAGATGACTTTGCATCCGCTGCAGGGATGCTAAGCTGAAACCCCTGCTACAGCCGGTATTGGAGGAGAGCTCTCATGATTCTTCGGGAATGGCGCGGCGTGACCCCTACAGCCAAGCGGGACGAATACCTCGCTTACATGGAAAAAACAGGCATCAAGGCCCATACCGGTTTGAAAGGTAACCACGGCGTCATGGTCATGACCCGGGATCTCCCGAATAATCGTAGTGAGATTGTGATCCTCACTCTCTGGGATAGCCGTGAAGCGATTGAGGCCTTTACCGGCGGGCGCGCCGACCGGGCCCGTTATCACAGCAAGGAGCAGGACTACCTGGTGGAAATGCCCACCGATGTGACCCACTATGAGGTCCAGCACACGGATGGTTTGCCGGGGGGCTGAGGCCCGCCGGGTGGTTTCAGGCGTCCATCGCCGGGTCCGGGTTCGTGGCTTCTCGACGATCCAGGCTGCGATACTGAATGGCTTCCGCCACATGGCCGGCATGGATCCCCTCGAGGCCTTCCAGGTCGGCCAGGGTTCGCGCCAGGCGCAGGATGCGATGGTAGGCCCGCCCGGACAGCCCAAAGCGTTCGGTGGCCTGTTCGATCAGCTGCCCGCCCGCCGGATCCGGCACACAATGGGCAGCAATACCCCCATTGTCCAGGGCCGCATTGAGACAGCCTTGCCGCTGTTGTTGACGCTGGCGGGCGGCCATTACACGTTCGCGCACGGCCGCGCTGGATTCCCCCGGGGGCGCGTCTGGACGCAGTAATTCCCGTTCCGGGCGCGGCACACTCACCTGCAGGTCGATCCGGTCCAACAGGGGGCCCGATATCCGATTGCGGTAACGTTCCACCTGTTCCTCGGTGCAGCGACAGGCCTTGATAGGGTCGCCCTGGTAGCCGCAGGGGCAGGGGTTCATGGCCGCCACCAGCTGGAAACGGGCCGGGAAGGTGGCACGGCGTGCAGCCCGGGAAATATGAATCTCGCCACTTTCCAGGGGCTCGCGCAGGACTTCCAGTACCTTGCGGCTGAATTCCGGCAACTCATCCAGGAACAGCACCCCACGGTGGGCCAGGGAGATTTCCCCGGGACGTGGTTGCGAGCCGCCCCCTACCAGGGCGACCCCCGAGGCCGTGTGGTGAGGGCAACGGAAGGGGCGTATCCGCCATCGAGCCGGGTCCAGGCCTTCACCGCTTACCGAGGCCACGGCGGCGGCTTCCAAAGCCTCCCCGTCATCCATTTCAGGGAGGATGCCGGGCAGGCGGGCGGCGAGCATGGATTTGCCGGTACCGGGCGGGCCCAAAAACAGCAGCGAATGGCCCCCGGCCGCCGCCACCTCCAGGGCCCGCCGTGCCTGGTGCTGGCCCCGCACATCCTCAAGATCCGCCACCCGGGCCGGCTTGTCGGCCACGGCCGGTTCCGTCTTGGGCAAGGCACTGTCCTTGATCAGGGCATTGGCCACAGTTAGCAAGTGGTCCGCTACTCGACTGTCGGTCTCGGCGGCCAGGGCCGCTTCACTGCCATTACCCTCGGGAACCACCAGTTGCTGGCCGGCCGGTCCGCAGGCACAGGCAGCGGGGAGAACGCCATTGACGGGGCGCAAGGTACCTGACAAGGAAAGCTCCCCGAGGAAGCAATAGGCCTCCAGCGCATCCGCTGGAATCTCGCCTGCCGCCGCCAGAATACCCAGTGCAATGGGCAGGTCGAATCGCGCTCCTTCCTTTGGGAGATCCGCGGGTGCCAGGTTGACCACCACCCGCCGTCGAGGAAATTCGAAGCCGGCATTGCCGATGGCCGCCTTGACCCGGTCCCGGCTCTCCCGCATGGCGGCATCCGGCAAGCCGACAATGGACAGCGAGGGCAGGCCCCGGGCGATGTGCACCTCCACCCGCACCTCCGGCGACTGGATTCCCAGCAATGCCCGTGTTCGAACCGTGGCTAGACGCATGCCCTCCCCCCATTCTTGTTGCTCGTTCAGCCGGGAAGGATTTTGCCAGTCCCATCACGGTGCTGCTGTCCGCTGTAAACGCCCTGTTTTGTAGGAAAAATATGGCAAGCACGAAAAAGGGCCACCGGAAGGTGGCCCTGTAAGGAGCAGCTCAGCCGCCATTACGGTTGCTGGCGTTCGATGTCACCCACCCTGGCATTGTCATCGATCTCCAGCTCGACCCGGTGGTCCAGCAGCAGCCTGCCGTGGATCTCACTGTCTCCATCCACCCGCAGGACCGGCGTCTCGCCGTCATAGTCGGCAGGCAGCAGAATCTTGACCTCGCCGTCCACCACACTGGCGCCGCTGAGCTCGATATTGCCGGCATCGGCATAATTGCTGCTTCTGCCCCACCAGAGGAAGCCACCGCTTCGCTGCCCGCTGTCGGCGTCTATTTCGATGGTCACATCGCCCTGTACATGGCTGCCGGACTGGAGCGAGATGTCGCCGCCCCGACTTTCCACGTCGCGCCCCACTTCCGTGCCGATAAGACGAATGCTGCCGTTCCGCGTCCGAATGGACTCGCCCACCCGACTGTCCTGTGCCAGCTCGATGCGTCCGTTGCGGCTCTCGATCGTTTCCCCGATGTGGACATTCTGCTCGACGGTGATGGCGCCGTTTCGGGTGATGAGTCCCCGTTCCACTTCGCTGTCTGCGCCGAGGGTGAGCGAGCCATTGCGGCTGTCCAGTGAGCGCACTCGACTGTTTGGGCCCACCTGGACGCTGCCGTTTCGGGTTTCAATGTCTTCGCTGCGGGTACCGCTACCCAGAGTGATACTGCCGTTGCGTGTGCTCAGGGAACGAAATTCCCCCTGGTCGCCGACCCGGATATGGCCGTTGCGGCTGCTCAGGTCTCGGGCGGTGACCGAGTTGCCCAGGGTGATGCCCCCGTTGCGGCTGTTGATGTTGCCCTCCACCTGGATCTCATTGCCCAGGCGAATAGGGCTGTTACGGGTCTCCAGGTTGCCCTTGACCTCGCTGCCGTCGTCCAGATCGATGGCTTCATGGGCGGCAGCGGGGCCTGCCAGCAACAGGCCGCCCAATAGACTCAGTGCCAGATAGTGCTTGACCATTCGCTTTCCCTCCGGGATATGGTGTTCAGAATAGCAATACTGCTGTTATAGTTCACCAAATCACCTAAGTCAAGTACGTCTGCTATCGAATGCGGTGGTTGGGCGTTATGCCTTGGGGGCAAGTTCCCTTATGTATCCCGGGATTCCTGCTCCAGGGTCTCCAGGCGTTCACTCAGGCTCTCCAGCTTGGCCCGGGTTCGGGCTAGGACCTCCGACTGGGCATCGAATTCTTCCCGGGTCACCAAATCCATGCGCGACAAGGCGCCCTGCAGGACTTCCCGGAAGTTTTTCTCTGCATCGCTATGCAGGTGACGCAGGCCTTCGGGCAGGCTGCCGGCCAGCTGCCGGGCCAGTTCGTCGAGTTTGCGGGGATCGAAAGCCATATTCCCTCTCCTTTGCCGTTGGTATCGGCCACATGGGCCACCCGGCCATGATCGCTGGGGTCTGCTGGATCAGGCGTCTCTCAGTATAAAGCCAATCCCCCATCCCCGGATATTGTCGGCTTCGTCCAAGCCTTGCTTGCGAAACCGGGACAGAGTTCGCAAAATGAACACACCCTGTTGACAATCTCCGGAGCGTTGAATTTATGAAAATGGTGGTGGCGGTCATCAAGCCTTTTAAACTTGATGATGTAAGGGAAGCGCTGTCGGAAGTGGGGGTCCAGGGGATCACTGTGACCGAGGTCAAGGGTTTCGGCCGACAGAAGGGGCATACAGAGCTCTATCGTGGTGCCGAGTATGTGGTGGATTTCCTGCCCAAGATGAAGATCGAGGTGGCGGTTGCCGACGACATGGCCGAATCGGTGGTGGAGGCCATTACCGACGCCGCCCGAACCGGCAAGATCGGTGATGGCAAGATCTTTATCTATGAACTGGCCCAGGCAATCCGTATTCGCACGGGCGAGACCGATGGCGATGCACTATAGGGGGCATCATGAACAGGCGATTGTTGATAATTGGAATCTTTCTTTGCCTTCTGGCAGGCAGTCTTTCCGCTCAGGAGGTCTATCGCTGGGTAGACGATGAAGGCAATGTGCACTTCACCGATACACCGCCGGAAGATGAACGTGACAGCGAGCGGGTTCAGATTCGCAGCGGTCCGGCCGCCCTGGCCGAGGAAGAGGATGAAGACGAGGATGCTGATAGTGACCGTTCGGGACCCCGTCTGAGCGAGGCCGAATGCGAAGGCATGGAAGAGCGCCTGGCCGAGTACCGCGACGCCGATGTCCTGTATCGAATCAATGACCAGGGTGAGCAGGAAGAGCTGGAAGCTGAAGTGGCCCAGGCTGAGATGGACCGCCTTCAGCGCCAGATTGATGACTATTGTGACTAAGACTTAGGGCCCGCCGTTTACGCCTTAGCGCGCCATGGCCTGACAAAAGAAGGGGGGCATGGCCAGCGCACCGGCATGCACCTCGGCTGAGTAATAGCGTGTCGGGAAGCGGCGCTTTGCTGCGTCTCCCCGCCGGAACTGTTCCAGCCCCTGATCGCCTTTGCGGGCCATGGTGGCCGACCACCAACCGCTGGGGTAGGTGGGCTGGGGGAATTGCAGGGTATGCAGCTGATCAAAGCCGCCGTTACTCATGGCTTCCCGCATGGATTGGATGAGGTCCAGATGCAGCAGGGGAGATTCGCTCTGCTGAATCAGTATCCCGCCATCGGCCAGGGCCCGGTAGCACTGGGTATAGAAGGCGCGATTGAACAGGCCTTCACCGGGGCCCACCGGGTCGGTGCTGTCCACGATGATTACATCCAGGCTGGCATCCGGAGCCTGACGCATCCATTCAATGCCGTCATCAAATAGCAGCCGGGCCCGCGGATCGTTGTTGGATTCGCAGAGTTCCGGGAAATACTGCTCCGACAAGCGTGTTACCCGCTCGTCAATGTCCACCTGGGTCACCGAGTCCACCGTATCGTGGCGCAGGACTTCCCGCAGACTGCCGCAATCACCCCCGCCGATGATGGCCACCTGGCGTGGCCGGGCATGGGTGAACAGCACGGGGTGGGTCATCATTTCGTGATAGACGAAGTTGTCTCGCTCGGTGAGCATCACGAAACCGTCAATCACCATCAGGTGACCGAAGGATTCGGTTTCGTAGATCTCCAGGAACTGAAAATCGCTTTGTTCCTCGTGCAGCTTCCCGCGTATACGCAGCTGCAGCCCCATGCCGGCCTCGTCGGCCCGTTCGGTGAACCAGCGGCTATCATCCTGCTTTTCTTCAATACCCATCATCGACTCCCGAAAGGCCTTGGCCTGTCACCTTATGGCTGCCGGATTATACGCAAGCCACGCCAAAGGCAACACTTCGTTACAATCAAGGCCACGGCCCGTGATAATAGCAGCGCTAACAGGAATGCTCATGTCTAATACACCGTCCAGTTCCGATTACCCAGCGGCGGATGTCTATGCCATTCAACGATGGGGTGATGGCTATTTCAGTGTGGACGGACAGGGCGCGCTTCGGGTCCATCCAGATCGCCAGGGACCGGGGGTGAGTCTGCCGGCGGTGATCGCGGCCTTGCACGAGGCGCAGCTTCAGCTGCCGGTTCTACTTCGCTTTCGCGGTATCCTGCGCGATCGGGTGGATCGGCTTTGCCAGGCCTTCGAGCAGGCCCGTGCCCATGACGACTACCAGGGTCAGTACACGGCGGTGTACCCCATCAAGGTGAACCAGCAACGGGCCGTGGTGGAGGAGATCGTGAGTCATGGCGGTGAACGGGTCGGACTGGAGGCCGGGTCCAAGCCGGAGCTCATGGCGGTACTCGGGGTGGCGCCGGTGGGCTCGGTGATCATCTGCAACGGTTACAAGGACCGGGATTATCTGCGCCTCGCCCTGATCGGTGAAAAGCTGGGTCACCGGGTGTATGTGGTGGTGGAAAAGCTCTCGGAACTGGGTATGCTGCTGGACGAGGCCCGTGCCCTGGGCGTGAAACCACGGATCGGTATTCGGATTCGCCTGGCCAGTGTGGGCAGCGGCAACTGGCAGAACACTGGTGGCGAGAAGTCCAAGTTTGGCCTGTCTGCCACCCAGTTGCTGAGTGCAGTGGAACGCCTGCGTCAGGCGGGTATGGCTGATTGCCTGAAGCTGCTGCATTTCCATCTGGGTTCCCAGCTGGCCAACATCCGGGATATCCAGCGAGGCCTGAGGGAAGCCGCTCGTTTCTACGCCGAGCTCCACGCTCAGGACGTGCCGGTGGAAATCATGGATGTGGGTGGTGGCCTGGGGGTGGATTACGAGGGCACCGCCTCGCGCAGTTACTGCTCAATGAATTACAGCCTCGCCCAGTATGCTCAGGCCATTGTTCGCACCTTCTGGGAGGTTTGCCAGGAGGCTGATCTGCCCCATCCCCATATCATCAGTGAATCCGGCCGTGCCCTGACCGCGCAACATGCGGTCCTGGTCACCAATGTGGTGGACTTGGAGAGCCCCTCCCGTCAGTCCCCCCAGGCACCCGAAGAGGAGGCGCCCCTGATCATCCGGGATTTGTGGGAGTTGTATGAGCAGGCCGGGCAGCGGCCTGCGGTGGAGGTCTATCACGATGCTGTGCATTGGCTGAGCGAGAGCCAGAGCATGTACACCCATGGTGTGCTGGGCTTGCAACGGCGAGCCCAGGCGGAGGCCCTGTATCAGGCCATTTGTCATCGAGTGAAGGATCGGCTAGAGCCCCATATTCGCCATCACCAGGAGCCCCAGGACGAGCTCAACGAGAAGCTGGCCCATCGCCTGTTCTGCAATTTCTCCCTGTTCCAGTCCCTGCCGGATGTCTGGGCCATAGAGCAGGTCTTTCCCATTCTGCCCATTAGCCGATTGAATGAGCCCTTGACCGAACGGGTAGTGATCCGCGATCTGACCTGCGATTCGGATGGGCGCGTGGATCGCTATGTGGATCAGCATGGCCTGGAATCCACCCTGCCATTTCCCGAACCTTGCCGCGAGGATCACATTGCCTTTTTCATGGTAGGCGCCTATCAGGAGATACTAGGTGATATGCACAACCTGTTCGGCGATACCGATTCGGTGGATGTGGAAGTCAGCGGCGAGGCCTTTGGCTTCAGCGGTGCCGAACATGGCGACCGTGCTGATGCCCTGCTGCGCTACGTCCATTTTGATCCCGACGCCCTGCTGGCCAGTTATCGGGACAAGGTGAGCAAAGCTGGGCTGGCCGAGGCGGAGCAGCAAGACCTCCTGGCGCATATGCAGGCCGGTTTGCGCGCCTACACTTACCTGGACAGTTTCGACGATGTCGAATCCTAAGGAGAATGGATATGCAAAATGGCAAATGCGGATTCATCGGACTGGGCAGCATGGGCTGGCCCATGGCGAGGAATCTGCAAAAGGCCGGCCTGCTCGGGGCGGTGTGGAATCGCAGTCCAGAAAAGGCCCGGGATTTCGCCCGGCAGTATTCGGTCACCGTCGCCGAGGATCCCGCCGAACTGGCTCGAAGCTGTCAACTGATTGTTACCTGTATCAGCGCCGATTCGGACCTGGAGGCAATGGTGACGGCCCTTCTGCCGGCGCTGGGGCCGGATCATGTGGTGGTGGATTGTTCCACCGTGCGTCCCGCAACCGCCCGCAGCGTGGCCAGCCGAATTTCGGAGGCCGGAGCCGGTTTTCTGGATGCGCCGGTGTCCGGGGGAACCGAAGGGGCCGAGCAGGGTAGCCTGTCCATGATGGTAGGGGGCGATGCCGATGCCCTGGTGTTAGCCCGGGGCCCGCTGGAGGCCATGGCCTCCAGCATTATCCACATGGGGCCGGCGGGCAGTGGTCAAGCCACAAAGGCGGTCAATCAGGTGGCCGTGGCCGGGGTCAACCAAGCCGTGAGCGAAGCCATGGCCCTGGCTGAAACCCAGGGCCTGGATGCCGACCGGGTAATCCAGGCCCTGTCCGGCGGGGCCGCCGATAGCTGGTTTCTGCGCAAGCGTGGACCCAATATGCGTAACGGGGTCTATCCTTTGGGGTTCCGGGTCAGCCTCCATGACAAGGATCTGGCTATCTGCCAATCCCTGGCGGCGGAACAGGATGCGCAGCTGCCCATCGTGGAGATGACGCGGCTGCACTATCGTCGCTTGATGGATGCCGGGCATGGCGATGAGGACGTCTCCTCCTTGCACCGCATCAAGCAGGCTCAGCTTTCGGGGGAATCCGAATCGTGATCCAGGCATTGCAAGACAGGCGCCAGGCGGACAGCGAGTTCCTGCCGGACTTCTGTGCTGCCCCCGTACTGCTGGTAGTGGTTCTGGCGGCCCAGCTGTTGGCCTTCCTGCTGGTGCTTGCCCGGGGCTTTGTGGGCATGGGTTTCTGGATCGACCTGGGTGTCATCTCTCTTTTCCTGCAGTGGATTGCGCTGAGCAGCGCGGCGCTGATCTGTGCCATGCGGGCCTGGCTGTCACGACTGTCTGGGCCCCAGGCTGCTACGCTGGCCTATGTGGCGCTGGTGAGCGCGACCTTGGCGCTGTCCGTGGTGGCCTGGCTGGTGGCCGAGCGCTCGGGTTTGGGTGTGGACTGGACGCCGGATAACGCCTGGGTCTTTCTGCTGCGCAATACCGCCATTAGTGCCATCGTCAGCGCCGTGGTCCTGCGCTACTTTTATGTTCAGCACCAATGGAAGGAGAATGTGCGCCGGGAAGCGGCCGCACGCATCGAAGCCCTGCAGGCACGGATTCGACCGCATTTTCTGTTTAATAGCCTCAATACCGTGGCTGCCCTGATTGCCATCAAGCCGGAACACGCCGAGCGAGCAGTAGAGGATCTCTCGGATCTGTTCCGTGCCAGCCTCACCGATGATCCGGATGGGGTCAGCCTGGCTGACGAGATTGCTCTGGCGGAACGTTATCTGCATCTGGAGGCCCTCCGGCTGGGGGATCGCTTGGTGGTGGAATGGGATGTTGAGAGCGGTTCCCTGGATCAAGTTCGGGTGCCCAGGTTGATCATTCAACCACTGGTCGAGAATGCCGTCTATCATGGGATAGAGACCCGGCCGGATGGCGGGCGGGTCGAGGTCGTGGTTCGGGACCGGGGGGGTTGGGTGGAAGTGGTGATTCGCAATCCCTTGCCCGAGGACGTGGACCGGAAGTCCACCCGGGAAGGGCATCAAATGGCTCTGAACAATGTCAGTCAGCGGCTCAGCCTGAGTCTGGGCCATGAAGCTCGGCTGGAAACGGAACGAAGTGACGGGGCGTTCATCACCCGCCTGCGTCTGCCCAAATTGCAAGAATAAGGGGAATCGCGCATGAAGGTCCTGATCGTCGATGACGAAGCCCTGGCCCGGAGCCGTATCCGTCACCTGATCGAGGGCATGGATGGCTGGGAAGCGGTGGGCGAGGCCGGCAATGGCCGGGAGGCCTTGGACATGTTTGCCAAGACCGGTGCGGATGTAGTGCTACTGGATATCCGCATGCCCGGCATGGACGGTCTCAGTGCCGCACGCCAACTGGCTGAGCTGGATGCCCCGCCCGCGGTGATCTTTACCACCGCCTATGATCGATTCGCCATGGAGGCCTTTGAAGTGCAGGGGGTGGATTACCTGTTGAAACCCATTCGCGCCGAACGCCTGCACCAAGCGCTGGAACGGGCTGGAAAGCCCAGCCGGGCCCAGCTATCCGCCTTGGAACTCAAGGGCAACAATCAGGGTGGGAGCCGCAAGGGGCGAGCGCATATTCGTGCCCGTATGGGTGACCAGCTCCATCTGATTCCCATTGAAGAGGTGCTTTTCTTCCGCGCAGAGCATAAATACGTGGTGGTTCGGCATGTGAACGGCGAAGTCCTGGTGGAGGAGCCTTTGAAACAACTGGAAGAGGAGTTTTCCGACCGTTTTCAGCGCATTCACCGCAATGCACTGGTGTCGGTGGCCCAGGTTTCCCGTCTGGAGAAGATTGGTCGGGGACGTTTTCGTCTGCACCTGCGGGATTGCGATGATTGCCTGGAGGTCAGTCGCCGCATGTTGCCTTCGGTACGGGAACGCCTGGGCTTGTAGAATGGGGCTCCATCCAAAACGGAAAATACTTTAATGGACCGCCTACGCATTGCCACCCGCCAGAGCAAGCTGGCTCTCTGGCAGGCACAATTCGCCGCTGATGAACTTTGCAAGGCTCATCCCGGGCTGTCGGTGGAGCTGGTACCGCTCTCCACCCGGGGCGATGAATTCCAATCCGCGCCCCTCTCCCAGATTGGCGGCAAGGGGCTGTTCATCAAGGAGCTGGAGCGCGCCATGCTGGCCGGTGAAGCGGATATCGCCGTGCATTCCATGAAGGACCTGCCGGCCCATCTCCCCGAGGGCTTCCTGCTGCCTTCGGTGCTGCCCCGGCACGATCCCCGCGATGCCTTTATTTCCCAGCGCTATGCCAGCCCTGCAGAGATGCCGGCGGGGGCAGTACTGGGCACCTCCAGCCTGCGTCGGCAATGCCTGATGAAGCAGCAGTATCCCCAATTGACCGTCCGGTTCCTGCGGGGCAATGTCCAGACCCGCCTGTCCAAGTTGGATGCCGGCGAGTACGACGCCATTATTCTGGCGGCCTCCGGCCTGGACCGCATGGGCCTGGAAGGCCGGATTCGCCGCCGGCTGAGTCCGGAAGAATCCCTGCCCTCGGTGGCTCAGGGAACCATCGGGATGGAATGCCGGGCCGATGATCATGAAATCGCCGATTTGTTGCGGGCGGTCAATGACCCCGATACCTGGACCCGCACCCTGGCGGAGCGGGCCATGAATGCACGTCTCAACGGCAGTTGCTCGGTCCCGATTGCCGGCTTCGCCCAACTGGCCGATCACTCCATTCATTTGCGCGGCATGGTGGGTTGGCCCAACGGCGAGACCGTGATTCGTGCCGAAGCCCGGGGCCCGGCCGATGATCCGGAAGCCGTGGGTGATCAGGTAGGTCGGGAGATCATCGAGCGTGGCGGCCAGGAAATCCTCGATCGACTTGCCGATGAAGGCCATGGCGCCTGAATCGGAACCTGGACCAGGCCGGAGATTACAGGGTGCCGGGGTGCTGGTGACCCGTCCGGCCCATCAACAGCAAGCCTGTCTCCGTCATATTCGGGCAGAGGGCGGTGAACCGTGGTCATTGCCGCTGATCGAGATCGAGTTTCTGAATCCCGCACCCCAGCACATCTCCGGCTGGGACGCTCTGAGTGATAATGATTGGCTGGTGGCGGTAAGCCCCAATGCCGTGACGGCGCTGCAGCGATGGGTAGCGGATCGTCGATTGCGTCTGCCGGCATTGCGCTTTGCCGCTGTGGGTGAAGGCAGCGCACGGGCCCTGGAAGCGGCCGGCTGGCCCGTCTCGGCTCGACCCCGGCGGGGCGACGGTGCTCAGGCCTTGCTGGACAGCCCCGGCTTTCAGCCCTTGCCCGGGCGGCCGGTAGTGCTTGCTCGAGGGGAAGGGGGGCGTCGCGTCTTGGATGAGGGCCTGACCCAGGCCGGGGCGACGCTGGTGGACTTGCGGCTGTATCGACGGCGCCGTCCGGCCCTGGGTCTGAGTGCCTTGCGCCAGGCCCTGGCGCAAGCACAATGCCAGTTACTATTTTTGACCAGCGGTACTGCCCTGCAACATCTGATGGACGCCAGCGACAGCGCCTTGCGCGAGCAGCTGCAATCCCTGGCAGTGGTGGCCCCGAGCGAGCGTGTGTTAAAACAGGCGCAGACAATGGGCTTTCATGGCCCGCTGCTCGCTGCTTCCGATGCCAGCGATCAGGCCATGGTCGAGCGGGCTGCCCAATGGTGGCGGACCCAGGAACAGGCCATGGGGTCTGGGGTAGACAGGACAACAGGACCCGAGCATGACTGATAAAGGCGATAAGCAGAAACACGATAAGCAGAAACAAAAGACACCGGCCGATGAGGGTGGGCATGATACGGCCTCGTCGCAAGCGGCCCATACTGGCAAGGGCAAAGGGGCAGGCGGGGCCGAATCCACTGCCAAGACGGGCTCGGCCCCCCGGCAGCGCGCCGCGAAGACCGGAGGACGCGGGGCGGCCTTGGCCACGACCTTGTCTCTGATCACCATTGTTTTGCTGGCCGGCTTGATGGCCGCGGCCTGGTGGGGCTGGGCTTGGCTGGATGAACGCCTGGAGCGGCTGGATGCCCTGGAAAGCCAAGTACAAGATCAGCAGGACGCTCGCGAAGAGCAGCGCGAACTGGCTCAGCGGCTGCCCCGTCTCTCCGATCAGCTCTCTGATCTGGAAGACGATCAACGCACGGCAGAGCGTGCGCGACAGGATCTGGAAGACAGCATCGGCCGCCTGGACCAGCGAACCGAATCCCTGCGGGATTTCATCGATGCCGGGCGTTCGGCCTGGCGGGTAGCTGAAGTGGAATATTTGCTGCAGTTGGCCAATGCCGAGCTGCAGCTGGCAGGTCGGCATGACACCGCGGATGCCGCCCTGGCCGCCGCCGATCAGCGTCTGGCGGCCCTGGCCGACCCGGGCTTCACCCCGGTCCGTGAGGCCATTGCCCGGGATCGGGAACGGCTGCGGGCCGCCGAGGATGTGGATATCTCCGGCGCCACGCTGACCTTGGGCAGTCTGATCGAGCGGGTTCCGGCCCTGCCCATCGAGCAAGGCCTCATTCGCGGGGAAGCGGCGGTGGAGCAAGTCCCGGAGGATGCCCAGCGATGGTGGCAACGGTTGCGCGAACGGAGCAGCGAGATTTTCAGTGACCTGGTGACGGTGCGTCACGATGATGTGGCGGTACGGCCCCTGCTGGCACCGGAACAGGAGTATTTTCTGCGCCAGAACCTGCAGCTGAGCTTGGCCACGGCCCGTCTGGCCCTGCTGCAGGAGCAGCCCGAGGTCTGGCGTGCCAGCCTGGACGAGGCCCGTGATTGGTTGGCCACGTATTTTGACCCCGAGGATGAGGCGGTGATTGCCACCGACGAGGCCCTGAGTGATCTGGCTGAAAGCCGTATTCGCCGGGAACGTCCGGATATATCCGCCTCCCTTGAACGCCTGCGCGGCATCCGGGAGACGAGAGACTGATGCGCCGTCTGTTTGCCTTTCTGCTTCTTCTGCTGGTGGCCATTGGCCTGGGTTTGCTGCTGCGCGCCGATAATGGCTATGTCCTGCTGAGCTGGGGCAGCTGGAGCGTGGAAATGAGCCTGGCTCTGTTCGCCATCTTCCTGGTGGTGGGCCTGTTCCTGCTGTTTGTCATTGTTCGTACCCTCCGTGCCATCATGCGCCTGCCCCGGCGACTGCGGGGCGGCATGTCCGGCTGGCGCCGTCGCCGGGCCCGGCAGGGCCTGACCCAGGGCTTGATCGACCTGGCCGAAGGCCGCTGGCAAGCGGCGGAGCGAGGGCTTGGCAAGTGGGCCGACTACAGCGAGACACCCCTGATCAATTACCTGGCCGCCGCCCGGGCGGCCCAGTTGCAAGGGGGGCATCGGCGTCGCGATATCTATCTCAAGAATGCCTATGAGCAGACGCCCTCCGCTACCCTTGCGGTGCTGCTGACCCAGGCGGAACTGCAATTGGGCCACGGCCAGCAGGAACATGCCTTGGCGACCCTGCGTCGGTTGCAGGAGCTGTCCCCCGGCCATCGTTTTGGGCTGCGCATGCTGGCCCGCGCCTATCAGCAGGTGGGTGACTGGTACTCCCTGCATGAAATCCTGCCCCAGCTTCGCCGCAAGCATGTTTTCCATGAGCAGGAAATGAACACCATCGAACGCGACTGCTTCCGGCGCCTGCTTCGACAACGGGGCGAGGAAGGTAATCGCGAGGCGGTGGAGGCGGTCTGGGCCAAGATGCCGCGTCGCCTGCGACGTGACGCCGATATTCAGCTGGCCCGGATCCGGGCCCTGCTGGCGGTGAATGCCCAGTCCGATGCCGAGCATGCCATCGAGGACGGGCTCAAGCGGCATTGGCAGTCCGACATGGTGGTTTTGTACGGCACCCTGTCCGGGGGCGACCCGGCCCGTCGGCTGAAGCAGGCAGAGACCTGGCAGAAACAGCATCCCAACGATCCCATGCTGCTGCTGACCCTGGCACGGCTCTGTATCGTCAATGAACTGTGGGGCAAGGCCCATCAGTATCTGGACGACAGCCTGGCCCTGGAGCCACGACCTGACAGCTATGAGGAACTGGGCCGATTGCTGGAGCACCTGGGTGAACAGCAAAAGGCCGGTGTGGCCTATCGACAGGGCCTGGAAATGGCCGTCAAGCACAAGGCCGAGACACCGGGCGCGAAGATGCCCATTGTGCCCCGTCCGGCCCGGGCACAGGACTGAGCATCCGCCATGGCGTCTGCTCCCCTGCTGATTATCGGCTGCGGTGCCAGCGGCCTGGATCTGGCCCAGTACTGCCTGGCCCAAGCACACCGCCCGGTCATTGCCCATTGCCGTCGCATTGAGCGGGCCGCCACCCTGGAGGCCCAGGGACTGACGGTCTGGCGCCAGGATCTGGACCAGGCGGACGGCGCCCTGCCGATTCTGCCGTCGGGGGGCGATTTGGTCTGGCTGGCGCCGCCGCCCCGCCAGGGAGACGAGGATAGCCGGCTGCGCCAATGGCTGCCCCGTTTGCTGGCGCAAGGGCGGTTCAGGCGTTTGCTCTATGCCTCCACCACCGGTGTCTACGGGAGTCAGCTAAGCGGCTGGGTGGATGAGACCGGCGTCACCGAGCCGGATAGCGAACGGGGTCGGCGCCGTCTGGATGCCGAGCAGGTGGCCTTGACCGAAGGACAAAGGGCCGGGGTTGACGTGATTCGCCTGCGAATCGCCGGGATCTATGGTCCAGGGCGGCTGCCGCGAGCGCGCTTGGAGGCCGGTCGGCCCATTACTCCGGAACTGGCGGCGCGGCCGGGGAACCGGATTCACCAGGCGGATCTGGTCATCAGCCTGTACCAGGCCTTGATCCAAGGGCGGGACGGGGCGGTTTACAACGTTGCGGATGGGTATCCGGCCCCATTTGGGGATTACCTCGATGCCTGTGCCGATGCCCTGGGCCTGGCGAGACTGCCGCGTGATGAAAATGCCGGAGATGATCCCGCGGCGGCCTTTCTTGCCCGCGGGCGTCGGGTTGACAATCGCCGTCTGCGGGAGGAATTGGGCGTGTGCTTGCGTTATCCGGATTTTCATCAGGGCATTGAAGCCAGTCTCGCCAAAGGCGACCATGCCGATTGATTCTGCTTGCCGCCTGTAATGGGGCATAGTCGGCCATGCGTCCAGGGGGAGGGGGCATGATTTTGGGAAGTGATTGCCTGACAAGACGAGTGGCCACTTGGGCCATCTTGCTTGTGGTTCTGTTGTTACTGCTGGCCAGCCCCCGGGCCCAGGCGGAGGCCGACTCCCCCATTCCCGTTTTCCTTACCCTGGATGCCTGGGACGGTCTCCCTGCCAATGCCGTGGAGGCCTTTCATCAGGACCGCCATGGTTTTATCTGGATCGCGACCCAGTCGGGCCTGGCCCGTTGGGATGGTCACCGGATCAAGACCTTTCGCCATGACCCGGGCAATCCCGATAGTTTGCCCGGCAATCACGTGGAGGCCATTGCCGAGGACAGTCGAGGCGGCTTGTGGATCGGTACCGTGAGCGGCGGTGTGGCCCGAATCGATCCGGCCAGCGGTGCCGTGCAGCGGGTCGGGGAATCCCAGGGCCTGGCCAGCAATCGGGTGCTGGATATCGCGGTGGGCCCGAATGACAGGGTCTGGGTGGCCCACCCCGGTGAGGGCCTGTCACTCATCGATGCCGAAACCCGTTCAGCCCGAGCCCATCGTCGTGCCTGGGGCGAGGATGGCCGCCGCCAGGGCGCCTCTGCCCTGCTGGCCACGGAACAAGGGTTGTGGATCGGTGGCCCCCGGGGTCTGGATTTCATGGCCTGGCCCTCAGGCCAGCCGGTCTCTAAACTGCTGCCAGCCCCGGAGGCCATAGCCGACCCTTCGGCTTTCTACGGTATCAATGCCATCCATGAGACGCCGGACGGCGCCATTTTGGCCGCCGGTGTGAGCGGTGTCTGGATCCGCCCATCTGGAGGTGCCGGCTTTGAACAGGTGGAGATGCCCCTCCCGGAGGCAGCCACCCCGTCCTTCAACGGCGTCACCAGTGATGCCGACGGCCGCATCTGGCTGACTTCCCGCCATGGCCTGTTCCACGGCGATGGCCGTCATTTTCACCATATCGAGCCGGATGATCATCCCGACAGCCTGCCCAGTCGTGTCCTCCGGACCGTGTATCGAGACCGCCAGGGTCTGCTTTGGCTGGGCAGTGAGAGTCGCGGGGCCATTCGCCTGCTTCAGGCGCCAGCGGGGATGAGCGTCAGTCCCTTGGCCCATCAGGAAGAGCCGGTATCGGCATGGGCGGTTACCGAGCACGCCGGGCAGCTCTGGCTGGGAACGGAACGTCACGGAGTATTGGCCCTGGATGATGCCGGTGAGGTGGCCGCCAGCAGACTGCATGATCCTGTCAGTGGGGTGGGTGACAATATCTGGTCTCTGGCCTCCGGGCGCCAGGGCCTGTGGGTGGGGACCGACGACCTGGCTCTGTATTACTTCCCGGACGGCGATGAGCGTGGTCAATTGCGGAATCAGGCTTTGGATGAATTGGATCCTGCCCGGGCCGCTGCACTCTGGGATCTGCTCGAAGATCGGGCCGGGCGGCTCTGGATCAGTACCAATGGGGATGGCCTGCACCGCTACGATCCCGGTGACGGCAGTTTGCGTGTCTGGCGGGCCGCTGGGCAGGGTCGTCATGGGCTTGGTGATGACCGGGTCACGGTGTTGATGGAAGATCCGGCTGGTCGGATCTGGGTAGGCACGGAAGGGGATGGGCTCTATGTCTGGATGCCCGAGGCGGATCGCTTCCGGCACATTCCCACCGGCCCGGAGTCCCTGCTCGGTTCGGTGGTGGAGGCCCTGGCCTATGACAGCCGTGGCCGCGTCTGGGTGGGCAGTTACGATGGGGGCCTGACGCGATTGTCTCCGGATGGCGAGATGGAGGTTTTCGGTGCCAATCAGGGCCTTCCTAGCGACAGTATTATTGCCCTGGAAGTGGATGATCAGGACCGGGTCTGGGCAATGACCGATGCCGGCCTGGCCCGCATCAGCGCGGACGGCACTGTCACCCGTCTCGGTCTCACAGAAGGGGTGCCCGCGCTGAGCTTTCACGCCGGTGCCCATGGTCAGAGCCCGTCCGGGGCGTTGCTATTTGCCGCGGCCGAAGGCCTGCTGTCCTTGCATCCAGAGCAGGTTGAATTCTCAGACCAAGCGGCTCCGCTCCGGCTCACCGGCCTTCGGGTGATGGGGCAGGATCGTTGGGGCCCGGGCCGAAGTGATCAATCCAGCGGGGACAATGGTCAATCGTCCGCGGCCATCTGGCAGGACGACGAGCTTGTCCTCAACCACCATGAGCCGGCCTTTTCGGTGGATTTTGCCCTGCTGGATTACCGCGACCCTGGGGCGCAACGCTATCGATACCGTCTCGACGGTCTGGACCGTGACTGGCAGTACGTGGCGGCGGACCGGGCCCAGGCTGCTTATACCAATCTGCCACCCGGCCATTATCAACTGGAGGTCCAGGTCATGGGTCGCGAGGGGGGGTGGCAGGCTCTGGAGCAGTCATTGGCCGTTCACCTGCCGCCACCCCCCTGGCGGAGTACGGCCGCCTACGCCGCTTATGGCCTTGCGACCTTGTTGCTGTTGATCAGCGGGGCTTGGTTCTGGCATGAACGCAGCCGCCGTGAGGCGGCGCTGCAGCAAGAGCGTCGGGAACGCCAGTGGGTGAGCCAGCTGCATCAGATGGCCCGGTGGCTTGGTGAACCCGCCGACCGAAACACTCTGCTTGAGCGCTTTCTGGAGCAGCTGTTGGAAATCCTGCCGGTGGAGGCGGCCACGGTGCGTCTGGAGCGCAGTGCTTCCTTGCCGCCCCTGCGCGTCAAGCGTGCCCGCCCCGGCTGTTCGGGATTGAGCAGTGACGATCAACATCTGGTTTCCCTGCCTCTGGCGACTCGCCGCCGCCGCCTGGGTCTGTTGCATGTGCGGCCCCAGGCAGGCCATGCCTTTAGCGAACGGGACAAGCTGGCCCTGGCTGCCACGGCGGACCAGGCCGCCCAGGCCCTGGATACGGCATTGCTGGTGGACGAGGCGGATGCCGCCAATCGGGCCAAGTCCTCCTTCCTGGCCAAGCTCAGCCATGAGATCCGTACCCCGGTGAGCGGCATGCTGGGCCTGGCCGGACTCTTGCTACGGGAATCCCTGGAACCGCGCAGTCGCGATTACGCCCAGGCGATTCAGAGTTCCGGTCAGGGTCTGATGGCAATTCTCAGCGATATTCTCGACAATGCCCGCCTGGAAGCCGGGCGCATGGAAATCCATCCCGCTCCCTTTGATCTGGTGGCTGCAGTGGAAGATACCGCCGCCCTGCATGCCGCCAGCGCGGTTCAAAAGGCCGTCCCCGTGGTGACCCATGTCAGCCGGGAGCTACCCCGGCGGGTCATTGCCGATGAGGTTCGCTTTCGCCAGATTCTGGGTAATCTGCTGAGCAATGCGGTCAAATTCACCGAAAACGGTGCCATCACGGTGGAAATGGACCGCTACGACGCCAGCCGATTACGCCTGACGGTAAGCGACACCGGCCCCGGCATGAGTGACGAGGCGGTCGAGCGCCTGTTTCAGCCCTTTTCTCAAGTGGAGAGTAAGCGAACCGCTGAGGGTAGTGGTCTGGGTTTGGTGATCTGCCGCGAGCTGGCGCGCCTCATGGGGGGCGATATTCACCTGGATACGGCCCCCGGCGATGGAGCCCGTTTTGAGGTGATCTTTGCGGCTGAAGACGATGGCGGTGAACGGCGGATCACGCAATGCCGCCGGGAGATTACCGTTTTGGCTAGCCCGGGACCGGCCGCTGAACTCGTTGCCATTCGCCTGGCCGAATCCGGTCTGAAAACCCATCTGGAAACCGCGGCCACGGCCATGGTTCGGGATGCCGATGATATTCGCCTGGTCTGCGACTCGCAGGGTGTGCGCTTGGAGGACGATCGGGACTATCTGGACTGGCCGGTGCGAGAGGATCGCCTGGCTGCCCTACTGGATCGGGCCGATGGATTGTCGCCGGAACACCTGCCTGAAGGGTTTGAGCACCATCTGCCCCCGCCAGGCCGTGGGCACCGCCTTCTGGTGGCCGAGGATAACCCGGTCAATGCCCGGGTGGTCAGTGACGTACTGGCCACTGAGGGCTATCAGGTGGTGGTGGTGGAAAGCGGCGAAGCAGTGTTGGAAAGCCTGAAGACGGACAGCTATGCCGCAGTACTCATGGATCGCTACATGCCCGGAATGGACGGTCTGGCCACCACCCGGGCCCTGCGACGGCAGGGTTACCAGGAATTGCCCGTGATCGGGCTTACGGCCGCCGATGCCCCCGGGACGCATGAGGAATGTCGCCGGGCCGGCATGAACCAGGTGGTGGTCAAGGATGGCGATCCCGGCCCCTTGCTGGCCGCTTTGCGGGCCTTGATCTAGGGCCGGCTGCGGGCCGAATCCAGCCATTCAATGATGGGATCCCACTGCTGCCAGTCCTTGTAGCTCATATACGGCGCCATTTCCCAGACGCCCAAGCCCCGGTCGAAGGCGCGGACATAGTTCTGGGTATCCCGCAGGGCGCCGATATAGGGCACACGTTGCTTCTCGAGAAAGCGGTAGAGCGCGGCGGTGATGCGGGTATGGTCCTTGGCCCGATTACCCACCAGCGCCGCCTTGAGCTTGCCGTAACGGGCGTGGTTGCGCAGCTCCTTGACGAAACGGGTACTGGCCTCCATGTCCACCGGCGAGGGCAGCACGGGGATCAGCAGGGTCTCCACCCGCCGCAGCAGATCCGTCAGTTCCGGGCCGCGGGCCCCGGCAGGGGCGTCCATGATGACCATATCCGGCTGGCCCATGGCCTTGAGGCCTTCCTCGTAGGCGGGCAGACCCCGAATTTCCGGCTGATCGGCCGGACGCCGTTCCAGCCAGTCCATGCTGGAACGCTGGGGATCGAAATCCGCCAGCACCACATTTTCGCCTTCCCCGGCGTAATAGGCCGCCAGATTGGTGGCCAGGGTGGTCTTGCCCGAACCGCCCTTGGGATTCAAAACCATGATATGGCGCATGCCCACTCCTTTTATGCTTCGGACTTGGCTGGAAAGTATAGATCATTGAGAGAGAAGCCTGGTTGGGTCAAGTCATCGCCCTACTCCGTTCGGTCTCGCCTGATATCATTCCTCGACCATAATCACCACGCGAGTCATTGAGCATGCAATATAAGGATCTTCGCGACTTCATCAGCCAGCTGGAGAAACGTGAACTGCTGAAACGGGTCAGTCATCCGGTCAGCCCCGAGCTGGAAATGACCGAGGTTTGTGACCGAACCCTGCGAGCCGAGGGCCCGGCCTTGCTGTTTGAAAACCCCAGCGGCCACCAGACACCGGTGCTGGGCAATCTCTTCGGGACCACCGAACGGGTAGCCCTGGGCATGGGTGCCGAGTCCATCGAGTCCCTGCGCGAGATCGGCAAACTGCTGGCCTTCCTCAAGGAGCCCGACCCCCCCAAGGGCATGCGGGATGCCTGGGAAAAGCTGCCGATCTTTCGCCAAGTGATGAATATGGCGCCCAAGGTGGTGAAAAAGGCGCCCTGCCAGGCGGAGGTGATCGAGGGTGATGCGGTGGATCTGGCCAGCTTGCCGATCCAGACCTGCTGGCCGGAGGATGCCGGGCCCTTGATTACCTGGGGCCTGGTGACCACCCGGGGCCCGGATGGCGGGCGGCAGAACATGGGTATCTATCGACAGCAGGTGATCGGGCGCAATCGGGTGATCATGCGCTGGCTGGGGCATCGCGGCGGGGCCCTGGATTATCAGACCTGGCAGCAGAAACGTCCCGGTGAGCCTTTCCCGATCACGGTGACCCTGGGCTGTGATCCGGCCACCATTCTGGCGGCCGTGACCCCGGTGCCGGACCGGATTTCGGAATACGCCTTCGCCGGTCTGCTGCGGGGCGCCAAGACCGAACTGGTCAAGGCCATGGATTCCGATCTGCAGGTGCCGGCCTCGGCCGAGATCGTCCTGGAAGGCCATATCTATCCCGACGACACCGCCCCGGAAGGCCCCTTCGGCGATCACACCGGTTATTACAATGAAGTGGAGCGCTTTCCGGTCTTCACCATTGAACGCATCACCCACCGCTCGGACCCCATATACCACAGCACCTACACCGGCCGACCACCGGATGAGCCGGCCGTGCTGGGCGTGGCCCTGAACGAGGTCTTCGTGCCGATACTGCAAAAGACCTTCCCGGAGATCCTGGATTTCTACCTGCCGCCGGAGGGCTGCTCCTACCGCATGGCGGTGATCAGCATGAAAAAGCAGTACCCGGGCCATGCCAAGCGGGTGATGATGGGCACCTGGTCCTTCCTGCGTCAGTTCATGTACACCAAGTTTGTGGTGGTGGTGGACGAGGACGTGAATCCCCGCGACTGGAAGGATGTGATCTGGGCCATGACAACCCGCATGGACCCGGCCCGGGACACGGTGATGGTGGAGAACACCCCCATCGATTACCTGGATTTCGCCTCCCCGGTCTCCGGCCTGGGCTCCAAGATGGGCCTGGACGCCACCAGCAAATGGCCCGGCGAAACCACCCGCGAATGGGGCCGCGCCATCCACATGAGCGACACCATCAAATCCCGCGTCGACGACATCTGGGATGATCTGGGGATTGATTGACGGTTTGCGGTGGGTAGGGGTTGGGTTTTTGAACACGGAGGGCACGGAGGTTTCACGGAGAACACGGAGGGGATTATTGTTGAGAAGTAGCAGTGCCTTGTGGGAGCGGCGTCCGCCGCGATTGCCAGGGAGCTCTCTGTTTATCGCGGCGGACGCCGCTCCCACGAGCCTCCCCAACCCCCATCGCATTCCTCCGTGTTCTCCGTGAAACCTCCGTGCCCTCCGTGTTAGCAAAAACCAAACTACCTACAGGCTAGCGTGGTTCCGGGCACTGTGCCCATAATGACGGCGTGGTCGTTCAAAGGAGTGCCGGCATGAGTGAGTTTGAAAACCCGAGTGATGAGGCCATCGCCAAGCGATTGGCGGAGACCCGGCGGATTGCCGTGGTGGGCTTGTCGCCCAAGGAAGGTCGGCCCAGTCATGGCGTGGGCTCTGCGCTCAAGCGCCTGGGCTTCGAGTTGCTGGCGGTGCGCCCGGGCACCGATGAGGTGATGGGGGTGCCGGCGGTGCCCACCCTTCGGGATCTGCCTGACAAGGTAGATATGGCGGTGGTATTCCGCCGCCCGGAGCACGTGGCCGAGGTGGTGGATGATGCCATCGCCGCCAATATCCCGGCCCTCTGGCTTCAGGATGGCGTGGTGGATCGTGAGGCGGCAGAAAAGGCCCGCCAGGCCGGGCTCTTTGTGGTCATGGACCGCTGCATTTATCGTGACGGCGTCCCCTTGATGCAGGCGGGCTAAATGGATTTTTTCAAGATGCAGGGCCTGGGCAATGACTTTGTGGTCATTGATGCGGTGAAAACGCCGGTGACCTTGTCGGCGGAGCAGGTCCGCCATATCGCCCATCGCCGTTACGGCGTCGGCTGCGACCAGCTGCTGATCCTGGAAGCGGCCCGGGATGAAGAGAGCGATTTCTACTATCGGGTCTACAACGCCGACGGGGGCGAGGTGGCCCAGTGTGGCAACGGCGCCCGCTGCGTGGCCCGGCTGGCCATGGACCAGGGCCATATCGAGACCGGACCCGTTCGCCTGCGCACCCGCACCGGATTGATGCGGGCCGAGCCCGCCGAAGGTGGCCAGATCCGGGTGGATATGGGGCTTCCCCGATTCCAGCCCGTCGATCTGCCGGCCAAACTGGATGACAACCCGGCCATCATTCAAATCGAGGATCGGGCCCCCATGCTGCACCTGGTGGATATGGGCAATCCTCATGCCGTGATCCGTGTGGATTCGGTGCTTGATGCGCCGGTGGACAGTCTGGGCCCGGCCCTGGAGCACCATGCCGCCTTTCCGGAAGGGGTAAATGTGGGTTTCATGGTGGTGGACAACCCCGAGAAAGTCAGCCTGCGGGTCTGGGAACGGGGCGTAGGCGAGACCCTGGCCTGTGGCAGCGGCGCCTGCGCCGCGGTGGCTGCTGGACGCGTCGCCGGCTGGCTGGAATCCAGCGTAAAAGTAAGGCTGCAAGGCGGCGAACTCATGATAAGCTTTGAGGGAGACGGCAGGCCGCTGTGGATGCAGGGTCCGGCTGAATACGCATTCACGGGAAGCATCCGGCTATGAGCACTGAACGCAAACTGGGCAGTCAGGAACTTCAACCGGAAGAACAGGGTGTGGTGGACTACCTTACCGCCCATCCGGAGTTCTTCGACCAACATCCCGAACTGGTGAGTCGCCTGCGGGTGCCCCACGACAGCGGGGATGCGGTCTCTCTGGTGGAAAAACAGGTGGCCGTGCTGCGCCAGCAAAACCGCCAGCTGGAGCGACGCCTGGTGGATCTGGTGGAAGTGGCACGCAGTAATGACACCCTGATCGACCGCATGCATCATCTGGCCCTGGCCCTGGTAAATGCGGGAGACCGCCAGGAACTGTTGGCTGGAATCGACGAGGTCCTCCGAGCCCGCTTCAGCGCCGACGAGGTCATCATTTGCCTGTTCAGTGAACAGCATTCGGATGCCGGCCAGCTGCCCGCCCGGGTGGTGGCCCCGGATGATCCGGGCCTGTCGGCCTTTCGCAATTTCCTCAAGAATGCCCGTCCCCAGCTCGGTCGCCTGAGTACCGAGCAGCTGGCCTTCCTGTTCGGGGATCAGGCCGAGGGTCGGGTGGGTTCCGCGGCCTTGCTGCCCCTGGGCGCCGATGCCCGCCAGGGGATGATCGCCATCGGCAACCGCACCAAGGATCACTTCACCGCCAACCAAGGCACGGTGTTCCTGGAGCGCATGGCCGATCTCATCGCCACCGCCCTGGCCCGGCATGACGACCGCCGCCACCGCCGCTGAGGCCCTGCGGGCCGACAGTCAGCGCTATCTCGATTATCTGGCCCAGGTGCGGCGGCTTTCGCCGCGCACCCTGTCGGCCTATGGCCGGGACCTGGACGATTTTCTCGCCTGGCTGGACACCCAGGGCGTGGATGACTGGCTGATGGTGGACGCTCAGCATGTGCGGGCCTGGGCGGCCGGACAGCGCCGCCGGGGCCATTCCGGGCGCAGTATTCAGCGCCGTCTGTCGGCCGTGCGCAGCCTTTTTCGTTTCCTGATTCGAGAGCACAAGGCCCAGCACAACCCGGCCGACGAGATTACTGCCCCCAAATCCCCCCGCCGCCTGCCCAACACCCTGGACGCCGATCAGGTGGGGGCCCTGCTGGACATGCCCGCCGAGACGCCCCTGGCGCGCCGCGACAAGGCGGTGATGGAGTTGTTCTACGGGGCCGGCTTGCGGCTGGCGGAACTGGCCGGTCTGGACCTGGATTCAGTGGATTTCGCCGACGGCACCGTGCGGGTCACCGGCAAGGGCGAGAAAACCCGCATCGTGCCCATGGGGCGCAAGGCCGAAGCCGCCTTGAAGGCCTGGCTGCGGGACCGGGCGTCCATGGCGGATGTGGCCGAATCGGCGCTTTTCGTCAGCAATCGCGGTACCCGGCTCAGCCATCGCAATATCCAGGCCCGTTTGGCCCATTGGTCCCGTCAGCTGGGTCTGGATGTGCCCACCCATCCCCACCAGCTGCGACACAGCTTTGCCAGTCATCTGCTGGAGTCCAGCGGCGACCTGAGGGCGGTCCAGGAATTGCTCGGCCATGCCGATATCAGCACCACCCAGATCTACACCCACCTTGATTTCCAGCATCTCGCCCGCACATATGACAAGGCCCATCCCAGGGCCCGCCGCCGCAAGCCTTGAGATCGATCAGCGGAAGGGGCCTTGTCGGCTGACGTACAATCAATGCACTTTCCGGATTCTGGAGCAGACCAATGGAGCAGTATCGAGGCACCACCGTCCTTTGCGTGCGGCGTGGACAGGATGTGGCCATGGCCGGCGACGGCCAGGTCTCTCTCGGCAGCACCATCATGAAGGGCAATGCCCGCAAGGTCCGCCGCCTCTACGAGAACAAGGTGCTGGCCGGTTTCGCCGGCGGCACCGCCGATGCCTTCACCCTGTTCGAGCGTTTTGAGGGCCAGTTGCAAAAGCATGGTGGCAACCTCACCCGGGCGGCGGTGGAACTGGCCAAGGACTGGCGCACCGACCGGGCCCTGCGTCGCCTGGAGGCCCTGCTCTGCGTGGCCGACAAGGAAGTGTCGCTGATCATTTCCGGTAACGGCGATGTGATCGAGCCGGAAGGCGGCATCATGGCCATCGGCTCCGGCGGTGCCTTCGCCCAGGCTGGCGCCACTGCACTGCTGGCCAATACCGAACTGGCGGCCGCTGAGGTGGCCCAGAAGGGCCTGGAGATCGCCGCCGACATTTGTGTCTATACCAACCACAACATCGTGCTGGAGTCGCTGGCCGAATAAGCCCGGCGCGCCCTTGTGATGTCGCGATCAACGCCTTAATTGAGATTGGGAGTATCCATGTCGACCACACCCCCCATGATGACCCCGCGGGAAATCGTCCAGGAACTGGACCGTCACATCATCGGCCAGGACCAGGCCAAGCGCTCGGTGGCCATTGCCCTGCGTAATCGCTGGCGGCGGATGAACGTGGACGAAAAGCTGCGTCCAGAGATCACGCCCAAGAATATCCTGATGATCGGCCCCACCGGGGTGGGCAAGACCGAGATTGCCCGGCGCCTGGCCAAGCTGGCCGATGCCCCCTTCGTGAAGGTGGAAGCCACCAAGTTCACCGAGGTGGGCTATGTGGGCCGGGAAGTGGACTCCATCATCAAGGACCTGGTGGATGCCTCCATCAAGATGACCCGCGAGGCGGCCATGGAAAAGGTGCGTTTCCGGGCCGAGGAGGCCGCCGAGGAACGGGTGCTGGATGCCCTGCTGCCCCCACCCCAGTCGCGCCAGACCGGCTTTACCAACGAGCCCCAGCCGGAACAACGCCCGGCGGAGCGCAGCGAGACCCGGGAGAAATTCCGCAAGATGCTGCGCATGGGCGAGCTGGATGACCGCCAGATCGAGATCGAGGTCTCGGCCATGCCCCCCGGCGTGGAAATCATGGCGCCCCCGGGCATGGAGGAAATGACCAGCCAGCTCCAGAACATGTTTCAGAACATGGGTAATGAGAAGCGCCGCACCCGCAAGGTGCGCGTGCGCGAGGCCCTGCAGCTGCTTACCGATGAAGAGGCAGCCAGCATGGTCAATGAGGAAGAGATCAAGCACGAAGCCCTGGATAACGTGGAGCAGAACGGCATCGTCTTTTTGGACGAGCTGGACAAGGTCGCCTCCGGCCAGGAAAACCGGGGTGGGGCCGATGTCTCCCGGGAAGGGGTGCAGCGGGATCTGCTGCCCCTGGTGGAAGGGGCAGCGGTCACCACACGCCACGGCACGGTGCGCACCGACCATATCCTCTTCATCGCCTCGGGCGCCTTTCACCTGTCCAAGCCCTCAGACCTGATCCCCGAGTTGCAGGGCCGTCTGCCCATCCGGGTGGAGCTCCAGGCCCTGGATACCGCCGACTTCATTCGTATCCTCACCGAGCCTTCCGCTTCCCTGACCCGTCAGTACCGGGAATTGTTGGGCACCGAAGGGGTGGAACTGGACTTCACCGAGGATGGGGTCAAACGCCTGGCCGAGATTGCCTACCAGGTGAATGAAAGCACGGAGAACATCGGTGCCCGTCGTCTGCACACCATCATGGAGCGGTTGCTGGAAGAACTCAGTTTCTCCGCCCCGGACAAGAGCGGCACCCGGGTCAAGATCGACGCCGAGTATGTGGACAAGGCCTTGAAGGATCTGGCCGTGGACGAGGATCTGTCGAGGTATATTTTGTAGGAGCTACAAGCTGCAAGCTTCAAGCTACAAGCGATCCTTCCAGGGTTCTTGATGGTGTTTATAGTGCCTGAGTTGGCGTGATGAGCTTGTTACCTTAATGGTTGGAATCCATGCTCCCGGCAGCTTGCAGCTTGCAGCTTGCAGCTTGCAGCTTGCAGCTTGCAGCTGGCGGGGCTCGAAGCCCCACTCACTGAAACCCGCAACAAAACCACCGGAATCACCATGAGCGACAACACGCCCCAAGCCCCCCGCCCCACCGACATCATCTATCACCGCCAGTCCAAGGTGCTGGAAGTGGCGTTCAATTCCGGGGAACGCTTCGAGATGCCGGCGGAATACCTGCGGGTCTATTCTCCCTCGGCCGAGGTGCGCGGCCATGGCGGGCCCATGATGCTGGTCACCGGCAAGGAGGAGGTGGCCATTGAACGCATCGAGCCGGTGGGCAATTACGCCGTCCGCCTGGTCTTCGATGACGGCCATGATTCCGGCCTCTACGGCTGGCAATTCCTCTACGAGATGGGCCGCGACTTCGAAAAGAACTGGGCCGACTACAAGGAACGCACCGCCAAAGCCGCCAAAGGCGGCGTCGGCCGCCACCCCGGCAAATAAGCCTTCTATCGTCCTGCCGAACAATCGCGGATAAATCCGCTCCTACGGAGACGCATCGGCTCGTAGGAGCGGATTTATCCGCGATTGGGTTTTGGGGGGTAGCGGGTTGGGGGGTTGGAACACGGAGGACACGGAGGAGCCACGGAGAGCACGGAGAGGGGGTGTTGTGGGAGGGCCATTCCTGGCCCGACTTTTCCGCTGGCTTTGCGATTATTCGCTGAGCTGGCTGCGGGAGCGGCGTCCACCGCGACTCCTAGGAAGCTTGCTGTTTATCGCGGCGGACGGCCGCTTCCACACCCCATTGCATTTCTCCGTGTCCTCCGTGCCCCTCCGTGATCTCCGTGTTCCAAAACCCAAACGCCTTCCCGGGAAGGACGCCAAGCGATACCCCACGCCCCGCGTCAGCCTTGCTAGAATGAGGGCCCATTACGGAGGAGGTGGTCATGGCTGAGCAGGAGCGGGAGACCGTTGATTTCGGCTATCAGGAAGTGCCCCTGGGTGAGAAGGCCCGGCGGGTGCGCGGGGTCTTTGATTCCGTGGCCGAGCGCTATGACCTCATGAACGACCTCATGTCCGGTGGCCTGCACCGGGCCTGGAAGGCCTTTACCCTGTCCCGGACGAGCCTTCAGCCGGGCCAGCGGGCCCTGGATCTGGCCGGCGGCACCGGGGATCTCAGCCGCGGCCTGCTCAAGCAGGTGGGCGATGAGGGCCGGGTGGTGCTCTCCGACATCAATGCCGCCATGCTCAGCCGGGGCCGGGATCGTCTGGTGGACGAGGGGGCCGGCAACAATCTCTCCGTGGTCCAGGCCGATGCCGAGCGGCTGCCCTTCCCGGACCACCATTTTCATTGCCTGACCATGGCCTTCGGTCTGCGCAATGTGACCCGCAAGGAAAACGCCCTGGCCGAGATGTACCGGGTGCTCAAGCCCGGCGGGCGGCTGCTGATTCTGGAATTCTCCCGGCCCAATGACCTGATCCGGCCCTTCTACGATCTCTACTCCTTCAAGGTCCTGCCCCGCATGGGGCAATGGGTGGTAGGGGACGGCGAGAGTTACCGCTATCTGGCCGAATCCATTCGCAAGCACCCGGACCAGCCCACCCTGGGCGCCATGATGGAGACGGTGGGGTTTGAACGGGTGAACTGGTTTGATCTTACCGGCGGTGTCGTGGCCCTGCATCGGGGGTACAAGCTATGAAGATTCCGCATATGCTGCTGACCACTCTGGAACGCTCCATCAACCGGGTACTGGCCACTGCGGCCGGCGGGCCGGCGGCGATTCAGGGCCTGGATGGCAAGGTCCTTGAGCTTTATCTCAGTGATCTGGATCTGAGCGTCTGGGTCGCGTCCAATGGCCGTAGCCTGCGCCTGTCCGCGGTGGACCCCGGGCATCAGGATCTCAAGCTCTCCGGTCGGGCGCCGGAATTGCTCAAGGCGGCTCTGGAAGGCCGGGCCGGCGGGCAGTTCCCCAGCGAGGTGACCGTGGAAGGCAATATGGATACCGCCCGCCAGGTCCAGCATCTCCTGAAGGCCCTGGACCCGGATTGGGAAGAGGCACTGGCCGGCATCACCGGGGATGGCGTGGCCCATGGCCTCGGACAAGCGGCCCGGAACGGGCTGCGCTGGGGCCGGGAGACCGGCGATGCCTTCTCCCGCAACCTGGCCGAATACCTGCGTGATGAATTGCGGGTGGTACCCGACCGTAGCGAGATGGATGCCTTCATGGATGCGGTGGACCGCCTGCGGGAGGACGTGGACCGTCTTGCCGCCCGCATCGACCGCTTCGGTTCCGGTGAACGTCGCCGGGGGCCGCGCTCTTGATTCGTCCCCGCCATTTCATTCGCCTGATTCATATCCAGTGGGTCCTGGTCCGCCACGGCCTGGACGAGGTGCTGTTCGCCACCCGGGTATTTCGCCCCTTCCGCTTTCTACTGTTTCTCGCACCCTGGACCTGGTTCGGGCGCCGCAAGACGCCCCGGGCGGTCCGAATTCGCTTGGCCCTGGAGGATCTGGGCCCGATCTTCATCAAGTTTGGCCAGATGCTCTCCACCCGCCGGGATCTGCTGCCGGGGGATATCGCCGATGAGTTGGCCCGCTTGCAGGACCGGGTTCCGCCCTTCTCCGGCGAGCAGGCCCGCCGGATCGCCGAGCAGGCCTGGGAATTGCCCGTGGCCGAAGTCATGCACGACTTCAATGAGACGCCTCTGGCCTCGGCCTCCATTGCCCAGGTCCATACCGGGCGTCTGATGACCGGCGAGGATGTGGTGATCAAGGTGCTGCGTCCCGGCATCGAGCGTCTTATTCGCCGCGACATCGCCCTGATGTATCTGATCGCCCATCTGGCCCAGCGCTACTGGAGTGAGGGGCCCCGCCTGCGGCCGGTGGAGGTGGTGGCCGAGTACGAAAAGACCATCATCGATGAACTGGACCTGATGCGGGAAGCGGCCAATGCCTCCGAGTTGCGCCGTAATTTCAAGGATTCCGCCATCCTTTATGTGCCGGATGTGGAATGGGATCTCTGCCATCCCAATGTGATGGTGATGGAACGCATCAACGGGGTGCCGGTCAGCCACATCGATCGCCTGCGTGATGCCGGCGTGGACATGAAAAAGCTCTCCGAGCGGGGCGTGGAGATCTTCTTCACCCAGGTCTTTCGCGACAACTTCTTCCACGCCGATATGCACCCCGGCAATATCTTCGTGGACATCAGCAACCCGGCCGATCCCAAATACCTGGCGGTGGACTTCGGCATCGTCGGCACCCTCAATCCCCGGGACCAGCATTACCTGGCCGAGAACTTCCTGGCCTTTTTCAACCGGGATTACCGCCGGGTGGCCGAGCTGCATGTGGAATCCGGCTGGGTGCCGGCCAGCACCCGGGTGGATGAATTCGAGGCGGCCATCCGCACCGTCTGCGAGCCCATTTTCGATCGGCCCCTGAAGGAGATTTCCTTCGGCAAGCTGTTGCTGCGTCTCTTCCAAGTGGCCCGTCGTTTTCAGATGGAGGTTCAGCCCCAGCTGGTGCTGCTGCAAAAGACCCTGCTTAATATCGAGGGCCTGGGTCGTGAGCTGTACCCGGACCTGGATCTCTGGCAAACCGCCAAGCCTTTCCTGGAAAACTGGATGCGTCAGCAGGTGGGGCCCCGGGCAGTGTTTTCCCGCTTTCGAGATGCCTTGCCGGAACTGGGCGATGCCCTGCACCGGGTGCCGGTGCTGGCCGAGAGTGTGTTGACCCGCATGGAGAAAGGGGAGCTGGATTTCGCCGCCCACAGCCGCCAGTTCACCGATATCCAGCGGGACAATCGCCGCCAGCATCGGGCTACCCGGGCGGTGATCGGCGGTGGCAGCCTGATCGTGGCCGGTGGTTTCACCCTGGGCACCGTTCCTCTCTGGGCCAGCGTGAGCGGGGGCGTGATCGGCGGCCTGCTGTTGCTGTTCGGCCTTTATCGCGGCGAGAAGTAGGAGTCAGACCATGTGGCGACCCCAGCCTCGAACCATTCTCATCATCGCCATCATCATGGCCGTGCTGTTTGTCTTGGCCCGGGTCGGCAGCGCTTGGTAAGGGCTTGAAACACGGCTACGTTGACCGTCGGGTGTTGATTCAGGGCCGCTGCAGGCGGCCCTCCACTTCATCCCGCTTGGCCTTGCCGGCCAGCTGTTCAATGAGATGCAGGGCAAAGTCCATGGCCGTGCCCGGCCCTCGGGAGGTGATCACCTTGCCGTCCTGGACCACCGACTCTTCCACGTAATCGCCTACCTGATCGGCACTGTCATCCAGAAAGCCGGGAAAACTGGTGGCTTTTTTGCCCTTGAGCAGGCCCGCCTCGGCCAGCACTTTGGGCGCGGCACAGATGGCGCCGGTAAATTTCTTCGACTCGGCCATTTTTTTCAGCAACGTCATGATCCGTTCGTCTTCCTGCAGATGCCCGGCACCGGGCATGCCGCCGGGCAGGACCACCATGTCGTAATCCAGGTTCAGGGCCTCGTCCAGCCCCATGTCCACGCCCAGGCGAATCCCGTGATTGCCGGTTACCGCGGTGGCATCCAGACTGGCAATGGTGACGTCCAGTTCGGCCCGCCGCAGCAGGTCGATGATGGTGACCGCTTCCAGTTCCTCACAGCCCTCGGCCAAGGGCACCAGAATCCGTTTGCTCATAAGCTGATTTATTCCTCCTGATTCAGAATGTAATCATTCATCGGAAATGCGGCCTCTCGACCGATGAGCTCGGTGATGGAGATGAGTTGAATGCCGGTTTCCAGTTCCAGCCAGGGCAAGCGACGGCTCAGCACCTCTACGGTCTCGGGGTAGGGATGGCCAATGACCACTGCTTCGCCGTGGTCGTGGGCGATGCGAATCGCTCTCTCCAGTTCGGCTTCAATGGCATCAATGTCTTGATCGGAATCCAGAAAGATGTCTCGCTGAGTTGCCGGCACGGACTGTTCTTGCGCCATCTTCATGGCCACGCTCTGTGTTGTGGTGCGGCTGTCGACGAAGAATAGGCCCGCCTCATTCAGCTCTTCCATCAGCCAGGTCATGGCGCCGGGATGACGAGTGAGCAGACTGCCCATGTGATTGTTGACGCCGACGGCGCCAGGGACCGAAGCCAGGCTTTCGCGAAAGGTCTCGCGAAAGGTTGCCTCATCCATATCCAGTTCCAGTCGTCCGGGGCCCAATAGTTCATTGAAGGACTCGGCCTGGAGCGGGATGTGCAGCATCACATCCTTGTCCTGCTCCTGGCAGCGCCGGGCGACGAGGGCGCCATGGGGGGTATGAGGCAAAATCGCGCAACTGAGCGGCACCGGCAGATTTACTACCTGAAAGTCCAGGTCTGCCCGATCTCCCAAGTCGTCAATGATCACGGCCAGGCGTGGCTGCGGATGCTGGGCGGGCGGCTGATCGGCCCAGGCGGTGCTGGTAAACAGCCCGCTCAAAAAGAATACCAACGCAGATGCTTGAAACATTCCGTTAATTAGCCATCCTCCGCCAAAGCCAGTCCACTCATGCCGCGCAGAATCCGCAGGGCATGGGCCAGATCCTGATCATCACCAGCATCCGCTTCGCTGCCCCGCTCCCATGCCTCACGGGCCCGTTCCCCCAGAACAGCCCCGTCCCGGAGACTGGGTACACCGTTGGTGAAGCTCAAATCCGGATGCACACCGTCCTTCTCAATGGCCCGGCCGGAAGGGGTCTTGTAACGGGCCGTGGTGAGTTTCATGGCCGCCTGGTCGGGCAACGGCATGATGGTCTGCACCGAACCCTTGCCAAAGGAGGTCTGGCCCAGCACCACGGCTCGGCCATGGTCCTGCAGGGCACCGGCCACGATTTCTGCGGCGGAGGCACTGCCCCGATTTACCAGCACCACGATGGGTGCACCCAGCATCAAGTCGCCCCGCGAGGCTTCACGACTGAGCTGGGAGGAGGGGGCGCGGCCTTCCGCGGTGACGATGATGCCCTCGTCCAGGAACAGGTCCGATACCTCCACCGCACCCCGCAGTATGCCGCCGGGATTGTTTCGCATATCAATCACCAGGCCGTCGAGATGACTACCGTTCTCGCTGGTTAGACGGGCCATGGCGTCCCGGGTCTGATTGCCCACCTGATCCCGGAAATGGGTGATGTTGATGTAGCCGATCCCGGGCTCGATCATCCGCTCCCGGACGCTGCGGGTCTGGATGCGCTCCCGTACCAGCTCCACATCCCGGGCTTCTTCTTCGTCTTCGGAGAGAATACCCAGCACGACGCTGCTGCCGGGCTCGCCGCGCATCTTGCTGACCGCTTCACTCAGGCTCATGCCCTCCAGGGGTTCCCCGTCCACGGTCAGGATGCGATCACCGCTGCGAATGTCGGCTGCAGCGGCGGGGGAATCGGCAATCGGGGCGATCACGGTGATAACCCCGTCCTCTTGGGTGACCTCAATGCCCAGACCGCCGTAGCGACCCGAGGTCCTTTCCTGCATCTGCTGGAACTCTTCCGGGTCCATGAAGTTGGAATGTTGATCCAGGCTCGACAGCATGCCGCGAATGGCATGCTCCATGAGTTCTTCGTCATCCACCGGATCCACATAGCCTTGGCGAACTCGTTCCAGTACTTCGGCCAGCATGCGGGCCTGTTCATAAGGCAGCTCTGCATTGTTGCCCCGGTCCGCGAAAACCGAGTGGGTCACCGATACCAGACTGCCAAGCAGGAAGCCAATGGCCAGAACCAGGCCGGTACGTGCTTTGATCGACATGGGATGCATGGACCTCTTCCGCTTTGCAAATGGGCTGCCAGGACGATTCCCGTTGCCTTCGATACTACCGTCGAGCCGTGTCGGGTCAATGGCGGCTGCTGAATTTGGACCTTTCCCGGCAGTTGGCGTTTCATCCGACTAGCCGCTTCCTCTATCCATTCAGCGGCGTCCCAGCCATCGTGCCGGGTCTTCCGGATCCCGGCCGTTACGAATCTCGAAATACAGCCCGGTATTGTCTTGACCGCCACTGTCACCCACCGAGGCAATCACATCTCCGGCCCCGACCCAGTCCCCCACGTCCTGGTAGAGGGATTCATTATGACCGTAGAGACTGAGATAGCCATCGCCGTGGTCGATGATCAGTACCAGGCCGTAATGCTGTAACCAGCCCGCGTAGGCTACCCGACCATGGGAGACGGCGCGCACATCGCTGCCCAACTCGGCATTGATGAACAGCCCGCGCCAGCGCATCCGGCCGCCGGCCCGCTCGTCTCCAAAGGCCCGGTTGACTCGTCCGGACACCGGCCAGGGCAAGGATCCCCGCAGATCCGCAAAACGCCTGCCTTCGTGCAGGTCTGAGGGGATGTCTTCCAAGGCATCCTGCAGAGAGCGGATCAGGCGTTGCAGTTCGGCTTCATCTTCCTCCAGCTGTTCCAGCCGGGTGCCGCGTTCCTGCAGGCGCTGCTCAATGCGGCTCACCGCCTCTTCCCGTGATTCCCGGGTCTCCTCCATAGCTTCCAGGGCATTGGATTGCCGTCGCCGGGCTTCGGCCAGTTCCGCCAGGGTCTCATCCACTTCCTCGGCCAGGCCGGCCAAGCGTTCCAGATGCTCGCTGATGCGGTCAATCCGATCGCTGCGGGCCTGGTTGAGATAGTCGTAGTACACCAGCATGCGGCCGAAGGCTGCCGGGTCTTCCTGATTCAGCAATAGCTTGATCTGCTCTTCCCGGCCGGTGCGGTATGCCCCTTGGATCTGGCGTGCCAGTGCTTCCCGTTCGGCTTCGATTTCCGATTCCCGTTCCGCCTGCTCGGTTTCCAGTTCCGATAATCGATTGCGATGGGACTGGATATCCGATTCGGTTTGCCGCAATTCCCGGCCCAGGCGGCCCACTTCCTCTTCGGCGGCCTGCAGGGCCCGGCTGGCATCGTCCCGCTGGCCGCGTTCTTCTTCCAGGGTATGGCGCAGGCCTTCGATGCGCTCCTTCAGTTCTTCCAGTTCCGCTTCACGAGCCTCAGCCTGGTCCGATTGCCTGGCATCGGCCACGGGCACGAAAGTCGTGGCCAGCAGGCAGCATGACAGAAGCAGCAGTGGCAGTAGGCGGAACATGAAATGGTCCAGTGTGGTTTCTCGCACCGTGCAAGGCTCAGTGCTTGAGCTTGACCAGAGTGTGGCCGGTCATCTCCTCGGGAAGGGGCTGGCCCATGAGGGTGAGCAGGGTGGGGGCCAGATCGCACAGCCCGCCATCATTCACCATCTCGGCCTCCCGGCCCACGTAGAGCAGCGGTACCCGATTGGTCGTGTGGGCGGTATGGGCCTGGCCGGTGTTGGCATCCCGCATCTTTTCGGCATTGCCGTGGTCCGCGGTGATTAGCATCTCGCCGCCGGCGGCCTGAATGGTCGATTCCAGCCGGCCCAGGCTTTCATCCAGGGTTTCAATGGCCAGGATGGCCGCTTTCATGTCACCGGTATGGCCCACCATGTCGGCATTGGCGTAGTTGCAGACAATCAGATCGTATTGATCCGATTCGATGGCCTCCACCAGCTTGTCGGTGACCTCCGGGGCGCTCATCTCGGGCTTGAGGTCATAGGTCCGGACGTCGGGGGACGGCACCAGAATGCGGTCCTCACCCTCGAACTTGGTTTCCTGCCCGCCGTTGAAGAAGAAGGTCACATGGGCATATTTTTCGGTCTCGGCGATGCGCAATTGTCGCAGGCCGAGCTTGGCGGCGTACTCGCCCAGGTTGTTCTTGGGATGACTGGGGGGGAAGGCCACCGGTACGTCGAAATCCGACTGATACTGGGTAAGGGTCACAAAACCGGCCAGATTCAGGCGTTTGCGCTCAAAGCCCTCGAAGGCCGGGTCGGTAAAGGCCTGGGTCAGTTCCCGCGCCCGGTCGGCTCGCCAGTTCATGAAGATCACCGCATCCCCGTCACGGACGCGGCCCCCCTCGCCATCAATCCAGGTGGGCGCCACGAATTCGTCGTTCTCGTTCCGGTCATAGGCGGCTTGCAGGCCGGCCAGGCCGGATTCGGCCCGGTGTTCGCCCGCGCCTTCGGTCATCAGGCGATAGGCCGCTTTGATTCGATCCCAGCGATTGTCACGGTCCATGGCATAGAAGCGGCCCACCAGGCTCGCAATCCGGCCCCGGCCCAGCTCGGTGAACACCGCTTCCAGGGCTTCAATGGAGGCCTTGGCGCTGCGCGGAGGCATGTCCCGGCCGTCCAGAATGGCGTGGACGAAGATGTCTTTGGCGCCCCGCTGGGCGGCCAGGCGCACCATGGCGTGGAGGTGGGATTCGTGGCTATGGACACCGCCGGGAGAGAGTAGGCCGGTGATATGCACGGCGCGACCTTGGCCCACGGCCCGGTCCACGCTTTCACGGAAGGCCGGGTTGTCGAAGAAGCTGCCGTCCTCGATGGCGCCGGAGATGCGACCGAACTCCTGGGGCACCACCCGCCCGGCACCCAGATTGATATGCCCCACCTCGGAGTTGCCCATCTGGCCGTCCGGCAGGCCTACACGGGGCCCGGAGGTGTGGATCAGGGTCTTGGGATATTGTTGGCTCATGCGGTCCCAGTTGGGGGTCCGGGCCTGGCTGATGGCATTATCCTCGGCGTCCGGGGCCTCGCCCCAGCCGTCCAGAATCACCAGCATGATCGGTCGCTTGCTCTCACTCATGTCGGACACTGCCTGTGATGCGGGTTGGGAGGGGCGTGTAGTGTATTGAAAATAGCCCTGTTTCGGAAGTTTACGGCCCATTGTCGCCTCATGCTTATCCCAGTGCGGCCCCCGAATATCCCGTCCTCGTCCCGATTTGTCCTTTCCAGGCCGGCCAGCCTTCGCCCAGGGTCCGGACTCACCTGGGCTGCGGGCGATTTTCAGGCTGTTATAATGCCCGCTTTTCGTGGCTCCGGCGGTGCCGGATGCCTGGATTTCCTGCAAGCGAGAGTCCCCTGCGGTCATGGACAGAGTTGTCGAGTTTGCCAGCCAGAATCCTTTGCTGGTGATGGCTTTCATCACCCTGCTGCTTGTTTTCATCTTCACTGAAATTCGGCGGGCCAGTCGTGGTTACAAGGATGTGGAAACCGGCCCTGCTACCCGCATGATCAATGATGGTGCGGTGGTGATCGATGTGCGCCAGCCGGATGCCTATCGCAAGGGCCATGTCGCGGGAGCGGCCAATTATCCGGTCGACCGCATCGAGGCCCATGCCGATGACATTGCCAAGCGGGTCAAAAAGGCCAAGGGTCAGCCCATTCTGATTTATGACGACATGGGCATGGGTGCCGGCAAGGCGGCCGCCGCGCTGGTGAAACAGGAGCTGGGTGTGGAGATCTACAACCTCAAGGGTGGCTTGACCGCCTGGCAGCGGGAAAACCTGCCGCTGAAAAAGAAGGGTTGATACATGTCTGAAAAGCCCGTGGTGATGTATTCCAAGCGTAGCTGCCCTTTCTGTGTCAGAGCCAAGGCCCTGATGGAGGCAAAGGGAGTGGCGTTTGAAGAGATCGATATTCTGGTGGCGCCGGAGCGCCGTCAGGAGATGATCGAGAAAGCCGATGGCCGTCGGACCGTGCCCCAAATCTTCATCCAGGGGGAAGGGATCGGCGGCTATGACGAGCTGGCCGCCCTTGAGCGAGTCGGCGAACTGAACAAGCGTTTGGGTTTATAGCGGTCTGTTCCCCAGGTCGGGCCCGGACTGATTTTTTCTCGGGAGGTAATAATGGCAGAAGACAAGCAGGACAACGCCAACAACCAGGCTGGCGGACAGGATGCCGCCGCCAGCAAGGACGTGCAGCTGCATAATATCTATGTGAAGGATTTTTCCTTTGAATCACCGCAGGCGCCGCAGATTTTCACTCAACAGGTGACCCCGGAGTTCAGCATGAATATGGGTAATCGGGCCGCGCAAGTCGCTGAGAGTCTGTATGAGGTCACTCTGAATATCGAAGTGGAAGCACGCCACGAAGACAAAGCCGTGTTCCTGATTGAGCTGCAGCAATCCGGGCTGTTCCAGCTGGATGGTTTCACCGGGGAAGAAAAGGAGGCCGTGCTGGGCGCCTTTTGCCCGGCTCAGCTCTACCCCTACGCCCGGGAAGTGATCACCACCATGGTTACCAACGGCGGCTTCCCGGCGCCACGTCTGCAACCGGTGAATTTCGACCTTTTGCGTCATCGCCAGAAAGAGCAGCAGCAAGCCGCTGCTCAGGAGTCCGGCGGGCAGGCCTGAGCCATGACTTCCCGACCCGACCAACCCATTGCCGTGCTGGGTGCCGGCGCCTGGGGGACGGCCCTGGCCATCCAGATGGCCCGAAGTGGCCGTTCGGTGCGCCTGTGGGGCCGTGACCCGGCACACCTCGCCGAGATGGTTGAGGCGAGGGAAAACCGCCGCCGTCTTCCCGGGGCTGCTTTTCCCGCGTCACTTCAGGCCGAGCCGGATCTGGATCGGGCCCTGGATGGGGTGAGGGATGTGCTGGTGGCCGTGCCCAGTCATGCCTTTCGTGAGATGTTGGGCCAGCTGGCCCAGCGGGCAATCCCTGGTCTGCGCCTGGCCTGGGCCACCAAGGGCTTTGAGCCGGGCACCGGGCGCCTGGCCGAGGCGGTGGTCGCCGAAGTGCTGGGCGATGCCCTGCCCATGGCGGTTCTGACCGGCCCCACCTTCGCCGCCGAAGTCGGCCGGGGCCAGCCCACGGCCATGACCGTGGCCGCCAGCGATACGGCATTGGCCGATGATCTGGCTGCCACGCTTCATGGTGAGCAGTTCCGGGCTTATACCAGTGATGACGTGATCGGTGCCGAGGTGGGCGGGGCCGTGAAGAATGTCATCGCCATCGGGGCCGGGGTCTCGGATGGCCTGGGCTTTGGTGCCAATGCCCGTGTGGCGCTGATTACCCGGGGGCTGGCCGAGATGATGCGATTGGGCGAGGCCCTGGGTGGTCGGGCCCAGACCCTCACCGGCCTGGCCGGCATGGGCGACCTGGTGCTCACCTGCACGGATGATCAATCCCGCAATCGGCGCTTCGGCCTGGCTCTGGCGGCCGGTCGTAGCGTGGAGCAGGCCAAGTCCGAAATCGGACTGGTGGAAGGGGCCCTGGCGGCTGCCGAGGTTCGACGCCTGGGCGAACAGTTGGGAATCGATCTGCCCATCGCCGCCCAGGTTCACGCCATGGTCTATGACGGTGTTAGTCCCCGGTTGGCCGCCGAGTCCCTGCTTAATCGGTCCCGGACCGAGGAAGAGGGCTAGGCCGGCGGATTCTGTAGTGCTTAGGCAAAGCCGTTTTGCCGCCAGGCTTCGTAAACGGTGACGGCCACAGCATTGCCCAGGTTCAGAGAGCGGTTACCAGGTTTCATGGGAATCTTCAGGCATTGGGCGATCGCTGGATGGGCCAGGATCTCCGCGGGCAGGCCGCGGGTCTCGGGGCCGAACAGAAAGGCATCTCCGGGTTTGAAGCGCTGTTCATGCAGGGGGCGGCTGACTTTGCTCGATAGTGCGAAGACGCGTTCCGGCTGGACGGAGTCCATGAAAGCCGCAAAGTCTGCATGTTCCCGAACCACGGCGCTGTCCCGATAATCCAGTCCCCCCCGACGCAGCGCCTTGGCATCCATGGTGAAGCCCAGGGGATGCAGCAGATGCAGGGAGGCGCCGGTGTTGGCGGCCAGCCGCATGACATTACCGGTATTGGGCGGAATCTCCGGTTCATACAGTACAATGTGAAACATTCAGTGTCCCTCAAGGTTGCGAGATGACCCAGACCAGCGAGCCCCGTGTGCCCCAATCCCTGGCCAGCCGTTTCTGCGGACTGGATTTTGCCTCACCCCTGGTGCTGTTGTCCGGTTGTGTGGGCTTTGGCGAGGAATATACCCGGGTGGCGGGGTTTTCCAACCGGGACGTGGGTGGCATCTGCCTGAAGGGCACCACTGGCCAGCCTCGCCTGGGCAACCCGCCCCACCGGATTTACGAGACTCCCGAGGGCATGCTCAATGCCATCGGTCTGCAGAATCCCGGGGTGGATCATGTGGTGGACGAGATTCTGCCCACCCTGGATTTTGCTGAAACCCGATTTATTGCCAATGTCTGTGGCTCCACCATTGAAGAGTATGCCCAGGTGGCGCGGCGTTTTCATGATTCACCCATCGACGCCATGGAGATCAATATCTCCTGCCCCAATGTGAAGGAGGGTGGGGTCCAGTTCGGTAATGTGCCCGAAATGTCCGCCCGGGTGGTGGAAGCGGTTCGTGCCGAGACCGACAAACCCCTGATTACCAAACTCTCTCCCAATCAAACCGATATCGCACGCAACGCCGCCTATTGCATTGAGGCCGGCACCGATGCCCTGGCGGTGATCAACACCGTCTCCGGCATGGCTATCAATGCCGAGGCCCGGCGGCCGGTAATCGGCAATGTCCAGGGAGGGTTGTCCGGCCCCGCCATCAAGCCCATTGCCCTGCTCAAGGTGCATCAGGTCTATCAGGTGGCGGGACCGAAAAACATTCCCATTCTGGGCCAGGGCGGCATTCAAAACGCTCAGGATGCACTGGAGTTCATGATTGCCGGTGCCAGTGCGGTGGGGGTGGGCACCACACTCTTTTATGAGCCTCACGCCTGCCAGCGAATTAATGCCGGCATCGCCGATTATCTGGACCGCCATGGCATGGCCTCGGTTTCCGAGCTGGTGGGGACCCTGCAGCTGCCCTGATGCAAGGTGTGAAGCACGGTTACGGTTTCCCGCCGCTGACGAGAGACGCACTTCCCTGTTCATGACCCGAGAAAATCCCACATTATGGATAAAGAGTGATTTACACTGCAGTCGTGAATGGATTATTATTTCTGCCGTGTGACATCCACATTAAGTTAAATTAACGTGTGAGGCGTCAGGGGGGCGCGCCGACGGCAGGGATGCAAAGCGGCTTCGCGAGGTGATAGATCCACTCGCGGTTACTGCGCGAAGAGTGAATGCCGGTCTGTGGCCCGAATTCCCTCCTTCCCCTCAGCGCCCCGTTGCCACCGGGAGTGTAGGCTTTGCCCCTGCTGTCATTTTTAAGAAACCACAAACGCGACCGGCGACTGGCGGGTGCGGTGGTATCCGAGAGCGGTATCAGCCTGGCCTGCGTCGAGCGTGGCGCGGGGGACGTGCCCATGGTCAAGGCCCTGGCCCAGGCACAGGCCGGACCCAGGGCCGGTGATGACCGCTGGCGCCGACTGGAAAAGCTAGTGGGTGATCATGGTCTGTCCCGGACACCGGCCTCCGTCCTGGCAGACAGTGACCACTACCAGTTGATGCTGGTGGAAGCCCCCGATGTGCCCCCCGAAGAACTGCGTTCAGCCATCCGCTGGCGAATCAAGGACCTGATCCGGTTCCATGTGGATGATGCCACCATTGATGTTTTTGAAATCCCCGACCAGAAGAGTCAGGCCGGACGACTGATGTATGCGGTGGCGGCCAAGAGCCCCCGCCTTAAGGAAATCATCGATGGCGTATCCGGCGCCGGCCTCAAGCTCAAGGTCATTGATCTGCCGGAGATGGCGGTGCGCAATGTGGCGGCCCTGCTGGACGGGGATGTGCGTGGCCTGGCGACTCTTTATATCGGGGTAAATCATGGCCTGATCATTATCAGCCGCCAGGGTACCTTGTTCCTGGCTCGCAGTTTCGAAGTGGGTGAAGATCAATTGGCGGCGGCTTCCGTAGACGAGCGCACCCTGCTGATGGAAACCATCGCCCTGGAACTGCAACGTTCCCTGGATTATTACGACAGCCACTTCAAGCAGCCCCCGGTGGGAAGTATCGCCCTGATGCCCATGGCGGTGGAGCTGCCCTTCGTGGCCGAGCATCTGGAATCCAGCCTCGGGGTCAATGTCCAGCAAGTGGACCTGAATGAACTGCTGGAGTCCGAAATCCCCATGGAAAAGCCCCTTCAGGCGCGCTGTCTGCTGGCCCTGGGCGCAGCGCTTCGAAAAGAGGAGGTGGCGCTGTGAATCAGAACATCAATCTTTACCAGCCCATCTTCCGGCGCCAGCGCAAGGTCTTTTCTGCTGAAACCATGTTAATGATGCTGGGCCTGTTGATCCTGGGTCTGGCTCTGATGACGGTTTGGAGTCAGTGGCGTTATGCCCAGATGGCTGAGCGCGTGGACCATCTTCAGAATCAGGAGACCGAGGCCCTGGCCCGTCTGTCATCATTGGAAGAGACCCTGCCGCCCCGGGAGGAGAGCCCGGCCCTGCGCCGGGCGGTTCAGGACAGTGAGGCCGAGCGAGCAGTCAAGGAACAGGCCCTGAATGTCCTGCGGAACGGGGAGCTGGGTCAGCAGCAGGGATTTTCCCGTTACCTGGAAGCCTTGGGCCGCCAGCGCATTGATCCGGTTTGGCTGACTCATATCAGCCTGGAAGAGGGCGGCCAGCATATCAGCCTGCGGGGGCGCACCCGTCAGGCTGAACAAATGCCCATCTATCTTCAACGTCTGTCCGATGAACCCAGCTATGCCGGCACCGATTTCCGGACCCTGAGAATGGATCGCGCCGAGCTGTCGGAGGGCGGCTCGGTACTGGAGTTCCGCCTCTCCACCCGCCCGGATGAGGACGGGGAGGATCGACCATGAAGGCGCAGCTGGACAAGCTTCGGGACCGGATCAATGCCTTGAGCCTTCGGGAGCGGGTGCTGGTGTTTCTCGCAGCGGCCGCAGTGGTGGCCTTTCTCTGGAATACCCTGTTCATGGAGCCCCTGTCGGAGCGTCAAGCCCAGACTGAGACCGAGATCCAGGACCTGCGCGAGCGCATCAGCCAGGCCAACAATGCCATTGCCGAGATGGTGCGCGCCCGTGAGCAAGACCCGGATGCCGAGTATCGGGCTCGCCTGGCCGAACTGCAATCCGACTTGGCCGAGCTGGATGAGCGCCTGGATGACCTGACTGGTGATCTGGTGGAGCCGGTGCGCATGGCCGGGGTGTTGGAACAGATGCTGGATCGCCAGTCGGGCTTGGAGCTGCGCAGCCTGCAGGCCTTGTCCGCCCGTCCCTTGCTGGATGACGATGAGCTGAGTGGCGTGGGTAATATCTATCGCCACGGGGTTCGCATGGAATTGACGGGCAGTTTCAGTGACACCCTGGCCTATCTGCGGGTCCTGGAAGGTTTGGACTCCAATCTTTTCTGGGGGCGGCTGAAAATCAGCATGGAACGATACCCGGACAATCGTATTGTGCTGGTGGTGCATACCCTGAGTCTGAGGGAGGGCTGGATCGGTGTTTGATATTCCATTCCACAGCCGATGCCTCCGTTGTGTAGCCCTGATGCTTGGCCTCAGTCTGCTCACGCCAATGGCTGCCCTGGCCGAGGTGGATGATCCCATGCGGCCACCGGCCCAGTCTCAGCAGATAGCTGAGCCCAGTCCGCTAAGCGACTGGACTCTCACCTCCGTACTGATTGCCGAGAATCGCCGTCTGGCCGTGATCAATGGTCAGGTGCTGCGGGTGGGGGAATCGGTGGACGGGGCCCGACTGATAAGAATCGATGCCGGTGGCGTGGTGATCCGCCACGCCCGCGGCCAGGAAACACTCAGCCTGAGCAGCAATCTGGGCATTTCCCGGAGTAGCAGCCAATGAAGTATTCGAGGAATGGCATGATCGAACAATACCGTTTCAAGACGGGTCTGGTGGTACTGGGCATTGGCTTAAGCCTGGTGCTGGGCGCCTGCGCACAGCCCTTCGGTGAAGATACCCGCCAGCGCATGGATGACGTGCTGGAGGACAGCCTGCGGGCCACCGAGGAACGCAGTCCGCCGGCGGAAGTTTCCGAGGCCCTGCTGCCCGGGGAGGAGGAACGTCGTAGTCGGCGCGCGCCAGCCGAGGAGGAAGATCGTTTCGATATTTCCGTGCGTAATGTGGATGCGGAAACCTTCTTCATGGGCCTGGTGGAAGACACCGACTACAACATGATCGTGGACGATGCTGTGGAAGGCCGGATAAGCCTCAGTCTTCGCAATGTGACCATCCCGGAAGTGATGGAGGCCGTTGAAGCGGCCTATGGCTATGAATATCGGGAATTGGCCGGTGGCTATCTGGTTCGTCCCGCCGGCCTGCAGACGCGGGTGTTCACCGTGGATTACCTGACCATTACCCGGGAAGGCTCTTCCAGCACCCGGGTGAGCTCCGGTTCGGTCAGTGATGGTCACACGGGCCAGCGCAGTGGTGGTTTTGGCGGCACCCGGGGCTTTGGCGGAAGCGGTGGGGGAGATCAGAGCGATCGCACCACCGGCACTCGCATTGAAACCGAGTCCAAATCCGATTTCTGGGCGGATATCGAATCCACCCTGGAGGCCATCGTGGCCGATCGGGATGGTAGTCGGGTCATACTCAACCCCCAATCCGGCACCGTTGCGGTCCGCGCCCTGCCCGCCGAGCTTCGCGAGATCCAGGAATACCTGGCCACCATCCAGGAAAGTGTGGGTCGTCAGGTGGTGCTGGAGGCCAAGATTCTGGAAGTGGAGCTGCGGGATGAATTCCGTTCCGGCATCAACTGGGGCGGTCTGTACTCGGATGGCGATGATGCCGCCTTCATTGGCCAGACCGGCGGCCCGGATCTCTTCGAGGACGGGGTCTCCTCGATTCGTGGTACCGCTCGAAGCCTTAATCCCGGGGATGCCCTGGAAGGCATGACCACCGAATCCATTGGTGGGACCTTTGCCGCCACTCTGAATATCGGCAATGATTTTCGTGCCTTTGTGGAGTTGCTGTCTCGCCAGGGCGAGACTCGGGTCCTGTCCAGTCCCCGGGTTTCGACGGTGAATAATCAGAAAGCGGTGATCAAAGTGGGCAGTGACGAGTTCTTCGTTACCGGCATTCAGTCCGGTGGCACCTTTGGCGCCGCCGGGGCCAGCTCCCAGCGCAATGTGGAACTCACCCCCTTCTTCTCGGGGATTGCCCTGGATGTGACCCCCCAGATCAGCGCCAACAATGATGTCACCCTGCACATCCATCCCACCGTCAGTCAGGTCACCGACCAGCGCAAGGACCTGACCGTGGGCGGGGAAACCGACAGCCTGCCCCTGGCATTGAGCGAAGTGCGGGAATCGGACAGCATCGTTCGCGCCAGCAGTGGCCAGATCGTGGTGATTGGCGGCTTGATGCAGAACCAGATGCGGGATGAAACGTTCCGCACGCCCATCCTCGGCGATATCCCGGTGCTGGGTCATCTCTTCCGCCAGACCCGTCAGCGGGAGGCCAAGACCGAACTGGTCATCCTGCTGCGCCCGGTGGTGGTGGAAGATGAGCGCCAGTGGGATGACATGACCCGGGAATACCAGGGCCAGATCCGTGACATGCGGCGGCCAGGGCGGCGATGAATGCCGGCCCGGCTGCTCGTGAATGGTGAGCGATTGAACGCAGCGACGTTGGGCGCGCCATGAGTCTCTATCTCTCCCATTTCGGTCTCAAGGAATTCCCCTTCTCTCTGACGCCGGATACTGGCTTCTATTACGACAGCCGGCCCCACCAGGAGGCATTGAATGTTCTGCTGGTGGCCTTGCGTTCGGGCGAGGGCTTTCTCAAGGTCACCGGGGAGGTGGGCCTGGGTAAAACGCTCTTGTGTCGCATGCTGCTGGATGCCCTCAAGGAAGAAGCGGTCACCGCCTACATTCCCAACCCCCATCTCTCGCCCGCCTCCATGCGCCTGAGCCTGGCCCGGGAACTGGGACTGAATCCCGACCAAGACCTGAGCCAGGAACAGCTGCTGCAGGTGATCCAGGACCGCCTCATGGCCCTGGCTGGCGAGGAAAAACCGGTGGTGCTGGTGCTGGACGAAGCCCAGCAGCTGCCGGAAGCTACCCTGGAAGCGGTCCGGCTGCTGACCAACCTGGAAACCGAGAAACGCAAGTTGATTCAGGTGGTGCTGTTTGGCCAACCGGAACTGGAAGAGCGCCTGGCCCGGCCATCGGTCCGCCAGCTGCGCCAGCGCATCACCTTCAGCTATCGGCTCTTGCCCCTGGATCGGGACACGGTGGAGGATTACGTGCGTCACCGTCTGCGGGTGGCCGGCTATCGTGGAGCCCCACTGTTTACCCGTCCGGCCCGGCGGGCCCTGTTTCGCCGCAGCGAAGGCACACCACGACTGGTCAACGTGCTCGCCCATAAGGCCCTGATGGCCGCCTGGGGAGAAGGCAGTGATCAGGTGGAAGGGCGCCATGTGCGCCGGGCTGCGGATGACACCGAGGGCGTGGGCCTCGCCGCCTGGGGGTCCGCCTGCCTGAACTGGCGCACAGCCCTGGGTCTTGTACTGCTGATTGGGGTGGCCGGCGGCCTGATCGCCTGGGGTCTATGGCCGGATTTTGTCGAGGTGGCGCCATGAGCCTGATCAACCAGATGCTGCGGGATCTGGACAGTCGCCGCGATGATGAGCGTGGCAACGGCACTGTGCGTGCCGTGACCGCAGAGCGGCGGCGCAATACAGGCTGGGCCATTGCTTTGGGCGCCCTTGGCGTGGTGGCTCTGGCCACCTGGCTGCTTTGGCCCGCCACCGTGCCGACCGGCACGGACGCCGGTGAAACCCGCCAGGCCGAGGCTCCGGATCCTGTCTCGCCGGTCCGTGCCCGTCTGCGGGAGATGAGTGTGGTCCAGACCCGTGAAGGCAGCCGCCTGCGCCTGGATTTTGAGGGTGAGAGCGGCTATCGCCGTCGTCCGGCCAGCGATCACGAATTGGCGCTGGCGCTGGAAGCCGAACTGCCGGAGGCGGTCATGGCCCTGACCCCGCCCGGGATTGAATCGATAGAAGTAGATTGGGACGAGGATCCGCCGCGGCTTCGCCTGGCATTGGACCCCGTCTGGCAGGCCGGACCCCTGTACCGGGAAAGCACTCCGGACGGGGGTGATCGCCTGATGCTGGTACTTCATCCTGCAGCGCTGCCCCGCGTTGAGGCCGTGTCGGAGGCCGAACCCCCGGCCGAGCCAGACCCAGCGGCGCCCACCTCAGCGGTGCGCGAGGAAACCGCCCCCGCCTCGGAGGACGAGGCCAACGGCGGGGAATCAACGCGCGAACCCCAAGTGGCGGATGAGGCGGCATCATCTGAGAATGAAGTGGTCGAAACCATTGCGGAATCGCCTCAGGCTGACGGCGACACATCGCCGGAGGCCTCGCAGGCCATGTTGCGCGAGCGCCGTGTGCCGGATGCCGGCGAGCAGGCGGAACAGGCCGTTGCCGACGCTGAGCGCGCCTGGGATGACGGTCAGACTGGCGAGGCAGAGACCCTGCTGCGCCACGCCCTGGCGCTTCAGCCGGCCCATGTCACGGCCCGGGATATTCTGGCGGAACTGCTGGTTCACAGTGGCCGCCTGAATCAGGCCGATCAATTGCTGGCCGAAGCCATGACCGTGGCCGACATGGCGCCTGCCGACGTTGGTTATCTGGCCCGCCAGCGGGCCCGGCTGTGGATGGAGGGGGAGGATTCGCACCGGGCCATCGAGGCCCTCCAGGCCGTGTATCCGACCCTGGACGATGCGGATCGCAGCGGGGCCCTTTTGGCCGGCTTGCTGTATCAGGCCGGTCGCCATGAAGCCGCCGTCCGGCATTACGAGACTCTGGTCCGCCGCAACCCCAGCGAGGGAGCATGGTGGATGGGCCTGGGGCTGGCCCGGGAAGGCCTGGCTGATCGCACTGGCGCCATCGAGGCCTACGAAAACGCCCTGGCCGGCGACGGGCTGCGCCCGGCGGTGCGAGACTATTTGCATGATCGAATCACGGAATTGGAGAGCGGACGATGAACCGCAAGCAGAAGATCCGGATTGGCGACCTGCTGGTCCAGCACAAGGCGATTTCCGAAAGCCAGCTGGAGCAGGCCCTGGCCGAGCAGAAGAGCAGTGGCCGCAAGCTGGGCAAGGTGCTGATCGATCTGGGCTATACCACCGAGGATGAAATCCTGGAGCTGCTCTCCAAGCAGCTGGACATCCCTCACATTGATATCCGCCATTTCCGATTCGACCCGGAAACCGCCCGGCGGCTGCCGGAAACCCATGCCCGCCGTTATCGTGCCCTGCCCTTGAGTCAGAATGAAGACGGCAGCCTGCTGGTGGGCATGGCCGATCCCACCGATATCTTTGCTTTCGACGAAGTCTCCCGTCTGCTGAGTGCCTCGGTGAAGATCGGCATTGTCCGCGAGACGGATTTGCTACGCACCATCGATCTGGTCTATCGCCGTACCGAGGAGATCTCCAACCTGGCCGAGGAGCTGGGCGAAGAGCTGTCCGACGGCGACTATGATCTTGATCAGCTGATGTCGGAGGAAGAGGTTAGCGATGCCCCGGTGATCCGCCTGCTGCAGTCCATGTTCGAGGACGCGGTGCAGGTGAATGCCTCCGACATTCATATCGAACCCGACGAGCAGGTGCTGCGCATCCGCCAGCGGGTGGATGGGATCTTGCAGGAGCAGGTGATCGAGGGTAAGCGTATTGCCTCGGCCCTGGTGACCCGGCTCAAGCTCATGTCCCAGCTCAATATCTCGGAGAAGCGCCTGCCCCAGGACGGTCGTTTCTCTATCAACGTCAAGGGCCGAACCCTGGATGTGCGCCTTTCCACCATGCCCATCAGTCATGGTGAATCAGTGGTGATGCGGCTGCTGGATCAATCCGCCGGCACTATGTCCCTGGAGCAGCTCGGGATTCCCAGCGACATGCTCCCCCGTTTCAAGCGTATGATCAGCAAGCCTCAGGGCATGGTCCTGGTCACCGGCCCCACCGGCAGCGGCAAGACCACGACCCTGTATGCCGCCGTCAATTATGTGAACCGGCCCGACAACAAGATCATCACGGTGGAAGATCCGGTGGAGTACCGCCTGCCCCGGGTCAATCAGGTCCAGGTCCATCCCCGCATCGGCCTGGATTTCGCTCGGGTGCTGAGAACCGCCTTGCGCCAGGATCCGGACATCATTCTGGTGGGGGAAATGCGGGATCACGAAACCGTGGATATCGGCCTGCGGGCCGCCATGACCGGTCACATGGTCTTCTCCACCCTGCATACCAATAACGCTGTGGCCACCATCAACCGCCTGCTGGACATGGGCGCGGCCGGTTACATGCTGGCTGCCTCCCTGGATGCGGTGATTGCCCAGCGCCTGGTCCGCCGCGTCTGCGACAGCTGTGGCCGTGACAAGGATCCCGAGCCCCAGCAGCTGGCCTGGTTGCGGGCCAAGGTGGGGCCGGAACAGGCAGAAACGATGCGTTTCAAGGAAGGCCGGGGCTGTCCCTATTGCGGCAATACCGGTTATCGCGGCCGTGTGGGTGTCTATGAACTGCTGGAAATGGATGAAGGTCTGACCGACGCCCTGCGGCGGGAAGACCTGGATGAATTTTCCGAACAGGCCCATCGCCGCAGTCGTTACCGCCCCCTGGTCCTGTGTGCCCTGGATTATGCCGAGCAGGGGGTGACCTCATTGTCCGAGGTAATTCGCCTGGCCGGCGGTATGGAAAACCTGGATTACACCCCGGACTTGCGCCTGGATGTGCATGCTGAAGACGCGGAGGCGCATGAAGACCAGCCCGTGGATCCGGAGACCGGCCTCAGTCTGAGCCCGGAAGGCGAATCCCCCGAAAATAACCCTCAGGGGAGGGGCTGATTCATGCCCATGTATCGCTATAAGGGACGAACCGGACGCGGTGAAGCGGTCAATGGCCGGCTGGAAGCGGAGAGCGCCGATGCCGTGGCCCAGCAGCTGTTCAACACCGGCATCACCCCGATTGATATCGAGCAAAGCGAGGAGAAGCAGGCCGGCGAGGGTATTCGCCATCAACTGCTGAGACCCAAGCCCAAGACCGATGACCTGATCCTCTTCACCCGCCAGATGTATTCCCTCACCAAGGCCGGAGTGCCCCTGATCCGGGGCCTGCGGGGCTTGATCGAATCCACCCGCAATGAAATTCTGGCCGAGGCCCTGGAAGAGGTGGTGGAGCTGCTGGAATCGGGGCGGGATCTGTCCGGCGCCCTGGCCCGACACGCCGATATCTTCGGGCCCTTGTACGTGAATATTGTGCGGGTGGGGGAGAACGCCGGTAACCTGGAAGAATCCTTCCTGCGCCTGTCCCAGTACCTGCAGCTGGACCGGGATACCCGCCGCAAGGTTAAAAGCGCACTCATGTATCCCACCATGGTGGTGGCCGCCATCATGATCGCCATCGGCATTGTCACCATATGGGTGATTCCGGCCTTCTCCAATATGTTCGCCACTTTCGATGCCGAACTGCCCCTGCCCACCCGGGGCATCCTGGCGGTCTCGGGCTTTGCCCAGCAATGGTGGTATGTGATCGTCGGCGGCATTATCGGGGGGCTGATCTGGTTTCGCTGGTGGTCCCGCACCGATACGGGCAGTCGCTACTGGGGGAAATGGAAGCTCAAGATTCCCGCCATCGGCGATATCGTGCTGCGGGCCACCCTGGCCCGTTTCGCCCGCACCTTCGCCATGTGCTTTCGCTCTGGGGTGCCCCTGGTCCAGGCCCTGACCCTGGTTTCCCGGGCCCTGGACAACAACTGGCTGGGTGACCGGGTGGCCAATATGCGCAACGGGGTGGAGCGTGGCGAAAGCCTGCATCGCACCGCCCGTGCCGCCGGGATTTTCACGCCCCTGGTGCTGCAGATGATCCAGGTGGGTGAGGAAACCGGCTCGGTGGATGACATGCTGGAAGAGGCGGCGGACTTCTACGAGCGGGAAGTGGAATACGATATCGAGAATCTGAGCACCATCATCGAGCCCATATTGATTGTTTTCGTCGGTATTCTGGTATTGCTCCTGGCCCTGGGTATTTTCCTGCCCATGTGGGATCTTGCCACGGTCGCCTTCTGATGATGCGCACGACCCATGTTCGCCAGTCCGGCGTTACCCTGATCGAGCTGGTGGTGGTGATCACCCTGGTCATCGTGCTGGTGGCCACCGCCATCGAGAACCTCCTGCCCCTGGCCGGCGAGGCCGAGCGGGTGGCGGTGGAGCGTAACCGGGTAGCAGTGGATACCGCCTTGCGTGGCGAAGCCGCCCAACGTTTGCTGGGGCAAGGTCGGGAGGCAGTGATGGACCTGGAGGGCCACAACCCCGTGTCGCTGCTGGCCCGGCCACCGGCGAATTACCTCGGCGAGCGGGCTAATGCGGACCCCGCGGAGATTCCCCCGGCCCACTGGGTCTGGGACCCGGCTCGCCAAGCCCTGATTTATCGGGTTCGCCATAGCCGCTACTTTCATAGCGAGGCCGGCGAGCCGGCCCACATTCGCTTCCAACTGGCCCGGGAAGGCTCCCAGGATTTGTTCGGCCTCTATTTGCGTCGCAGCCACGATTATCACTGGGAGACCGACGGCAGTGAGCTGGCCCGCTGGCTGCCGGGCGGGGCAGATTGAGCCCGATTGGCGGATGACGGTGCCAATGCTAAAGTTGCCTCTTTAAAGTTATGTCAACTTCATCCGCCGCTGGCAGAAAAGGACCGTCATGGACGTTCAGGCCCTGATTATTGAAGCCCTGACCCTGTTTTTCATGCTGGTAGGCCTGATGGCCGCCGCCCTTGGGCTTATCCTTATGCTCGCCCCCGACGGCTTTGAGCGCATCGCCGCCGGCATGAATCGGGAGTGGTCCACCCGCCGGGCCATGAAGGACCTGGAGATCCCCCGCTACTACGAGCGCTTCTTCTACCGCCACCACCGCTGGACCGGCGGTCTGCTGCTGGCCGCGGCAGCCTATTTCTTTCTGGCCTTCGCCCTGCAGCACAGCCCGGCGGAGCTGGGGGCCACATTGCCGGGCCTGGCTTGGGTCTGGGAAAGCGTTTTCTGGCTTTTGATCGTGGCCAATCTAACCGCCGCTGTCCTGGCCCTGGTAATCCTGATGCGCCCCAGCACCCTCAAACCCCTGGAGCGGGCCGCCAATCGCTGGGTGTCCGTGCGCCGGGCCACCCGCGGTCTGAATCCTGTGTTTCACGGGGTGGAACAGCTGGCCCGCCGACACCACCGGGCCGTGGGTTTCCTGCTGCTGCTGGCCGGGGGATTCCTGTTGGTGAGCTTCGGCGTCCTGTACACGACCGGCTGAACCGAACCATCCATCCTGAAATCACCACCAATTGGCATATTTTGACATAAAACGGCTGTTAATTTAGCCAAAAAACCGCTACTCTCCCATCGTCCCCAGGTGGCGGCTGCGGCTGCCGTCCGGGTGTCTCAAAAGTACGTAACATATGTCGGCTGCGGCCGACCTGAAAGAGGTCATTGAATAATGCGTAATCAAAAAGGTTTTACCCTGATCGAACTGGTCGTGGTGCTGGTCATCCTCGGCATCCTCGCCGCCGTGGCCGTGCCGCGGTTTATTGATTTGAGTGAGGAAGCTTCTCAGGCAGCTGTCGAAGGTGTTGCTGGTTCTTTGAGCTCCGCCGCTGCAATTAACTATGCTGCTTCGCGGGCTGGCTCCGAAGAGGCGACCAATATTGATGCCTGTGACGATGCTGGTGGCTTGTTGCAAGGTGGCCTGGACGAAGACCGGTTTACCCCTTCTGGCCCCAGCGACTTGGATGATGGTGATACTGCGGAATGCACCGTGACAGATGATGACAACGATGTTTCCGCTACTTTCCAACTGATTGCTGTCGATACTGACTGATCAGTATCGGGTCATGCAGTCTGAAGTAGCGAAAACGCCCACTCCGGTGGGCGTTTTCATTCATACTTAGCCCATGTTCCGCTCATTCCAAAATACCTTGGGGTTTTTGCCAACACGGCGGCGCTTCAGGTCTCAAGCCGGCTTCACCCTGGTGGAGCTGGTCATGGTGCTGGTCATCCTGGGCGTATTGGCCGTGGTGGCCGTGCCCCGTTTTACCGGTGGGACCCCCTACGAGGCCCGGGGCTATCTGGACGAGTTAAGCTCGGCCGCCCGCTACGCCCAGCTGCAGGCCACGGTGACCGGCTGTCAGGCCCGTTTTCAGGTGGCCGGCGGTGATTACCGCCTGGATCATGCAGATAACTGTAGCCCCGGCGATTTCGGCAATACCCCTATTCCCCATCCCAGCCGCGGTGGCCCTTTCCAGGGCAGCCTGCCCAGCGGGGTTTCGGCCTCGGATGTGACGGTGGTCTTTGATGCCCTGGGTGTGCCGCTCAGCGGTGGCGGCAGTGCCGTGACGGTGTCCGGTGGCGGTTTCTCGGGCAGCTTTCTTATTCATGATCAGACCGGCCATGTGGTGAGGCAATGAAGGGCCTTCTGCGACAGCGTGGCGTCACCCTGATCGAGCTGATCATCAGCATCGTGGTGATCGGCATTGCCGCTGCCGCCATTCTCGCTGTTTATACCACCGTGATCCGCGCCAGCGCCGACCCCATGATCCGCGCCCAGGCCATCGCCATTGGCGAGGCCTATATGGAAGAGATCCTGGCCCAGCCCATCTCGGGTTCCGCCAGCCCCGGTGATGACCGGGCCGATCTGGACAATGTCCCGGCCTATGACGAGCTGTCGGACAGTGGCGCGCACAATGCCGAGGGTGAGCCCATTGACGGCCTGGAGGATTATCAGGTCGACGTCTTGGTCACGGCCGATAACACCTTTGCCACCGGCAATGAATTTCGCATTGATGTCAGTGTCGCGGATCAGGCCGGTACCGTGAATATCACCCTCAGTAGCTGGCGGGTGGGGGAATAGAGGATGCCGCACTCCCATCGTCCGTCCGCTTTAAGATCAGTTCAGGCTGGCTTCACCCTGGTGGAGTTGGTCATAGTAATTGCCATTACCGGCATCGTGGCCGCGGTGGGGGGTATTCTGATTACCGGTACAGTCGATGGTTATCTGGACCAAACGCGCCGCGCCGAACTGGTGGATACCGCCGACCGAGCTTTGCGCCGCATGAGCCGCGAGATTCGTCCCGCCCTGCCCAACAGCCTGCGCACCTGTGCCGGCGATAGCTGTATCGAGTTTCTGCCCACCGTGGCCGGCGCCCGCTATCGAGTCGGGCCCGGCCCTGCCCCGGTGGGCGGCGACCCGGCGCGGCGGCTGCGCTTCAATCAGGCCGATGATAGCTTCAACAGCACCGGCCCGTTGGGACTCGCTGATGGCAGTTATTCAGGCCTGCGGGTCTCGGTCTACAACACGGGGCAGGCCGGCAATGATGCCTGGCAAAGTGGTCAGAGCATGAGCGCCCCCGGTGTCACCCTAGCGGCCGATCCGAATGTGGCCGGTGAAACCCGCGTGACATTAAACAATGCGCATCAATTTCCCCTGGCCTCGCCCCGCCAGCGTTTCCATCTGGTGGATGCCCCGGTGGCCTTCGCCTGCCAGGGGCGGGAACTGCGACGTTTCAGCGACTATGCGCCGGGTGACGACTTCACTAACGGCGACAGCGCCGTGCTGGCAAGCAATGTGGAAGACTGCCGTTTCGACTACATACCAGGTACGTCCACCCGGGCCGGCTTGTTGAGTCTCAAGTTGGTGTTGGAAGACGAGGGCGAGCAGGTTCGTCTGCTTCATCAGGTTCATGTGGATAACGCGCCATGATGGTCCAACAGCGAAAAGCGGTGGCGCGCGGAGGCGCTGAGGCGCAGAGAGGGGTGGCGCTGATTGCTGCCTTGTTCCTGCTGGTGGCCTTGGGTGCCCTGGCGGTTTATCTGGTGACCATCAGCGGCGTCCAGCAGCAAACCCCCACCCTCTCGGCCGATGCCGCTCGCGCCTACTATGTCGCTCGTGGCGCTGCTGAGGCTGCTGGCTTTCAGGCCTCGGAAAACAATGCCTGTCCGGCCAGCTTTCCCGATTCCCTGAATGACTTCGATTTAGAGATGACTTGCCAGCAAGTGAGTAGTCACCAGGAAGCTGGTGACACTTTCAGTATCTATCGCATTACCACCACTGCCAGTCGTGGCACCTACGGAAGCGGCAATTTTGTATCCCGGTCCGTGGAGAAAACGGCCATTAGTCAGTAATGCCTGGCAAGCTATTGTGTAAGTGGCGTTCACAGTATCAGGATGGTTAATCACCGCCTCAACACAGTGACAATCGTTCACATGACCAGACAGATGCCTGCTCAACAAATTAAGCGATGGACGTTGCTCGCCCTTCTTGGGTGCATGCTCTGTCTGCCCGGAATCGGGACAGCTGGGACCCTGACCCCGGCAACGGGCGGCGAGGCCATTCCCTCAGAAACTGCAGGGGGTGAGTACACGTCATTGACCGGCCCTGTCTATCAAGAAGCCAATTCTCAGGATATCAGCACTGGAACCATTGTCCTCACGGTGCCCAATGGCTTTGAATGGGATACTTCCGCACCGCTTCCTACTGCTCTGGTTGAGCGTACAGGGACAGGGGGGCAGAATATCAACCGGCTTAGTTCGGGTGAGCGAATCACCGCAAGCTCGGTCACCGAAGAACAAATCACCTTCACCATCACCCATGCCAGCAGCGGCGGCAGAAATTCCAATAGGCTGACATTTGAAGGTCTGCGGGTCCGCCCTCAGCAGCTTGATCCTCCTGCTTCCGGTCACATTGTGCATCAAGGCACCTCCCAAATTGACAATGTTCAGGCTGGCACCACTAGCTGGGGCTTCCTGAATCAAGTGGGTATGGATGAAGCGGTTGTCCTAACCGCAAATGGCGCCTTGGAAGAGCTCACCGTGGCCGCGGGTGAGACTGTAGTGTTCGAAGCTCAAGCGAACAATTGTCCAGATTCGGGGCAATGGCGTGATAGTTGGGACTATGGTGACGGAAGCATGGACACGCAACAGCTGGCATCCTCCAGCTGCGAGCGATCACCCATCGAACAATCAAGAGTCTATGATTCCCCGGGAACGTATGAGGCCAGCTTTACTAGTGAGTATTGTACCTTCTGGTTGTTCTTCTTTTGTGCCGGTAGTTGGGCAGAACATGGAAGCGATACCGTTACGATAATCGTCGAAGACGAAGCAATTGATGCAGAAACCGTGATTGACTATCGCATGGAGGCTGAGTCCTGGAACGGCGCAAGCGGGGAGGTGGAAGACAGCTCGGGATATGACAATGATGGGACCGCTTTTGATGGCGCCGATACGGACGACGAGAGCCCGGTTAGATCGGGTGATCCCGGCACCTGCCGATACGCAAGTATTCCCTCCGATGGTCGGATCAGTACGTCGGCCCCTTCGGAGCTACAACAGCCCGATGAATTCAGCGTCGCTTTCTGGTTTCGTGCCCAGGACGTTTCCCCCCAGGATTCCATATTAAGTATCGGCGAGCTGAATGGTACCTATGCTCGGCCGGTGGAAATCCTGCGTAATGCGGATGGCATTCTTCGAGTCGTGATCACCGATGAAGGAAATAATGAGCAGACATTGGGCCATGATGCCAGCGCCTTCAGTGGTGAGTGGGTACATATTGCAGTCACCCGACGTCTCGGTGATGCGCCCGGGGCCAATCAGCAAGTCGTGGAGCAGCTCTATGTGAATGGGGAGTTGGTGGATTTCAATGATGATGAACGGCCTAACCCCCCTTCCTTGATGATGGCTGATGATATCCATATCGGTGGCCTGCCAGGTGCCTACTCGGGGGCAGCAGACTACGATGATGTGGTTTTTGCCGAGGGTGCCTTGGCTCAGGATGGGATTGAATTCCTGAGGGATCGCGACCTTCCCTGCCCCACAGCTCAACTCGATCATATACGCCTGACTCACCCCCAAAGTGGATTGACCTGTAGCCCTTCTGAAGTCTCCGTGCAAGCTTGTGCCGACGCTGCTTGTAATGAATTCTTCGAGGAAGTAGTGGATCTGGCTTTCACTTCACCCGGGGGCAATTGGAGTGACAACCCCATCAGCTTCACGGATACCGCATCCGTACTTCTGCAATACACCCAGGCCGAAACCATCACCGTGTTTGCCGAGGCCACGGAACCGGAGGCGGCCAACCCCACCCGTTGTTTCTCGGCGGGTGTGGAAACAAATTGTGAGATGGACATTGCCAGTGCCGGATTCGTGCTGGATGTCCCCGACCATGTTTCCGATGAGGTAGTCGGCGGCACCGTAACAGCGGTTCGGGAAGATGATGAGAGTCCACAATGTGTGCCCGGCTTTAGCGATGAAAGCAAGTCGGTGGGCTTTTCTCAAAGCTATAGCAATCCGGATAGTGGTTTCCTCTCGGTGCTACTCAACGGCACAGCCTTGGGCGATGATAATGACTACACGCCGCTGAGCCTGGATTTCGATGCCGAGGGGGTGGCCGAGGTGGATTTGCAGTATCCAGACGTGGGGGAAGTGCAGCTCAACGCTCGCTATGAAGGAGATGATCTGGAAGAGGGGCTGGTCATGCTGGGCCAGGGCAGTTTCATCGCTCGGCCGGATCACTTTACGGTGGTGGCGCGGTCGGAGAATATGAGTATTCCCGAAGACAGTGGCGCCAGTGGTCCGGATGGGCCCATCTTTGCTACTGCCGGGGATGAATTCGAGATTGAAGTCTCGGCTCGTAACCTGAGTGGCGATGTGACGCCCAATTTCGGTCAGGAAAGCCCGGCGGAGACGGTTGAGCTTGAGGTGGACCTGGCCGAGCCAAGTGGTGGCAACAATCCCCCGTTGAGTGGGGATCTCAACCCCTTCGGCAGTGATTGCGATGGGGATGAAGCCCCGGGCCTTGCCTGTGGTGAATTCAGTTGGGCGGAAGTGGGGATTCTGGCAATCACCCCGCGCCTGGCTGGCGGGCAATATCTGACCATGCCGGATAGCGATGTGGTGGGGCAGAGCACGGATAATATCGGCCGCTTCGTGCCTGCTTACTATAGTGTCAGCCGTAGCGGCCCCGAGCTGGCCGCTGCCTGCACCCAGGACGAGCCTTACAACTATCTGACCCGGCCCATGTCGTTCAATGACAATGCCGAGCTGACGGTAACCGCGCGTAACAGCGATGGTCTGCTGACCGAGAATGCCGAGGGAGTATGGTGGCGTTTTGAGGACCGAAGCGGCGAGACTAGCCGTTCTGGAGGAGACTTTCGCTACCGGGACTGCCAGATCGAGAACGATGATGACTTTACCGATTGTGATGGCCTGGCTGACACCATCCCGGCCCTGGCGGTGGACCCGGGGGCAGTAAGCATTGCCGAGAACACCGGTGATTCTGTCAGCGGTGGCACGGCTCGTCTGGTTTTTGGTGATGGCGGCGGCAATGGTCTGTTCGGCCACCGCTGGACTTCGGCCAACGGTGCACCGGATATCCCACCGTTTCAGGCCGATTTCCGGACCCGTGTCCGCATTGTGGATGAGGATGATATTCCCTTCCGCCGCTTCGAGAACGACAGTGTGGTGGAAGAGACCTGGTATGAGCTGACCCTGCCGGTGGAAGAGGATGCCGAACAACGGCATGGCCGCCTGGCCATCGGCAATGCCCACGGCTCCGAGCTGCTCGATCTGCAAGCCCGGGTGGTGGTGGAATCCTTCCAGGAAGATACATCGGGTCAGGCGTGGTGGCGCGTTAACAGTGACGATGCCTGTAGTGATGAGGTTGAGCTGACCGTGGAAGCGCAAACCGCCTCCACCCCCGCTACGCTCATTGAGAGCGGTGACGGCTGCGGTTTCCCCGAAGGGTTTGACAAGGTATGGCGCGAGACGGCCCAGGACGGCGATTTCAATGCCTGGTTCCAGTGCAGCAACGAGGTGGGTAGTCACCGTGTGAACGCCGAGACCCTGCCCGAATGGTTGCGATACGATTGGTCCGGTGATGACGATGCCCATGATCAGGCACCCGATGGCATCATTACCTTCGGTATCCACCGTGGCCCGGATCGCCGGATTGATTTCCGGGAAGCCCGTTAGGGAGAGTGTATTGAAACTGTGGGAGTGGAGGTGTCGGCTAGGGCCGTGGGATAGTCATTAAATCGGTGATCAGTTTTTTGGTTTATTGCCTCAGGTGGGAGGCCCCATTCACATCAATAATCGTCCCGGTGGCGAATTCAGCACCAGGCGAGGCTAGCCATAAAACGGCGGCGGCCACATCGGAGGGTCTGGCGGTGCGGCCCAGGGGGCTTTGGGCGCGGATGGCGTCTCCCGTCAGGCTGTTGAGCAGGTCTCGGGTCATGTCGGTCTCCACAAAGCCCGGCGCCACACCCGAGACGCTTACGCCATCACCACCCAGTGCCTGGGCCAGGGATTGGGTCAGAGCATTGAGCCCGGCCTTGCTGGCACCATAGGCCGGGGCTTCGGGCTCACCCCGGAAGGCACCCCGGGAGGAGATATTGATGATCCGTCCCTGGCCGCTCGCCGCCATGGTCTTGCCCAGCAGAAAGCTCAAGTGGGCCGGGCCACTGAGATTGAGCGCCAGAGTTTCGTCCCAGATCTTCTGCCATTCCGTGAAATCCATCTCCGAGACCGGCTTGTGGCGGAAAACGCCGGCATTGTTCACCAGCACATCCAGCGGACCGAGTGTCGTCTCGACTTCATCGGCCAGGCGTTGGCAGTCGGCCACTTCATCCAGACGCGCTTGAAACAGCTGATGGCTGTCGCCGGGCAGGTCCAACAGGGCCGACTCGGCGGCTTCCCGGTCACTGGCATAATGCAGCCCTACCGTGGCCCCGCCCTGGGCGAAGCCGCGGGCACAAGCCAGGCCGATGCCCCGATTGGCGCCGGTGACCAGGACCCGGTAACCCTCGAAGGTGGTGTTCATTCGCCCTTCCCGAACAGACTCAGCAGCCAGGCTCGAATGTGGCCGATCTCCTGGGGGCAGACCGCATGGGGCATGGGGTAGGTGCGCCATTTCACCGGGTAGCCCAGCCGTTCCAGGTGGCGGAAGGAGGCCTCGCCCAGATTGGGGGCCACCACCGGGTCCTGGGCGCCGTGGGCCATGAAGATGGGTAGCTCACGGTTGGCGCTGCTGGCTTCTTCTTCCAGCGATTCGGCCTTGGGCAGATAGGTGGACAGGGCAATCAGCCCGGCCAGGCGATGGGGGTGGCGCAGGGCGGTATGCAGGGCCACCGCGCCGCCCTGGGAGAAGCCGGCAATCACAATGCGGTCGTCGGCAATCCCCCGCTTGCGTTCCTGTTCAATCAGGCGGGTGACGGTGGCGGCGGATTCGTCGATGCCGGCCAGGTCCTGGGGGGAGTTGCGTTCCAGGCTCACCAGGTCATACCAGGCCCGCATGGGCATGCCGCCGTTCAGTGTCACGGGGCGGACCGGTGCGTGGGGGAAGATAAAGCGAGCCGATAAGGCCCCGTCCAGCTGCATCTGGGGCACCATGGGCTCGAAATCATGGCCGTCGGCTCCCAGGCCGTGCAGCCAGATAATGCTCACCTCCGGCTCATCGCCGGTGCTCATTTCCACGCAATCAATGCTCTGCTGATTCATCGGGGTGTCCTGTGTCGAGTGCGTGGGCAGTTTAACAAATGCTGGGGGGTGTAGCGGGTAAGGAAAGGCGGACACGAAGAACACGAAGGAAGGCAGAAGGACACGAAGGATGGAAAAGCCCGTAGGAGCGAATTTATTCGCGATTATGCTTTATGCTGCCACCAAACTATCCAGCCACGCCAATCGCGGATGAATCCGCTCCTACCACGGCCCTCCCACAGCCAGTCTCCGTCAACTCCTCAAACCCAGTCGCGGGGCACCAGATAGTGTGAGTAAAGCTCGGCTTCGGGGGTGCCGGGGTCGGGGTGGTAGTCGTATTCCCAGCGGGCGCGGGGGGGCATGGACATGAGGATGGATTCGGTGCGGCCGCCGGATTGCAGGCCGAACAGGGTGCCCCGGTCATAGACCAGGTTGAATTCCACATAGCGGCCCCGGCGATAGAGCTGGAACTCCCGCTCCCGTTCGCCATAGTCATGGTCACGACGGCGCTGGACGATAGGTTCATAGGCGGGCAGAAAGTGGTCCCCCACCGAGCGCATGAAGGCGAAGCTGTCAGCAAAGCCCAGCTCATTGAAATCATCAAAGAACAGCCCGCCGATCCCCCGGGGCTCATCCCGGTGCTGGATGTGGAAATACTCATCACACCATTGCTTGAAACGCGGATAGAGGGAATCGCCATGGCGCAGGCAAGCGGCCCGGGCCTGTTCATGCCAGTGGCGGCAATCCTCGTCGAAGCCGTAATAGGGGGTGAGATCAAAGCCGCCGCCGAACCACCATACTGGGTCAGCGCCGGCCTTCTCGGCCACGAAGAAGCGGACATTGAGATGGGTGGTGGGCACATAGGGGTTCCAGGGGTGCATCACCAGCGAGACCCCCATGGCCTCAAAACCCCGTCCGGCCAACTCCGGGCGGCGGGCCGAGGCCGAGGCAGGCAGGGAATCGCCCATCACATGGGAGAAGCTCACCCCCCCCCGTTCAAACAGATCCCCCTCGGTCATGACTCGGCTCTCGCCGCCGCCGCCCGCTTCCCGGGTCCAGGCATCGCGATGGAAGCACCCGCCCCCATCCAGGGCCTCCAGAGACTTCGTGATCCGGTCATGGAGGTCGTGGAAGTAGGCCTTGACCGCCTGTTTGTCCACCGGTTCTTGTTTCATTATTCGCCTCGCAATACCTTGCCGCTGGCCAGTTCCCGAATCTCACTGGGCCCGTTGCGCCCGCCCACGGCCCCGTCCAGCAAGTAATCCAGGCCGGAGGGAAACGCGGCGGCCACCTCGTCGGCATCGGTCAGCGCGGGCTGGCCGGACGGGTTGGCGCTGGTGGAGGTGACCGGCCCGCGAAACTGCTGGCAGAGCTCGCGGGCCAGGCTGTGATCCGGTACCCGCACCGCCAGGGTATCGCGGCCGCCGGTGAGCCAGTCGGGGCAATCATCGGCCGCCGGCACAATCCAGGTGACCGGACCGGGCCAGCTGGCGTTAAGGGTGTCCCGGTCACGGCGATTCAGGGGATGGAGCAGGGGCTCCAGTTGCAGCAGGGAGGCCCCGATCACAATCAGGCCTTTGTCGAAGGGGCGTTGCTTGAGGCTCAGCAGTTTTTGTACGGCCTCGCCGTTGAAGGCATCACAACCCAGGCCATAGACCCCTTCGGTGGGATAGGCCACCAAGCCCCCGGGCCTGAGTGCTGCGATCGCGGCATTCAGGTCCGTGCCCCGGGGAGACGCCGAGCTGGCAGACGGGTTCGTCATGGTCGGGGCTAGCTTTCCTTGACCGCCTGTTTCTTGCCGGTCTTTTTCTTTTTGGCGGCCTTTTCCTTCGCCGACTTTTTCTTGCCGGCTTTCTTCTTGCTCGCCTTCTTCTTGGCGGTTTTCTTCGTGGTCTTTTTGCTGGCGGCTTTTTTGCCTGCCTTCTTGCGACGCCCAAAGCGGCCCTTTTTCTCGGGGGCGTTGGCAATCATCTCCCGGCACTGGGGCAGGGTCAGGTCCTTGGGTTCCTGATCCTTGGGCACACTGACGTTCTTGTTGCCGTCGGTGACATAGGGGCCGAAGCGTCCCTTGAGGACGCGAATCCCCTCGTCCTTGAAGTCATGGATGATGCGCTCGGCATCGGCCTTTTTCTTCTCGGCGACGATTTCCAGGGCCCGGTCCAGCTTGATGGTGTAGACATCGTCTTCTTCCCCCAGGGAGGCGAACTTGCGCCCGTATTTCACATAGGGGCCATAGGGGCCGATATTGGCCTGCACCGGCTCACCTTCCGGCGTCTCGCCCAGTTCCCGGGGCAGGTTGAACAGGGCCAGGGCCTCGTCCAGCTCGACGTTGTCGATCTTCTGACCCGGCCGCAGGCCGGCGAACTTGGGCTTTTCCTCATCGTCCTTGGTGCCGATCTGGACGAAGGGCCCGAAGCGGCCCCAACGCACACTGACTGGCCGGCCACTCTTGGGGTCGGTGCCCAGGTCGCGGGCTTGTACCGCTTCTTCCCGACTGACCGATTTTTCCTTGTCTTCCACCCGTTCATGGAAGGGGCCCCAGAAATCCTGCATCAGGGGAATCCAGTCCTTCTCGCCACGGGAGACCGCATCCAGCTCGTCTTCCAGCTTGGCGGTGAAGTCGTAATCCACGTAACGGGTGAAGTGCTTGGTCAAGAAGTCATTGACCACCTTGCCCACATCGGTGGGGAAGAAGCGCTTGCGATCCATTTCCACATATTCCCGGTTCTGCAGGGTGGAGATGATCGAAGCGTATGTAGACGGGCGACCGATGCCGTATTCTTCCAGGGTTTTCACCAGGCTGGCTTCCGTGAAGCGCGGCGGCGGCTCGGTGAAGTGCTGTTCGGTGATCAGTTGCTGCAGTGTCACCGTCTCGCCTTCTTCCAGCGGCGGCAGCAGCTTGTCTTCGTCGTCGTCCGCCTTCTTGTCGTCATAGGATTCCTGATAGACAGCAATGAAGCCGGGCTCCACCAGCACCGAGCCGGTGGCGCGGAAGGTATTGCCGGGCCCGCAGGCCAGATCCACGCCCACGGTATTGAACAGGGCATGCACCATCTGACAGGCCACGGTCCGCTTCCAGATCAGCTCATAGAGACGGAACTGATCCCGATCCAGCACCTGCTTGAGGCTGTCCGGCGTGCGGGCCGCAGAGGTGGGGCGGATGGCCTCATGCGCCTCCTGGGCGTTTTTGGCCTTGGTGCGATAGGTGCGCGGGGCCTCCGGCACATTCTCGCTGCCGTAGCGTTGCTTGATCACGTCGCGGATTTCACTCACCGCCTCGCCGGCCAGGGCCAGGGAGTCGGTACGCATATAGGTAATCAGACCAGTGGCGCCTTCGCCCAGGTCCAGGCCTTCATACAGCTGCTGGGCCAGACGCATGGTGCGCTGGGCGCCGAAACCGAGCTTGCGCGAGGCTTCCTGCTGCAGGGTGGAGGTGGTGAAGGGCGCGGCCGGGTTCCGCTTGCGCTGCTTCTTCTCGACCTTGGCCACTTTCAGCGCGCCGTTGGCGGCGGCCTTCAGCTTCGCTTCCACTTCCTGCGCCTGCTCCCCATTGGTGATGGAGAACTGCTTGACCTTCTCGCCCTGGTATTCGGTGAGCTTGGCCTGGAAGCCTTGACCGTCCTTGTCGGCTTCGGCGTCAATGCTCCAGTATTCCTGCGGTTCAAAGGCTTCGATGTCCCGCTCCCGCTCCACGATCATGCGCAGGGCCGGCGACTGGACCCGGCCGGCGGACAGGCCGCGCTGGATCTTTTTCCAAAGCAGGGGGGAGAGATTAAAGCCCACCAGATAATCCAGGGCCCGGCGGGCCTGCTGGGCATTGACCAGCTCGGCGGAAATCTCTCGCGGGTCCTCAATGGCCTTCTTAATGGCACTCTTGGTGATCTCGTGGAAGACCACCCGATACACCTGTTTGCCCTTGAGTGCGTTGCGTTCCCGCAGCAACTCCAGCAGATGCCAGGCAATGGCCTCCCCTTCCCGATCGGGGTCAGGCGCCAGGTAGAGGGCATCGGCCTTTTTCAGGGCCTTCTCGATGGCATCCACATGTTTCTTGTTGCGCTCGATGACGTCATAGCGCATGGCGAAGCCTTCATCCGGCTTGACCGCGCCTTCCTTGGGGACCAGGTCCCGGACATGGCCGTAGGAGGCCAGGACCTTGAAGTCCTTGCCGAGATATTTCTCGATGGTGCGGGCCTTGGCCGGGGATTCGACGATAACCAGATGACTGCTCATGGCGCCTTTTTGTTGTCAGCTAAACGCAAGTGGGATGACGGGCCCGGAAGCCATCCGAGCCGCTTTAGTGCACGTGGCCCGGGGTGTCGTCAAAGACCAGGTCTTCCATTCGGGCATATTCTTCTTCCTGGCCCGGCTGGTTGAACAGCAGCATCAGCACGATCCATTTCACCTGGTCCAGGTCCACCGAGGGGGACTCCAGGGCCATGATGCGATCAATCACCCGTTCACGCTGCAGGGGATCCAGGATGCCAATCTGTTCAATATAGATGAGAAATCCACGGCATTCCGGGGAAATCCGAATCTGTTCCAGGGGGCTGAATATCCGTACCGACTCCCGGGTCACCGTCTGTGACTCCAGGATTTGGCCCCCGTCGGCCAGATCTTCCAGCCACTGGAAGGCCTTTTGAATCTCGGTGGAAGGGAAACCGGCTTCCTCGAGTTCGCTAAACAGGGTGGCCTGGTCGGTCTCCTGTTCTTCCATTTCCTCGCCCATGTAGTTCTCGAACAAATACATGAGCACGTCGAGGACGTTTTCTTTGGTTCGCATGCTCTTGTCAGCTCCTGCGCGTGTAGCGACCACCCGGGGCGGATTCAATGCGACCTTCCAACTCCAGCATTAGCAGCATGGAGGATACCGTGGCGGCGGTCAATCCAGACCGTTCCACGATCAGGTCCACCGGTGTGGGCGAGTAATCCACCGCTTCCAGCAGGCGTGTGTAAGTCGGATCGCCCTCCGTATGACTGTCAGAGGGTGCCGCCTTTGCCTCAGGGGAGGACGGAGTCGGTGACTGCAGGGACACCACGTCCCGCAGCTCCTCGAAGATGTCGTCAGTGGACTCGACCAGCTTGGCCCCGGCGCGAATCAGGCGATGGCAGCCCCGCGCCAACGGATTGTGAATCGATCCCGGCACCGCAAATACCTCCCGGCCCTGTTCGCCAGCCAGGCGGGCGGTGATCAAAGAACCGCTGCGAAGGGCGGCTTCCACCACCAGGGTGCCCAAGGACAAACCCGCTATTATACGGTTTCTGCTTGGAAAATGCCTCCGGCGGGGCTGGGTGCCCGGCGGATACTCGCTCACCAGACAGCCCTGGGCGGCTATTTGTTCCGCCAGTTCGGCATTGGATCGGGGGTAGGGGATGTCCACGCCACAGCCCAGTACAGCCACCGTGGGGCCGCCGGCCTTGACCGCACCCCGATGGGCGGCGGCGTCCACGCCCATGGCCAGACCGCTGGTGATCACCAGCCCCATGCGGGACAGAGCGGCGGCGAAAGCCTCGGCGGTCTCGCGACCCCCCCGGGTGGGGTTGCGGCTGCCCACCATGGCCAAGCCCGGATCGTGGAGGTGTTCGGTTTGTCCGCGGCAATACAGCAGGGGGGGTGGGTCGTTCAGCTCACGCAGTTGTTGGGGATAGGCCGGGTCCAATTCATGCAGGACATGGTGGTCCTCGGCTTCCAGCCAGCGCAGGTCCGCTTCCACCCCGGCCCAGTCCGGTTCGCCCAGCTGGCGGCGGGTGGCCTCTCCCAGTTGAAAGCCCGACAGCGTCCGCTCCGACGCCTGAAACACGGCTCGGGGCGACATAAAGTGCTCAAGCAGGCGCTCCCTGGCTGTTGCACCCAGGCCCGGTATGCGGGCCAGGGCCAACCAGGCCGCCAGTTCTTCGTCCTTGGATTCCTGGCTCAAATCGCTATCGTTCAGTTGAAACGGCGTTCACGGGTTTGCGGCGTGCGGATCCTTTGACGGGGATTGCGGATCATGTCCCCTTCCGATATTTCCTTTTCGGCCCGCATCACCAAGGCAAAGCTTACTTCCTCTTCTACCCGGTAGATCAGCGCCAGGCCAATGGTCTCGTCCGGCAAGCGAACCTGGCGACTAAAGCGGCCCTGCTCACGATCCCGGACTCGTTCGCCCCGTTCCAGGATCTCCAGGACATGGCCCATGGCCAGGCCATGATCGCTACCGCGATTGAAGACCACCGTCTGGTACTGGCCGATCAGCTCGCCTTCCTCAATAGAGGTGATCACCTGGCCGTCGATTTCATCGTCCGGCGCGCGGGGGTAGAAATCCCGCTCCAACACCCGGTCTTCCACCGAGAAAAGCCGATCCCCTTCCAAGGCTTCCCGATTCGCCTGGGTGACAAAGAAGGTGGCCGGGTCGCCGCCGCGCTGCAGCTCGGCCTGCCCCACGTAAATGGCTTCCTGGCCCAGCAGGCGGCCGGTTTCCGGGTCACGGTAATCCTGGCCCGGGCGCATGATGGTGAAGCGGCGGGCATCGGTATCGTTCAGATTGCGAACATAGATCCGGTCACCGGCGCTGGTCATCAGACGGCCGTCCTCCGAGCGCAGCAGATAGGGGGCATCATCGATCATCTCCCGGGTCATCAGCTGGGGCCGACGCAGCAGGGGGCGGATGGTGTCGATGGGGATGAAGGGGATCGCCCGGGGCAGGCCTTCCACCCGAACCTGCGGGCTCAGCCGTTCAATGGGCAGAGTGGTCTGGTAAATCTCGCCGTCGCGCTCGATCTGCAGATGAGGACGACCATCCCGGTAGAACAGGGTGATGACATCACCCGGATAGATCAGATGAGGGTCCCGGATTTGGCGATTGATGTGCCAGATCTCCGGCCATAGCCAGGGGTCCTGCAAAAACATCTCGGAGATGTCCCATAGGGTATCGCCCCGCTGGACAATGTACTCCCGGGGGGCGGTTTCCGCCGGTTCCACCGGGGCCGGGTCGGAGACAAAGGTCTCTTCCGGCGGTGCTTCTTCGACCGTTTCTTCGGCCTCTTCCGGTGCCGGTTCCGGGGTGCCCCCGCAGGCGGTGGTCAGCGCCAACACGGCGATGCTCGCCCAGGCCAGCCCGCGGATCAGGATCCGGGGCGCGGTGGCGGGAAGGGGGTCGCTCAGGCCTCGGGCGGCATGGATGGAAGAATTCACCGGGTTTGCCGCTGCCGGGCCATGATGGACTGCCTTGGCCATGATCGTTCGCTCCCCTCGTCCTATACTTGCTGATGCTGTGTTACGAAACCGCTCGAGGTGGGCGGTTTCGGCTGCGCCTGTCAGGCTCGGAACCCCCTGCCGCTCGGCTTGTCTCAGGCATTGAGCGGCCTGCAGATTCGGGTCGGTTTCTAGTACAATAGTAACAATAGCAGCAATCTATCTGGAATTGCACGAATTTTACCAATCCGTTTCGCGTCGGAGCCGTCATGTCGAAACTCACTATTCTGCGCTATCCCGACCATCGTCTGCGTCGCAAGGCCGAGCCCGTGGCGGAGGTCAATGATGAGATCCGGCAATTGGCGGATGACATGCTTGAGACCATGTATGACGCTCCCGGCATCGGTCTGGCGGCAACCCAGGTTAATGTCCAGAAGCGCGTACTGGTGATTGATGTCTCTGATGACCGTTCCGAGCCCCGGGTCTTTATCAATCCGGAGATTCTGGAAAAGCGGGGCGAAGAGGTCATGGAAGAGGGCTGTTTGTCCGTCCCCGGGATCTTTGCCGAGGTCAAGAGAGCGGATTGGGTCCGGGTTAAGGCACTGGGCCGGGATGGTGAGTCTTTTGAAATGGAAGCCGATGGCTTGCTGGCGGTGTGCATCCAGCACGAGATCGACCATCTCAACGGCAAGCTGTTTGTGGATTATCTGTCCGAGCTCAAGCGCCGCATGGTCCGGAAACGCCTGGAAAAGGAGCGCCGGGCCATCCAGGCTGGCCGCAAGGAACCCGAAAAACCCGCCCAGCCGGTTATTTGAGCCGGATGTCCTTGCCCGATAACGCCGCCGGCGGCCTGCGCATCGTCTATGCGGGCACGCCGGATTTTGCCGTCCCCGCCCTGGATGCCCTGCATGATGCCGGGCATCAGGTGGTGGGCGTCTTTACCCAGCCGGACCGACCGGCGGGTCGCGGGCGTCGTCTGCAGCCCTCCCCCGTCAAGCAGGCCGCCCAGTCGCTGGATATCCCCGTTTACCAGCCTCAGCGGCTGGACGCCGAGGCGCAGGCCGACCTAAAGGCCCTGGCCCCGGATCTCATGGTGGTGGCCGCCTATGGTCTGATACTGCCCCGGGCGGTGTTGATACTGCCCCGGATGGGCTGCATTAACATTCATGCCTCCCTGCTGCCTCGCTGGCGTGGGGCTGCCCCCATTCAGCGGGCCATTCAGGCTGGCGATGACGAGACCGGCATCACCATCATGCAGATGGATGAAGGCCTGGATACCGGCCCCATGCTGATGCGCCGCCCGCTACCCATCGCCGCCGATGAAACCGGCGGCAGTCTGCATGACAAGCTTGCCGCGCTTGGGGGGAACTGCATTCTGGATGTGGTGGACGGTCTCGCCATGGGACGTATCAAGGCCGAGCCGCAACCCGAGACCGGGGTCTGTTACGCCCGTAAGTTAACGAAGGCCGAAGCCTTGATTGACTGGAATGCGCCAGCGATGAATATCGAACGACAAGTGCGGGCCTTCAATCCCTGGCCTGTGGCTCAGACCCAATGGGGGAAACGCGTACTTCGTATTCATTCTGCCCACCTTCATCAAGGCGATAGGCAGGCGGCCCCGGGGCGAGTGATACGGGCCGGCAAGTCGGGGGTGGTGATTGCCTGTGGCGAGGGGGCGCTGGTACTGGAGACTGTGCAGTTGCCCGGTAAACGCCCCATTTCCGCGCGGGACCTGGCCAATGCCGGGCTAAAGGCCGGGGTGATGTTGGGCCGGGATGCGGAGACGAATACGCGATGAAAAAAGCCGACACCCGGGCCCGGGCCGCCGAATTGATTCACGCTGTCATGGCGGAGCAGGCAAGCCTCAGCGATCGCCTGCCGCGGGCCCGCCAGGGCTTGTCGGCCCGTGATGGGGCCCTGTTGCAGGCCCTGGTGTTCGGTACCCTGCGTCAGGGTCCAAGGCTGGAGTGGATACTGGGCCGCCTGCTGGACAAACCCCTACGTAAGCGGGACCGCATTATCAATGCCGTGATGCTGCTGGGGCTTCACCAACTGGTCGCCACCCGCGTTCCCACCCATGCGGCTCTGTCTGAAACCGTGGAGGCGGCCCGAGCCTTGGGCCGGCCCCGCGCGGCCGGTCTGGTGAATGCCGTTTTGCGCCGTTTCCAGCGCGAAAAGGAAGCCCTCTGGGAGGCTGCTGAAGCCGTTCCCACCGCCCGATGGCAGCATCCGGAATGGTTGATTCGCCAATGTCAGTCGGATTGGCCCGGGGACTGGGAAGGCATTCTGGCGGCGGGCAACGCCCCGCCCCCCATGATTCTGCGAGTCAATCAGCAGCAGGGCGGGCGGGATGCCTTTCTGGCACGACTAGCCGAGGCCGACATCGAGGCTCGCCCTGGACCCCATGCCCCGGACGCGGTCTGGCTGTCACAGCCTTGCAGCGTGGATCAGTTACCCGGCTTTGCCGAGGGCCTCTTTTCTGTTCAGGACGAATCTGCCCAGCAGGTGGCCGGACTGATGCAGTTGGCTCCCGGCCAGCGGGTGCTGGATGCCTGTGCTGCCCCCGGTGGCAAGACCGCCCATATGCTGGAGTCCTGTCCGGACATCGCTCATATGCTGGCCCTGGATGTCGATCCGGATCGACTGGGGCGGGTTCGCGAGAATCTCGATCGCCTTGGCTTGTCGGCGGACATTCGGGCGGGGGATGTGGCCCATCCCGAGTCATGGTGGGATGGCGAGTCCTTTGATCGCATCCTGCTGGACGTGCCCTGTTCCGGCACGGGCGTGATTCGGCGCCATCCGGATATCAAGTATCTGCGCCGGTCGAATGACGCAGCTGGCCTGGCGGAAAAGCAGGCCGCGATCCTGGCGGGGGCCTGGTCCATGCTGGCGCCGGGCGGACGTCTGCTCTATACCACCTGCTCCATTTTTCGGCAGGAAAACGAGGGCGTTCTTGAGCGTTTCCTGGCAGCGCAACCGGATGCCTTGCCCCAATCCCTGACATTGCCTGCGGCCGTGCCAGCCGGCCCCGGAATCCAGTACCTGCCCCGGATCGATGGAGGGGACGGCTTTTACTATGGGGCTCTGGAGAAAACCGGAAAGCCGAAGCGGGCGTGAACATCAGGGCAAGAAAAATTTTCCGGGAACCTATCTTTTTCGCCGTGATCGATACACAATCCTGTATTGATAACGCAACGGTGTCTGTTTCCCGCAACGCCCTTGTAAGACGTGACCGCTCCATGTATCAGGCCTCGCATAAATCTTTTCCTGTATCGGCGCTTAGCTGGCTGCTGGTGATTGTGCTGTGCCTGTTTGCCGCCAAGCTGTACGCCGGCAGCATTACCCTGATTACCGGCTTTACCGAAGAAGTGGATGGCGTCCATTATCTCAATGCGGATGTACGCTATAGTCTCAGCGACGAGGCCCTGGATGCCCTGGAAAACGGCTTGCCCCTGCGGGTCAAGGTGGAAGTGGAAGTGATTCGGCCACGTTTCATGTGGCGGGATGCCACTGAAACCGGCTTTGAGCGTTCCCACAAAATCCAGTTCCAGCCGCTGACGCGTCTGTACGTGGTGGAAAACGCCCAGACTCAGCGACGGCAAAGCTTTCAAACCTACGGGGCGGCCATCTCCGAAGTCAGTCGTATTGAAGATGTCCCGGTCATCGATGAGGCGCGGCTGGATCCGGACACTCGTTACGAAATCCGCATGCGGGTGCATCTGGAGATCGAAGAGCGCCCTGACGGGCTCGGCCTGATTGCCCGCCTGTTCGCCAATTCCCGTCTTTCCAGTGGATGGTATCAGTGGACCCTTCGTTCCTGAGAAAACTCGGTCTTACCCTGCTGACGCTGTTCGGCTTGGCCTTGATGCTGGCCGCGCTCTGGATGCTGGCGGAAACCACCCAGCGGGAGGCCACTGATTTTGATCGCCTGCACGACTGGTTGCTGGGCTTCAATATTCTGGGCGTGGCCCTGCTGGTCATCTTGCTGGGTTTCAATCTCGGTCATCTGATCATTCAGTACCGAGCTCGTCGGCCCGGCTCCCGATTAACCGCTCGTTTTGTCGGCGTCTTTGCGGTACTGGCGCTCGTGCCGGTCATCCTGGTGTTCTATTTCTCCCTGCAGTTCATCACCAAGGGCATTGATTCCTGGTTTGATGTCCGCATCGAGTCGGCCCTGGAGGAATCCCTGGCCCTCAGTCGTGCCGCACTGGAAAGCCGGATGCGGGATCAGGAAGCCCAGACCGAAGTGGTGGCACAGAATGTGGCCGGACTTTCGATGGATGTTCTGGCCTCCCGGCTGGAGTCCTATCGTCGTGAGCTGGAAGCCACGGAACTGACCGTGTTTTCCAGTGATGGACAGATACTGGCCACCAGCGGCGAGTTCGGCCGGGGCTTTCTGCCCAGCCAGCCACCCCGGGAGTTGATCAGCCAGGCCCGTCGCAGCGGCAGTTATGTGGGGCTGGATTCGCCGGAAGCCGAGGGGGAACTGATCCACGTGCGTGCCCTGGTGACTTTGCCGGAGCCGGAGCGACTGGCTTCCCCCAGAATTCTGCAGGCCCGTTTCCCGGTGCCGGCCCGCCAGAGCCAGCTGGCCGAGCGGGTCCAGACCGCCTGGCAGCAATACCGGGAGCTGGATTTCTATCGGGCGCCGATCCGCATCAGTTTCGTGTTGACCCTGTCACTGGTTTTGCTGCTCAGTCTTTTGCTGGCCATCGTCGGTGCCTTTCACTTCGCTCGTCGCCTGGTGGCACCGATCCAGGATTTGGCCGCCGGGACCCGGGCCGTGGCCCGGGGCGAGCTGGACACCCGATTACCGCTACGGGCCCATGATGAGGTGGGCTTTCTCGCCCTGTCCTTCAATGAAATGACCCGTCGTTTGCAGGAGGCCCGGGAGCAGGCGGCGCGCAGCCGCCGGGAAGTGGAAGCAGAGCGGGCTTATCTGGAGGCGGTACTCGCCCGACTCACCTCGGGGGTGATTGCCCTGGACTCCGATCTCAAGATTCGGGCGGCCAATGCTGCCGCCGAGCAGATTCTGGAACTGGAGCTGTTACCGGAGACCGGCCGGCCGCTGATGGAGCTGGCCGGCACCTCGCCCCGCCTGAAGGTGCTGGCCGACCGGGTTATGGCGCATATTCATCAGGGCGATGCCGAATGGCATGAAGAGCTGGCCCTGCCCGGTCGCACCCTGAGGCGACTGCTCATCTGCCGTTGCAAGGCCTTGCCGTTCCCGGGCGAGGACGAGCCGGGTCATGTGATCGTTTTTGACGATATCACCATGCTGGTCCAGGCACAGCGGGATTCAGCCTGGGGGGAGGTGGCCCGGCGACTGGCCCATGAAATTCGTAATCCCCTGACCCCCATCCAGCTGGCGGCGGAGCGGATTCGGCACAAGTATCTGGAGCGGGTGGATGATGCCGGTACCCTGGACCGGGCCACCCACACCATCGTTCAGCAGGTGGAGGCCCTCAAGGCCATGGTCAAGGCCTTTAGCGACTATGCCCGCAGTCCCGACCTGGAGTTCACCCTGCTGGATATCAACCAGTTGATCATGGAGGTGGCGGATCTCTATCGAGGACTGGATGATGGTCCCCATCTCTCCCTTGATCTCGATACGGACTTGCCGCGGGTTCGGGCGGACGCCGGGCGTATCCGCCAGGCCCTGCACAATCTGGTTCGCAACGCCCAGGAGGCTTCCCGGTCCGAGGACGGGGCCCGGGTACGAATTGTCAGCCGCCGTCTGGTATCCGATGTCCAGACCGACCAGGTGGAAGTGGTGGTGGAGGACGACGGGCCCGGTTTCGGCGACGATATGGGCAATACGGTCTTTGAACCCTATGTCACCACCAAGCCCAAGGGAACGGGCCTGGGCCTGGCCATCGTGAAGAAACTGGTGGAGGAGCATGGGGGCCTGATCCGGGCGGGCAACCGTGAGGCCGGCGGGGCCCAGATCATCATGCAGATTCCCATTAATGCACCGATGGAGACTTCCTGACTTCACTTGAGCGTCTCCGCGCTATAAGGTTGTCATCCCAGCGAATCAATAGCGGAGGATCGGCATGAGCGCAGCCCACATCCTGGTGGTGGATGATGAGTCGGATATTCGCGGCATGGTTCGGGATATCCTTGAGGATGAGGGCTACCGGGTTACCGTGGCCGAGGACGCGGCTGCGGCCCGACGGGCCCATGATGCCGAGGAAATCGATCTGATCCTGCTGGATATCTGGATGCCGGATGTGGACGGCATCACACTGCTGCGGGATTGGTCCCGAAGCGGTCAGCTGGATTGCCCAGTGGTGATCATGTCGGGACACGGTACGGTGGATACGGCAGTGGAGGCCACCCGCCTGGGCGCCCATGAGTTTCTGGAAAAGCCCCTGTCCATGGCCAAGCTCCTGCAGATCGTGGGCGAGGCCCTGGAGTCCGGCCGCGAGGAAAGGGAACGGCGCAAGGCCCGCTCCATTCTTTCTCCTCTGGTGGAACCGGTGGGCAAGTCGCCTTTGATGCGCCAGGTCCGGGATCGGGTCAAGAAGGTTGCTGATGAGGGCTCCCCGGTGCTGCTGCTGGGTGAAGCCGGGACCGGACGGGAAACCTTGGCCCGTTTTCTGCACTCGGAAAGCCCCCAGCGGGAGGCGCGTTTTGTCAATGTTATCCTCAGCAGCCTGCGGGATGAGGATGCCGAGAGCCAGCTGTTTGGTCGCCATGCGGGCGATAGTCTGGAACCGGGTTTTCTGGAAAAGGCCCGGGGCGGGACCCTGTTCCTGAATGAGCTGGGTGATATGAGTGAAAAGGTCCAGCGCCTGTTGATGTCGGTGTTGGAATCCAGGCGTTTTACCCCGCTGGGCAGTGAGCAGAGCGAGGCCCTGGATGTTCGTCTGGTGGCATCGGCCCCACCCACTATTGCCCGTCTCGTGGAGGCTGGCCGGTTCCGTCAGGACCTCCTTAATCAGCTGGATGTCCTGCCCGTCCAGGTCCCGCCGCTGCGCCAGTACCGTGAGGATGTCCCCGACCTGATTCGCTATTACGTGGATGTGCTGGTGGACCAGGAAGGCCTGCCCTTCCGGCGTTTTTCCGTGGGGGCCCAGAACCGACTGCGCAATTACCCCTGGCCGGGCAATATCCGGGAGTTGAAGAACATGGTCCACCGCTTTCTGGCCCTGTCGGACCGGGAAGATATTTCACTGGAGGATGTGGAAGCCGAACTGCGACGGGAATCCGAGCGGGAGGTGGAGCCCCTGGTGAAACAGGATCTTCTGGGGCTGAGCCTCCGGGACGCCCGGGAGCGGTTCGAGCGCGCCTACCTGGAACAGCAGCTGGAACTCTGTGGCGGGCGCGTGGGCAAGCTGGCCGAGCGCGTGGGCCTGGAACGGACCCATCTCTATCGCAAGCTCAAGGCCCTGGGTATCGAAATCCAGAAGAATCAGTGACCACTGACGCCGGATATCCTGTCTTCAATAGAGGTAACGCACCAGGGCGGCGGCACCCAGGCCGGCGGCAATGGCCGGCAGAATCCGACCACTGATCAACACCAGTGCCCCGGTGGTAATCAATGCCGCCCGGGCACCCCAATCCCCGGCGACGGCCATGGGCACTACCACCGCGATCAGCACCGATGAGGCCATGGCCGCGATAAAGCGCTCGGTCCTCGGACTCAGGGGAATGTGTTCCATCAAAAAGCTGCCCAGCCAGCGGGTGGCGATGGTTACCACCGTCATCACCGCGATGATGAGGAGAATCCCCAGAGGCGTGGTTTCAATCATGAACATGGGGTTTCTCCCGCCAGAAAAGCCCCACCAGGCCACCGGCCAGGGCCCCCACCACCACATGCACGTGGGGTGGTAGCCAGTACCAGGCCAGCACCGCACTCACCCCCGCCACCAGCCAGACCAGCAGGATCCGTCGTGAGCGCGGACCGCTCAGGGCCATGGCCAGCAGGAAACAGCCCAGCACCATGTCCAGCCCCATGGCTTCGGGGTCGGCCAGCAGTCGGCCGAAATAGGTGCCGAATGCGGTGCCGGCGATCCATGCCAGCCACAGGGCCAGCCCCCCGCCGATAATGGCCTCCAGATTCTCCCGCCCGCTTTGATATTGCTGATAGCTGCGTGCCCAGTTGGCATCGGTCAATAGCAGTAACAGCCCGTAACGGCGGCCGGCGGGCAGCTTTTGCAGCATGGGGAACAGGGCCGCGCCCATGAGGATGTGGCGGGAGTTGATGGCCAGGGTGATGGCGATGATGGCCAGCAGGGCTACCTCACTGCCCCACATGCCCAAGACCGCGAACTGGGCCGCTCCGGCGAAGACCGTGGTGCTCATCAGGGTGGCCTGCCAGGGGGCCAATCCGGTTTGTACCGCGGCCAGTCCGTAGGCGATGCCGAAGATGGCCACGAACAAGCCCATGGGCAAAAGCTGGAGGAATTCCCGGCCGATACGATCGCCCCGCAGATGATAGGGCGGGGTGGGCTGACTGCTTTGCATTGACGCTCCGGACAGTGGTGCAGCTTGGCCGAGCCTGGGAGGCACCGGCCTCCACACGGGAACCGGCTGTCTAGTCTTCCCGCAGGCGAATCAATAGCGGTTCGATGCCCTGGTCTTCCAGCCGTTCCCGCGTCCGTTCCAGTTCCGTGGGGTTCTCGATGGGCCCCACCCGGACGCGGTAATAGGTCTGGCCGTCATCAATGCTGACCCGCTGGATGCGGGATTCGAAACCGGCCAGGCCCAGATTGGCGCGCATGCGCTCGGCATCCGACTCGCTGCGGAAGGAACCCACCTGCAGGATGTAACGGCCTTCCTCTACCGGCTGTTCCTGCTCCCGATCGCTCTCCCGGACCCGGACTTCCTCCTCCGGTACCACCACCTCGAAGCTTTCCAGCATGCGGTAGAAGTTGAAGCGCCCCCGCTCGTCTTCCTCGTCTTCGGTATCACCCCGGGTCTCGCCCTCGGCGGGTTCCAGATCCAGGCGCGGCAACTCGTTTTCCGATTGCTGAAGCCAGGTGACCGCCATGGCGGTGGCAAAACCCAGGGCGAAGCCGACGATCAGCCACACCCAACCGGTGTTGCCTTCATGGCTTTTCTTGCGTCGCTGACTGGCTCCGCTGTGCTTGTAATCGCGAGGCATGGTGGATCCTTACATGCTGTCCGGTGCGGACACACCGATCAGGCGCAAACCGTTGACCAAGACCTGCCGGGTGGCTTCCACCAGGCAGAGGCGGGCATTGCGAATCTCTTCCTCCAGCACCAGAAAGGTGTGGGCGTTGTAATAGGTGTGCAGGTCGTTGGCGAGATCCCGCAGGTATTGGGTCAGCTGGTGGGGAGCCCGATTTCGGGCCGCCGATTCCACCACTTCCGGGAAGCGGGACAGGGTCACCATGAGTTCATCCTCATGGCTTTCATCCAGCTGCTCCAGGTTGGCCAGGCCGGTATCCCGGGAATATTGAAAGCCCTTTTCCTCGGCCTGATCGAAGACCGAGCAGATGCGGGCATGGGCATACTGGACGTAATAGACCGGGTTATCACTGGACTGGGACTTGGCCAGTTCCAGGTCAAAGTCCAGATGCTGTTCATTGGAGCGCATCACATAGAAAAAGCGGGCGGCATCCCGGCCCACTTCCTCCCGCAGTTCCCGCAGGGTCACGAAGGAGCCGGAGCGGGTGGACATCTGGATCTTTTCCTGGCCCCGGTAAAGATTGGCGAACTGTACCAGCCGTACCTCCAGGGCATCGCCGGGATGGCCCATGCCTTCCAGGCCCGCTTTCAGGCGGGCGATATAGCCGTGGTGGTCGGCGCCCAGCACATCCAGCAGGCGGTCATAGCCCCGCTCCCGCTTGTTCAGGTGATAGGCGATATCCGAGGCGAAATAGGTGGGCTGGCCGTTGTCCCGGACCACCACCCGGTCCTTCTCGTCCCCGTACTTCTCGGCGGCAAACCACTGGGCGCCGTCCTTTTCATAGACATCGCCCCGTTCCTTGAGCACATCCAGGGCGTGATCCACCAGCTTGTTGTGAGTCAGGGAACGTTCCGAGAACCATTCATCGAAGGTGGTGCCGAAGTCGGCCAGATCATCCCGGATATCGGCCAGGATCCCGTCCAGCCCGGCCTTGAACACGCACTCGAAATCATCCCCGCCCAACAGATGCCGGGCCCGCTGGATCAGGCCATCAATATGGGCTTCCTTGTCGCCGTCCGGGGCATCGGCGGCAATGCCGTGAAAGACCGCATCCACCGACTGCTCAAAGCGATCTCCGTATTCCTCGCGAAGGGCACGAGCGATGTCGAGGATATAATCCCCCCGGTAGCCGTTGCTGGGGAAGGTGAACTCGGCACCGCCCTGCTCTAGGTAACGGAGCCAGATGCTGGTGGTCAGGATATCCATCTGGCGGCCGGCATCGTTGACGTAGTATTCCCGGTGCACCGGATGCCCGATGGCCTCCAGCAGATTGCCCACAGTGCTGCCGTAGGCCGCGCCCCGGCCATGGCCCACATGCAATGGCCCGGTGGGGTTGGCGGAGACGAACTCCAGCAGGATCTTCTCATCCGCACCCACATCGCTGTGGCCAAAGCGCTCGCCCTGCTCAAAGACCCGCTCCACCACGGCATGCCAAGCCTGCGGGCTCAGAAAGAAGTTGATAAAGCCGGGACCGGCAATCTCCACCCGATCCACCAGGGCCGACCCGGGCAGGTGATCGACAATGGCCTGGGCCAGCGCCCGGGGATTCTTGCGCGCCGGTTTGGCCAGCATCATGGCCAGATTACTGGCGAAGTCCCCGTGTTTTCGGTCCCGCGCCCGCTCTACCTGAATCGCCACTTCTCGGGCATCCAGGGGCAGAAGGTCTTCGGGCAGGGCGGTGAGGGCCTGTTGCAGGAGCTGGCTGATGTCTTCCTTCACGATTGGCGTCCGGGGTCGGGGGTTAAAAGCGCTGATTCTAACATCACCCGGCTTGGGTATCTTCCTTCAGAGTCATTGGTCGTTCACCCTCGTCGGCCCTTTTCTTTCACGATATTTGAAAATTTAAGCCCAATTACGGATTCTTAGCCCGTATTAGTTGGCCTATTGGGGTTTTATTTTGGGCCATTTTGGTGGTCAAGAGGGGAAAAAGATGAAGGTCCAGCTTCCTGCATCCGTCGGGTGCGTGTTTCTGTTTGCCATTCTCGTCGTCGTCACGGTCCCATTCCTGGTTGATGCCGAGCCTGCTATTAGTGCCGAGTATGGCCCTGTGGAAGTCATCGGCAGCGATGCAGACGATTTCATCGTCGGTGGCAGTGAAAATACGGCCTTCTATCCAGGGCTGGGCCAGAACTATTTGGTCGGTGGGCCAGGTGACAACGAATACCACATCAATGCCGGAGACAGCCGCACGGCCATATCCGAAGTGCAGGGTCAAAACATCGTCGCATTCGGATCGGATATCAGTTTTTTCGATATCTCCAGCGGTCTGATGCGCTCCGGCGACGATTTGATCCTGAACGTCGCGGACACCGATCAGCAGATTGTCGTCAAGTACTTCTTTTCCCTGGTCAATACTATTGCGGAGTTCCATTTCTCTGACGCCCAGCCCCTTAACGCCGACCAGCTCTTCGGTGTCTTTGGCGTCAATCCGCCCACTGCGGAGCGCGCACCGCGTAGTTTGCGGCTTGAAGCCGACGGCAGCGGCTTGCTGGAAGGAACGCCCGGCCCCGATATTCTGATTCAGGACGAAGGAATTGACCGTTTATGGGGCCTGGGTGGCGATGACTACCTAGTTGCTGCCAACGGCGATGTCACCTTTGAGTTGGGCGCTAATGACGGCAAGAACCTGATTTTCGCGTCCACTGGCCACAACATCATCCAGTTCGATGAGACCGTGCCCTTCTCGGATGTGGCCTCCCAGCTCCAAAGGCGAGACGACGACTTGATTCTCGGGAATGCCAGCAGCGATGCCGAGGTCCGAGTTCGGGAATTCTTCAGCCGCGCTAATACCATCAGCGAAATCCGATTCGCCAATGGCCAAGTCATCACGGCCGAACAACTGTTCGACGTCATGAGCAGCCCCGCGCCTGATCATGAGCAGGCTTATCGCGTCGTCGCTCCAGGTTTTCATTTTGAAGGCGACGACGGTGACGATGACTCTGACGGCGGCGATGATTCTGGAGACGAAGACGGCGGTGGAGGTGATGACGGAGATGGTGATGATCCCGGTGACGGCGGTGACGGCGGTGATGGTGGCGACGGCGATGATGGTGATGGCCCTGGCGATCACCTGGAACCGCTCCCGGCTGCGGGCCCCAATAGTATCCGAATTGCTGACGATGGTGACTATCTGTTCAGCATCGAAAGCGGCGAGGATTTCATCCTCGGTGGCCCTGGCGACAATTATTATCTGGTCGAGGGTGGCGAAGGTGAGACCCGAATCATCGAAAGCGGCGGCCATAATATCCTGCACTTCGGCCAAGGCATCAATTACTCCGATGTGGCCAGTGGTTTCATTCGCCATGGCCAGGACCTGCGAATCGAAATCGCTAATCGCGACCAAGCCGTCTTCATCCAGTCCTTCTTCGATTTCAATGACACCATCGCCGAGTTGCGCTTTGAAACCGCCGACACTATGAGCAGCGGGCAGTTATACGACCTTTTCGGGGTGGATGTACCTGAACAGGCCGCTCCGCAACGCGCAATCAGCGATATTTCTGATGACACCGGCTTATTAGCCCCTAGCGTTGATGATGAAATCCTCATCCAGGATGCCGCCACATTCCGGATGCAAAGCAGCCCGGGTGACGACTACATTATCGCACCTTACGGGGAAGTGATCTTTGAAATAGAGCCAGGCCATGGAAGAACGCAAATCTTTGCGCCTTCGGTCGGTAATAAAATCGTCTTCTCCGAGCAATTTTCTCCCGCCGATGTTTCGTGGTCAAAAATGGGCGATACGCTCATTATTTTTCATGAGAAGAGTGGGACGGAAATCGTCGTGATCGACTATTTTTTGCAGGCCAAATCTATCGAGGCCTTGCAATTTACTAATAGCGGGAGTACGAGTCTACGAACACCCGCCTCTCAACTGTTCTCATCATTCGATACCGCTGTCCCGGAAGAGCAAACTCATTTTTGGCTGTCTGTCAGAGATCGCATTGCTCTAGACGAGCTTGCTAAGCCTGGTGAGGTCTCTGTTCCAGAGCATGGCCGGGCGACTCTCATAGCGTCAAACCAAGATGACTTCATAACAACCGGCCATGATCATTCCACAGTGCATCCTGGGGCGGGATTGAATTTTATCATCGGGGGCGATGGGGATAATATTTATAATATTCCAAGCCTCTTCGGCCGAACCACTATTTCCGATACCTCTGGATTCAATCTCGTCGCCTTTGATGAGAATGTCAGCTCCGCGTCCTTTCTGAAAAGTCTATCGAGGCGGGGTGATGACCTTTTTGTGCCTTTGGACGGTCAGGCACAAAAGCTTCGGATCCGCTATTTCTTCGAAGCAGACAATACAATCTCAGCGTTCAAGTTCGCCAATGGCGACCTCATTACGAGCCCGCAGATTTTTGATCTCATGGATACACTGAAACCCGAAGAGATCCGACCAGCAAAGGACGTGCGCCTTGCTGATGCTGACAATATTCATTTGACCGGAGGTGATGAAGATGAGCTCCTGATCGCCCGGCTAGCTACGCAAAGCATCAAGTCCGTCAGCGCCAATGACTACATGGTCACCGGTGGTGGTCAGGAATATCATCTATATCTGGAAGACGACCCGCGGATCAGTCAGTGGACCAGAGAAGGGATAGTTTTCGAGATTGGACCTGATTTTGACGATAAAAAAATTGTCACTTACGGCGGCGACAATATCGTAGTCATTCGGGAGGAGGTCCCCGAGGAAGAGGTTGAGGCGCTATTCTCCAGGCACGGCAGCGATCTTCACATCTCCTCTTCCATCGGTACGGGTGAGGTTATTGTGCTCGATTACTTTTCACGGACCCCTCAGGTCCGATATTTCTTTTTCGGCGAAATCAGCCAATCAGGGCGATTGCCTCAGACCCGCGTAACACACAATGACATGCAGGCATGGATTGGAGCGGGTCCGAGAGCAGTTCAGGCCGAAGGTAACTTGTTGCTAAGAGACAGGGCTGTGAGCGCTTGCTCCGGAGTTGAGCTGCCTGCTGGTGTTGAGGGGTTTACCCCGGTCGCCTCAGAACAAGATGGGCCAATGTCCTTGGCCTCCCCTGGAACCCTGTCTGTGGTGGCTGGGGAGGACCTCTTCGAAATAATTCAAATTGATGAGCCCAATAATCGTGCCCTATGTTTCGACCTCGTTTCCGCGCCCGATGGAATGGGTCTTTCACCAGAAGCCGGAATCCTTGAGTGGTCTCCAGAAAGAACGGCTCTAGGTCGTCATGATGTTGAGGTCATCGTTCGGAACTCCATAGGAAATGAGTTGCCCATTTCCCTGGAAGTCGTTGTTGAAGATCCGCTTCGCGGAATGGAGTTTATTACCGAGCCACCTAGATAGGTTGTGATCGGTCAACTGCTTCGATATCTCCCGAGGGTCGTGGATGAGGCAGACCGGGCTTCAGTTGAATATGCCCTGGTGAGCAGTCCAGAGGGCATGAGTTTGAAGAGTGGCGCTTTAGAGTGGCGGCCTACAGATGAAGCTCTGCTTGGCGAGCATCTAGTAAAGCTGGAAGCCACCGACGAATTCGGGACTGTAATTAACCAGCAATTTGACCTTAACGTTGTTGCATTGGAACGGATTGAGGCCTTATCGGAAGGTGTTTCCAGAGTGCCACGGACAGGCTTTCGTCATTCACTATTAGACGGTGATGATGGTGATCACCAATTTGGTACTCAGCGCGTTTTTGAGCGAGATGATGCACGTCAAATTGTCTTCGACAAAGTCAATGATTTGGTTTGGCAAGATGACAAGGATGCGATCGAACAAAGAATGAGCAAGAATGCCGGGCACGCTTATTGCGATTCGCTGGACCTAGGCGGAATTGATGATTGGCGTGTGCCGGACCGATTGGAGTTGATTTTCCTGATGAGCCACAAAGGTTCATCAGATGCTGTGGCCACTGAAAATAACTTCAGACAACTTGGTTTCGAGAACGTCAAGGGAACAGACTACCTGGCAAAAGGTGTCCCATCAGGCCCGGGAAGAAGCAGGGAAGATTTTGCTGTAAATTTCAATTCGGGCGGTGTTCAACTGACAGGGATTGTTTCCCCGGGGAATGAGCCGACAGAGCATAATATTCGATGCGTGTCAGGTGCGCCAAGATTTCTGCCAGAGTTTGAGCGTCCAGATACAGATGGTCTAGTTGTCGACCGTGTTAATCGCCTAATGTGGCAAGACCTTGAGGTAAATAGAGAAACTAAGAAGCCACTCTCCGAAGTCCTTAATTACTGCAATACCCTTGATCATGCAGGGTATGAGGATTGGCGCGTTCCAAATTACAATGAATCCCATACCCTTTTGATGGATGTCATAAATCGGTTGTACGGTCGGCAGCAGCGCCGTATATTTCGATTTGTTCCAAACGTGAGCGATGAGAGGGATGAGTGGCATAGTTCGACACTGACAGATTGGTTCTCGGATTCGTTTAGCGAAGGTGAACCGGCCGCGTTTAAGTTCCGCTATCAGGACAGACCGAAACATTTCCTCAGCGATAGTCAAAATATTAGGAATAATGCCGGCGATGCCTACCCTCGCTGTGTGAGAACTTATGCAGAGGCCACTCTAGAGTATGAAGGTGCTTTCGAGTACCAGCTGGCAGTGGGTGAGGAACTGAGCCTGGATGGATCGAATAGCCATCATGTGGATGGTGAGATCGTCTCCTATGAGTGGCGAGAAATCGACTCAGACAAGGTCCTGGGTGAGTCGGAATCTCTGGAAACGAGCTTCCAGGCTCCTGGTGAATATCGTCTCCAATTCACCATTTGGGATCAGCATGGCCTGGGCCAAAGTCTTGATCAGCCGGTAGAAGTTGCGGTTTATTCTGAACCAACGTTCGAAATTACCGGTCCCAAGGCTGCCTGGATAGGTGAGACTATCCATTTATCGATCGAGTTTCTGGAGGATCAGCTCGGTGAAGTCGAATTTCAGTGGATGAACAGCCATTCCGGCGAAGTTGTAGGTGACAGTGCTGAGTTCCTTGTTTCGCCCACGTCCGCTGGAGAATTTCACTACGAGGTTACGGTTCGCAATGAACGGGGACTGGAAGCCTCGGAAAGCATTGTCCTGAGTTTTTTGAATCCACCGATGGTGAATATCGGCGGTGCCACGGAAATCCATGTCGGTGACGATCTGGAGCTGGAGGCCGACGCCTCCGAATCGGAGCACGATATCGTCTCCTACCAGTGGATCGACCCGGAGACGGGCGAGGTCTTGGGTGAATCCGGCACCCTGAGTCTGGCCGGTCTGGCCCAGGGGCAGCATCAACTGCTGCTGCGCATGACCGACGCCAATGGCCTGGAATACGAACAACTGGTGGACGTGGATGTTCAACCGCCACGCCCCGTGATCGTCCTTGAAGAGGCCGTCACCGTTGCCCAAGGCGCGCCTGTGACCCTGGATGCCAATGAAAGTCATGTGCCCGATGGGGAGATTGAAAGCTTCCAGTGGTTCCACGACGGCGAGGTCGTGGGGCAAGACCCTGTGTTGGCGCTGGATGATCTGCCCCTTGGTGAGTGGGTCTACGAGCTTGTAGTGACCTCCGTGGCAGGGGTGTCGGCAAGCCAGACGGTGACCGTGGATGTGGTCCACCAGCCCACCGCCGAAATTCGCGGTGATCTGTTTGTCTATGAAGGCCGCGAAGCGGTCTTGGATGCCTCCGAAAGCCACATCCCGGAAGGCGAGTTGAGCTATCAGTGGCTTTTGGATGGCGAACCTGTGGGCAGCGAATCGGAGCTGCATCTGGCCGACTTGGCGCCCGGCGAGTACGCCATCGAGTTGACCGTGACTTCCGCGGCCGATATGCAAGACACCGCTGAGGCCACCTTGGTGGTTCAGGCTGGCCGAGGGCTGAGCGCTTGCCCCTACAATCCGGTGGAAGATGATCGGGACCGTCTGCCCACCCACCCGGACGGTAATATCGACTGGCAGGGTGGCCAGGCCGAGACCGTGGAGGCCATCACCCAGGCCTTCAACTACGCCCGTGCCCAGGACGACAGTGTCTTCCAATATCTCGTCATGCCCGATCAAGCCGATTGGGATGCCATGAGCGTCTCCGAGAAGGGCCTGTATCTGGTCAATGCAGAACGCATGGCCCGTGGCCTCAAGCCTTTCAGCGGCTTTGACCCCGCGGTGGTGACGGCAGCCCAGGAATTCGCCGACTATACCCGCGACAATGTCTTGATGATTGATCATTTCGCGGATGGGCGCTCCCCTCAGGAACGCATGGATGCGGTGCCCTACATCGATGAGCATCGCCATAACCAGCCGATCGATCCCGAGTCCCTGGCCTACGGTTTAGACAGCGAAATACCGTCCGAGGATTATGCCGTTGCTCGGGCCATCTACCAGTGGATCTATGAAGACGCCGATTGGTTTGAGGAGTTCGAGGGCGCAGATGGGCCTGCTTGGGGCCATCGGGATCATGTCTTTCAGGTGGGATTGGCCGATAGCAGTCATGATCCACACCAGCAAGGCGTGCTCGGCTTTGGTCTTTCCCGGGGCGACTACCCCCTGGATGGCGTGAACGACTATGGCTATGTCACCGTCTTGAAGACCGTTAATCAAGGCGAGAGCTGGGACGCGGAGCGGATTCAGAGCGTGGATACCCGCCAGGCCCAGGGCTGCAATACCGATCATGTGATCCATGTTGATCCGCAGCACGTGGACGTCGATAGCCTAACGGGGCTGCGAATCGAGCCCAATACCCTGTTCATGGCCCTGGGCGACAGCCATGCTATTCAGGTCACCGGCCTGATGGATAATGGGGGTGAGGTTGATCTCAGCCCTTATGCCCAGTTCACGCCTGATAGTCGTTCCATCGTCTCCGTGGATAATGGCCGCATCAGCGCCGAGCGCGTAGGCCACGCCCGGGTGTTGGCACGGCTGGAGGGCATGCGCTCCAACCGCCTGCATGTGCGGGTCCGTGAGGCCGCGGATACCGATCAATTGGTCGGTACGCCCGCCGAATCGCTGCGTCGCCATGTGGCGGGCAATGCCACCGTAGAGCGCTATGAGCCCATGGCCATGGCGGTCTACACCGGTTTAGTCACGGACCGCGATGGAGACCCCCTACCCGGGGTCCAGGTGTCCTTCCTGAATGAGCCGGAACACGGTTCCATGGAAACCGATGCCGACGGCCGCTTCATGATTACCGGCTCGGCGGGTGAAAGAACCGTGGTGTATGAATACCCCGGTCATCTGGTGATTCAACGGACCACCATTGGTGCCTCCGGTAGCTGGGCGGTTTTGGATGAAGTCATGATGCTGCCCCGGGATACCGCCGTTAGTCGCATCGAGCTCGGCACGGGAGAGGCCCAGGTTCATCAATCCTCCCTCATCAGTGATGAGTTTGGCGAGCGGCGGGCCACGGTGATCTTCAATGGCATCCAATCCGCGACGGCGATGAGCCTTGATGGCAGTGAACGTGAGATTACCGCCTTCGATTTCAGCGCCACTGAATACGAAACGCCAGCCTCCATGCCCGGGGAATTGCCAAAGGAAGTGGCTTTCACCTTCGCCAATGACCTGCATGTGGCTGGTACTCACCACACCGAGACTGTGGTCTTTGATAACGATGTGGTGATGTACATCGACAACTTCCTCGATTTCGAGGTAGGTGAGATCGTTCCCATCGGCTATTTCGATCGTCTCGACAACCAATGGGTGGGCTCCGACAATGGCGTGGTGGTCCAGCTGGTGGACGAAAGCGGCGATGGTCTGGTGGACGGTGCCGACTACACCGGCGATGGCCAAGCCAATGACCTCAATGGCAGTGGTTACACCCACGATGATGTGATCGGCCTGGCCGAGCACTACGAGCCCGGCGACACCCTCTGGTGGGGCCATTTCGACCATATGACCCCCTGGGACTACAACTGGGCCCCCGACGACGCCGAAGCTCCCTCCGAGCTGGGGGTGGACAAAAATCCGGAGGACGCCTGTAATTCAGAAGCGGCATCAACCGGTTCTTTTGCCCGTCCCTTCCAGCAATCCTTCCACGAAGACCTGGAAGTGGCCGGCACCAATTTGACCCTGCATTACAGCAGCCGCCGGACCCAGGGCTATCAGCACGAGTTTCGTGTCACCGTCAGCGGCGATGAAGTGCCGGATTCCATGGAGCGCATGGTGGCGCAACTGGAAATCGGCGGCCATGTGTTCAAGAAGGAACTGTCGCCGGCCCCCAACCGGGAAGTGCGTTTCCTCTGGGACGGCGAGAATATTGACGGCGAACGAACCGAAGGCATGGTGCATGGCCAGGTCAAGATCGGCTATGAATACCCCACCGTCTATATGAGTGCGGGCAATGCCGCTGAATCTGAACAGGCTCCAGATGAGTTTCCCATGGCCTGGGCTACCCTGGGCGAACGGGCTACCGAAGTCCCCGGCCGGGAAGCCTTCATGAGCTGGCAAAGCCGGGGCGTCTCGGTGAAGAACAGCTTCGATCGCCAACTCGCCGATGGCTGGTCTCTGTCCAATGTCCATGAATACGATCCCGCCGGTACGGTCTACCGTGGCGACGGCCGGGTTCAGGATGTGGCGGATGAGTCGGTGATTCTCAAGACCGGCCAGACCCGCAGTCTGGTAGAAGGCGACGACGGCTACTACCAGCGGGGCGGCAACACCATCAATTACCGCATCAACAGCGAGGGCATTCTGGAAGACCGTATTACCGGTCTGGAGTGGGAGTACGCGGAGAATCCCCACCAGGTCATTACCCTGCCGGGCGCTGAGGCCTGGTGTGAGGTCTATGCTGACCTGCCCGGGGACGGCTGGCGTCTGCCCACCGCCAAGGAAATCGCTTACGGCATGGACAAGGGCGGCGCCAATCCGGGCCCGGCCATCTACAATGTCCGCCAGGCAAGGCAGCTTTGGCACCAGAGCACGGCCAACCCTGAATTAAATATGCTTCCCGTACTCTGTGTACGTGGCGAAGCCCTGGATGAGCGGCAGCCTGAGTCTCTGGCGAGCAATGTGGTCGAGCAAGTGGTGGTGGATCAGGACAATGGCCTGATGTGGGAAGACAGGCACGCCAACGCCGCCCAGAAGATGGACTGGGAAAGCAGCGTGGCCCACTGTGAGGCCTCCGAGCACGCCGGCTACGATAACTGGCGCCTGCCCAACATCAATGAACTGCTCTATGCTTTGCCCAATGAGGTGTTCCGGCATCAGACCGAATGGGACGAGAGCGCGCGTGGTCGCTTGTGGGACTATGACGTGGATTTCCGTCGCCCCTATTGGAGTGCTACGACAAACCATTCGGACGATGACCGAGCCTGGGCCATTGAGAGCGCCAGTTACAACAGCGAACGCTTCAAAAAGGAAGATGAGTTCTATGTTCGCTGTGTGCGCGACGACCACAGCGCCCAGCGCATGCCCTACCGCTTCGACGGCGATGGCCGGCATAGGGCCACCATCGACATGGACAGTGGCAAGACCCTCACCGAGTTCGAGTATGACGCCGAGGACCGTCTAATTGCTGCGGTAGATCGCTTCGGAAACCGGGTCCGTATTGAGCGGGATGCCAACGGTATCGTGGAGCGCATCGTCGCCCCGGACGGGCAGGAAACCCGTCTCACCGTGGACGATGACCACCACCTGGCCGCCGTCACCTATGAAGACGGCGCCCAATACCGCTTCAATTACACCGCCTGTGGCTTGGCCACGGACAAGATCGATCCCCGGGGCGGCAACTTCAGCCGCGCCTATGATGAGCATGGCCGCATCATCGAGACCGGCGACCCCGAAGGGGGCAGTTGGTCCTTCTTCGATGACCGTCTCGACATTGGCCATGATCATTACGGCTATACCACGGCCGAAGGCAATGCCTACGAGACCGAACGCCGGGTCCTGGACGATGGGGCTGTGGAAACGGTGACCACCCATAAGAACGGCACCGTCACCACCAGCCTGCTCAGCGCGGACGGCTTGGAATCCACCTCGGAAACCTGCGACATCAGTCGTGTGGTGGAAAGCCGTCGTGACCCCAAAACCCGTCAGCCCCGGCCCGAGCGTATTACCCTCACCCAGCCCAGTGGTCTGCGCCGGGTGATGGAAATGGACCTGAGCTACGCCGAAAACGGCGCCGACACCAGCCGCTACACCGTGGTCAGCGGCCGTGATGGCCGCCTGTCCAGCATGAGCGTGGACGCGAGAAGCGGCCAGATCAGCCACCAATCCCCCGAGGGCCGGGGCTTCACCCAGCAACTGGATACCGACACCCTTTTGCCGGAAAGCCTCCAGGTGGAAGGTCTGCCCGAAACCCGCTATGCGTACGACAGCCGGGGCCGCCTGCTGGAAGAAGTCACCGGCGACCGCCGGGTGGCCTACAGCTACGACGAGCGGGGCCGGGTGGCCACCGTCACCACCCCAGATGATCGGAACACCGCCTACGAGTACGACGAGCGGGACCGCATCACCCGGATCATCTTCCCGGACGGCCAGTCCCTGGAAAACCGTTACGACGCCAAGGGCAACCGCACCACCCTGGTGGTGCCCACACCCGCCGAGCATGAGTTCGACTACACCGGCGTCAACCGGGTCAGTGCCTACCGCACACCCCTAGACGAGGCCACCCACTACGAGTACGACCGGGACCGGCGTCTGACCGCCGTCACCCTGCCGTCCGGCCAACGCATGGAGCACAGCTACGCCGACGGCCGGCATGTCAGCACCAGCACCCCGGAAGGCGTCATCGAATACGACTACCTCTGCGGCGGCCGCGTCAGCCAGATCACTGAAGGCAGTGAAAGCCTCAGCTACGACTGGGACGGCAATCTGGTCACCGGCGTCCACTACCAGGGTGCGCTGAACGCCTCCCTGAGCTACGGCTATAACACGGACTTTGAGCTGGATCAGATGAGTTATGCCGGCGGCCAGACCAGCCTGAGCTATGACAAGGATGGTCTTTTAACCGGCATTCACGGCTTCGACATCGACCGCGACGCCAAACACGGCATGGTCACCGGCTTAAGTGATGGCGTCCTCAACAGCAGTTGGCAATACAATGATTACGCCGAGAGCGTTGACGTCACCCAAAGCGTAGCCGGAACTCAGTTCGACTACGAGCTGGAACGCAACAGCCTGGGCCGCATTACCGCCCGAACCGAAACCCTGCCCGACGGCAGCGAAGTCCACTACGAGTACCGCTACGACGACCGCCAACGCCTCACCGAGGTGATCAAAAACGGCCAAACCGTCGAGCAGTACCAATACGACGCCAACGGCAACCGCGTCCAAACCACCAGCACCGCCCGCGACGTCACGAACGAGACCGCCCAGTACAACCTGGCCGACCAACTCCAAAGCCGCCAAACGACTGATGGCGAAGTCAGCTACGAGTACGACGGCAACGGCCGACTCAGCAAAAAACACCACGCTTATGGTCAGGTCACCGAATACAACTATGACAGCCAGGGCCGTCTAAAATCGGTGACCACCCCAGAGCACCACGTTGAGTATCAGCACAATGCTTTGGGTAACCGTGTCTCCAAGTCCGTCGACGGCGAGGTGGTGGAATACTATCTCTGGCAGGACAAGACCACGCTGCTGGCGACTTATGACGGCGACGGAAACCTCAAACAGCGATTTGAATACACCGTCGGCCATACGCCCAGTCGGTTTACCCAGGATGGGGAGACCTACTACATCCTGGCTAGCCACTTGGGGAGTCCGCGGGCGATTGTGGATGAAAGCGGCGAAGTGCTGAGAGAAATCCAGTACGATGCCTATGGGAGTGTGATTGAGGACAGCAATCCGGAGTTCAGCATTCCGTTTGGATTTGCTGGCGGACTGACCGATGAACATACGGGGCTGATTCGTTTCGGTTACCGGGACTACGATCCCAGGATCGGACGCTGGACGGCCAGGGATCCGGTTGGGTTTGCTGGTGGGGATCCCAACCTGTACGGATATGTGTTGGGGGATCCTGTTAATCTATTAGATTCGCTCGGATTGCGTGGTGAGTTCTATGATAGCCGCCGTGGAAGGCGGGGTATTTTCGCTCAAGCATTTATGCCAGCTCATACGGCGCAATTCTCCAGAGATCCAATCGGTGGGGCGCCAGAAGCTCAGCTGGCCTATTCAGCTAACACAAACCAGATTCGAGGTGCTTCTGCGACGGCCGGATATGCAGCTGTCTCCGGTCCGCTAGTAGGAAAAATTGGGGTTGGGACGACCCGTTATGCCTGTGCGACGGCAGCGAGACATCGAGACCAATTGATGGATATAGTTGATCTGCTCCTTGAGCTTTCAACTCTGCTCACAGGTGAAGTCCCGGCAGACATGTCCACCCGAGGGCGTACGGATGCGATGGGTATATATCATCAGCAGGAGGTGGAAAGTCGCGCACCTCGTAGAGGCCCGCGGAGGCCATGATGAACCAAGATTCAGTTATAGCATTATTTGACAGCTCAATTATGAGGCCCTACCTATTATCAGCGTCTTCAGGTCGCCTCGGATCGAGCTATGACAGGAAGTCAATAGTTGAGCAAATTTTGAAAAAAGATTGTGATCTCGTTGAGGTTGTTCGCGCATTGTGCGCTATTGAAAAGTCAAGGCCGCTTTACGCTGCCTATGAGGAATTATTGGATATATCATTAGAATCGAAGTCGATGGAGGCCGCCGCTTTGGTAGGTGAGCTGTTTGTCGAGCCAGCCCCAAGTGAAAAATGGATCGGTGACCGTGGAGCTGAGCAGTATTTTTGCGCGATCTCTAACATGTCCGAATTTGTCCGTGATTTTAGCCTTGCTGTTTACTGCATTAATCGAATGGTTAGCCGGGATGATTCGTATTGGTATAGCCTTGGAGCAAAGATGCTTTCTGAGTGTGCCCACTCTGGAAGTTATTCTGCGTTCGCATTATGCACTGGGGCCAATCTATATATGGAATCTCATTCGGTGGAAAATCGGGATAAATCAAAACGGTATCCAGTAATATCTAGAGTCCCTGGTTTGTTATGGGGTGCAGCTAGTATTTTGTGGCGTGGGCGAAATTTGAGTAAAAGTGCATATTATTGGCGGTACAATATCTTAGGTCGATTTGCTCCGCGTCACGTAGCTAGGTTAGATCGCAGGGTAGCTGAAGGAGGTGTGCCGTGGAGCCTTAGTGCGCAAGACGCCTGCCTTAAGCAAATGGAGCATGAATCGAAATATGGTGATAGCGTTTTGAATGAGATATTTGGTGGCTAGCTACTGCTAGTGGATCACCGCCTACGAGTACGACGAGCGGGACCGCATCACCCGGATCATCTTCCCGGACGGCCAGTCCCTGGAAAACCGTTACGACGCCAACGGCAACCGCGTACAAACCACCAGCACCGCCCGCGGCGTCAACAACGAAACCGCCCAGTACAACCTAGCCGACCAACTCTAAAGCCGCCAAACGGCCGAGGGCGAAGTCAGCTACGAGTACGACGGCAATGGCCGCCTCAGCAAAAAGCACCACGCTGACGGCCAGGTGACTGAATACAGCTATGACAGCCAGGGCAGGCTGCAATCGGTAACGACCCCAGAGCACCATATTGAGTACCAGCACAATGGTTTGGGTAACCGTGTCTCCAAGTCCGTCGATGGCGAGGTGGTGGAATACTATCTCTGGCAGGACAAGACTACGCTGTTGGCGACCTATGATGGCGACGGAAACCTCAAACAGCGCTTTGAGTACACCGTTGGGCATACGCCCAGTCGGTTTAGCCAGGATGGGGAGACCTATTACATCTTGGCTAGCCATCTGGGCAGTCCGCGGGCGATTGTGGACTCAAGCGGCGAAGTGCTGAGAGAAATCCAGTACGATAGCTATGGGAATGTGATTGAAGACAGTAATCCAGAGTTTAGTATTCCGTTTGGATTCGCGGGTGGCCTGACCGACGAGTATACGGGGCTGATTCGATTTGGCTATCGGGATTATGATCCGCGGACTGGGCGTTGGACGGCCAGGGATCCGATTGGGTTTGCTGGTGGGGATCTTAATCTTTATGGATATGTGTTGCGGGACCCGATCAATTATTTTAATCCGAAAGGGTTGAGTACTGTTGGAGTTCACTTGAACGGGAACTTGGGATTGGGTAAGGGAATTACAGTTCGCTCTGGCTTCGTGAGAGATTCAGATGGAAATATAGCCTTTCAGATAGGAGGTGGTGCTGGCGGGACACCACCCCAAGCTTCAATGTCGCTCAGCACAGAGTATACAAATGCAGTCGAAGTTACCGAGTTAGGGGGTATCGGTGCCCAAAGTGGAGCGAATGCACGTTTGCCAGCGGGTCCGGGCGTTGCATCTGGATTGGTCGTGGGTGGTGGCGAAGAAGGTCGTTACGAAGGGGTTTACAGTGAGGCATCACTTGGGTTTGGCACGCCGGGCGTCTCCACATACGCTACGAGGACATATAATGTCTTCGTGTTTAACCCAAGAGAGACTTGGGAGAGAGTTAAAAGGTTGATGCGACGAGGCTCTACTTGTGATTGATATTTTCGAGACGTTATACATTTGGCTAGCAGTCGTCATTATTATAATTATGTTCCCACTCTTGGTTTGGAGTGGATTCGTAATTATTGCAAGTGGTTTGAAAAAGTGATTCATGGGTGGGCCAAAGTGGTTTTTCGCTATAGGCTTCACGTTTTTATGCATAGGATCTGCATTGGCAATGCAAATCACTACGGCAAGGTATATATCAAAAAATATAGAGTCGACTGAGCAAATTAAGCTAGACCCGAGATTTCCTTATGGTGAGGATCAGGTGCTGTCTGCGCTTAAAGGAATGTCGCAATTTAAGTATGCGGGAACCCACCCTCAAGAGGCTTTCGAAGTCGTTTTAACAATAAATGGAATAGAGAGAGAGTTAACGCTGTACCGCGATTCGGGTCTGGATCATATGTTCTGGGTGAAGTATGAGCCATACTTTTTGACCCCTTCGATCGGTTATATTCGGTTTAGTGATTGAGAGCTAGATATAATTCATTAGTGGTAGAGTTTTTAGTCCGCTCATCATGCAGAATTGTCCGAAGATCGATTGAATGACTTTTCTATAGCTTAATGTTTTGAGTTTTTTGATATCTGTGGGCGTCTAAAATTTCGTTGTTATCGGTGATCGTGTGAATTGTTGGAAAGGATTGGGGAGGCCATGATTCTGGCCACCAGACCTCTGCAGGATCAACAACGAAACCGCCCAGTACAACCTGGCCGATCAACTCCAAAGCCGCCAAACGGCCGATGGCGACGTCAGCTACGAGTACGACGGCAACGGCCGCCTCAGCAAAAAACATCACGCTGATGGCCAGGTCACGGAGTACAGCTATGACAGCCAGGGCCGGCTGAAACAAGTCATCACCCCAGAGCATCATATTGAGTATCAGCACAATGCTTTGGGTAACCGTGTCTCCAAGTCCGTCGACGGCGAGGTGGTGGAATACTATCTCTGGCAGGACAAGACCACGCTGTTGGCGACTTACGACGGTGATGGGAATCTGAAACAGCGGTTTGAGTACACCGTCGGGCATACGCCCAGCCGGTTTACGCAGGATGGGGAAACGTACTACATCCTGGCTAGCCACCTGGGGAGTCCTAGGGCGATTGTGGACTCAAGCGGAGAAGTCATCCGCGAAATCCAGTACGATGCCTATGGGAATGTCATTGAGGACAGCAATCCAGAATTCAGCATACCGTTTGGATTCGCGGGCGGGCTGAACGACGAGCATACGGGGCTCATTCGCTTCGGCTACCGGGATTATGATCCCCGGAATGGGCGTTGGACTGCTCGAGATCCGGTTGGGTTTGCTGGGGGCGATCTGAATCTTTATGGGTATGTGCTAAATGATCCGATAAATCGAATCGATCCTTTTGGATTGTCATCCTTAATATATGATGATCATGTTGGAGTATTGACAATAATTTCAAGCTCCGGTGAAAGTGAGAGTTATCCCGCAGCCAATAACGCACAGAGCTCTAGTGCTGGGCCTTTCCCGGAGGGCGTGTTCGAGTTTTCATGGCATAGCCCACACTCTGGTAGTGGCCCAAGTGACCCATTCGGCTCATATGGGAATTTTATTTTTGAAGTTCCGGATCGACAGGGGATGGGGGTGCATTCTGGAAGAGAAGGGCAGTGTGACCTGGCTAACCAGTGCGGAATAGATTATTCGACCAATGGATGCATAAGGACATCCGATGATGCGATGCAGAAAATACATGAGCTGCATTATGGTGGAGATCCTATTCAGAATATAACGGTGATTCGATAATATGAAATCGATACTGGCGGTAACTATTTTCCTGTTGATCTTTTCAACGAGTTCATATGCTAAAGGTGAGGTTGTTCAGCTAGCTTCAACTGATTGCCAAAGCGGGCTGCATGAGCATCCAGAAGGGTCGGATTTCTCTGTGTTCGTGTTTTGCGATGATGCGCTAGGAACCCAGATTGGTATCATACTAACTAGACCTGCTGCAGGGCCAGTCGAGACAGATACAGATTGGTCATTGGGTAATCGTTTTTGGCAGGAAGGGGCTTGGATGACTGATGTTAAACAGATGGTATGGTCGAAGTCTGGGGATTTCCTTTATGTTACGACATCTCAAGTCTACAGTGACGAGTCATTCTATAAGATTGATCTGGTGGATCGGGAGGCATGTAAACTTATTAGTGGCCGTGAACTCGGTGAGTCAGTCTACATCAATCGTGTTGAGGAGGGCGCTATTTTCGTTAACGGCCATGAATTTAAAATGAAATAATAATCATATCATTATACTGGGACGCCGGCCAACGCATGGAGCACAGCTACGCCGACGGTCGGCATGTCAGCACCAGCACTCCGGAAGGCGTCATCGAATACGACTACCTCTGCGGCGGCCGCGTCAGCCAGATCACTGAAGGCAGTGAAAGCCTCAGCTACGACTGGGACGGCAACCTGGTCACCGGCGTCCACTACCAGGGCGCCCTCAACGCCTCCCTGAGTTATGGCTACAACTCGGACTTTGAGCTGGACAGCATGAGCTACGCTGGCAGCCAAACCAGTCTGAGCTACGACAAGGATGGTCTTTTAACCGGCATTCACGGCTTCGGCATCGATCGCCACGCCAAACACGGCATGGTCACCGGCTTAAGTGATGGCGTCCTCAACAGCAGTTGGCAATACAATGATTACGCCGAGAGCGTTGACGTCACCCAAAGCGTAGCCGGAACCCAGTTCGACTACGAGCTGGAACGCAACAGCCTGGGCCGCATTACCGCCCGAACCGAAACCCTGCCCGACGGCAGCGAAGTCCACTACGAGTACCGCTACGACGACCGCCAACGCCTCACTGAGGTGATCCAAAACGGCCAAACCGTCGAGCAGTACCAATACGACGCCAACGGCAACCGCGTCCAAACCACCAGCACCGCCCGCGACGTCACGAACGAGACCGCCCAGTACAACCTGGCCGACCAACTCCAAAGCCGCCAAACGACTGATGGCGAAGTCAGCTACGAGTACGACGGCAACGGCCGACTCAGCAAAAAGCATCATGCTGACGGCCAGGTGACTGAATACAGCTATGACAGCCAGGGTAGGCTGAAATCGGTTACCACCCCAGAGCACCACATTAAGTATCGGCACAATGCCCTGGGCAACCGTGTCTCCAAGTCCGTCGACGGCGAGGTGGTGGAGTACTATCTCTGGCAGGACAAGACCACGCTGTTGGCGACCTATGATAGTGACGGGAATCTGAAACAGCGCTTTGAATACATCGTTGGGCATACGCCCAGTCGGTTTACCCAGGATGGGGAGACCTACTACATCCTGGCTAGCCACTTGGGGAGTCCGCGGGCGATTGTGGATGAAAGCGGCGAAGTGCTGAGAGAAATCCAGTACGATGCCTATGGGAATGTCATAGAGGACAGTAATCCAGAGTTCAGTATTCCGTTTGGATTCGCGGGTGGGCTAACCGATGAGCATACTGGGCTGATTCGTTTCGGGTATCGGGACTATGATCCCCGGATCGGACGATGGATAGCCAGGGATCCGGTTGGGTTTGCTGGTGGAGATCCGAATCTTTATGGGTATGTTTTGGGGGACCCGGTGAAATGGATTGATAGCTTCGGCTTGACTGGTGAATATCCAGGTAGCCGCTCTCCGCGGCGAGTTGGCGTAGTTCAATCGGTATTCCCAGCGCACACTGCTCAATTTTCTAAAGACCCAATAGGGGGTACTCCAGAGGCGCAAACGCAGTATGCACAATCAGTAAATGCATTTCGGTATACTGCAGTTATCCCGTCAGATGTGCTATATGGCGCTGCAGCGGGTGGACCTGCAATCACGCTAGGGGCGCGATCCTGTGCGGCTCAAGCAAAAAAGATCGATCGAAATAAGGCAAGGAGAACAGCCTGTGCTCTTGGTTTCGCAGCGGGATGTGCGCAGGGAGAGCTAAGTAATATGAGTGATATTGCGGCCCATCAACAAATGCGCCATCGACTTGAAAGGTCGATTCGAGCCCAACCTTCTCAAACGACCCATCAGGTTAGAAACTGAAGTCGCGATTGATGCCAAAGGGCGAAGCGGTGAGTAGACGTAGTTCAACTAATGATGTGGGCCCAGCAATTCAGGCGTTGGAGCGCGGCGAGGTTTCTTGGGCATATAATTATATTATGGCCAACTGCGATACAAATGATCCTTTTGTCCTCTCCGTTTTGGGTAAAGTTTATCTGATCGGATCTAATGATGTTCCGCAGGATGTGGGTTTGGCAGTCGAGTGTTACGAACGGTCTGCGTCTGAAGGCGATGTTCTTTGCTCATACTATGAGTTAATTAAAATTTATTTTTATGGTTTTGGCGGGATGGCTAGCTGCGAGAAAGCGGTCGCTTATTGCCGGCTGCTTGCAGAGGAGTCCAAGGATCCTAGAGCTATTTTCCACCTGGGAAGGATGGCGATGGAAGGAAGATGCATGGATAAGGATATCGATTATGCAAGTAAGATGTTTAAGCAGGCATGGGATAGCGGTTATGTCTATGGATTAACTTACATGGCAAAAATTGACTTCCTAAAAGGTCGATTTTTCCAGTCTATCGTTAAGCGAATTCGGGCAGTTAGATTATTGTGGAAACTGGAGGGCGATCCCGAGCAGTACTGGCGGATAGAACTCCCCCTCTAATCGTAGATAACTAAAGGCGGTTATCCCGTTCAGCTTGTTCGCCTCACGGACTGACGAATAAAGGGCGATTGCACCCATAATCTAGCTTGAATTATCTTTCTAGAAGATATTCCTCACAATTGGGAAGCTGTATTGGTTATGAACTGAGCCGAGGGCAGTGGAAAAGTGCCAAGGTTAATCGGTGTTGACGCGGCCCCGGATGACCGGACCACCGCCTACGAGTACGACCGGGACCGGCGTCTGACCGCCGTCACCCTGCCGTCCGGCCAACGCATGGAGCACAGCTACGACGACGGCCGGCATGTCAGTACCACTACCCCGGAAGGCGTCATCGAGTATGACTACCTCTGCGGCGGCCGCGTCAGCCAGATCACCAAGGCAGCGAAAGCCTCAGCTACGACTGGGACGGCAACCTGGTTACCGGTGTCCACTACCAGGGCGCGCTGAACGCCTCCCTGAGTTATGGCTACAACTCGGACTTTGAGCTGGACAGCATGAGCTACGCTGGCAGCCAAACCAGCCTGAGCTACGACAAGGATGGTCTCTTAACCGGCATCCACGGCTTCGACATCGACCGCCACGCCAAACACGGCATGGTCACCGGTCTAAGTGATGGCGTGCTCAGCAGCAGTTGGGACTACAACGCCTACGCCGAAAGCGTCGAGGTCAGCCAAGAAATTGCCGGCACGGGCTTCGACTACGAGCTGGAAAGAAACAGCCTGGGCCGCATCACCGCCCGGACCGAAACCCTGCCCGACGGCAGCCAAGTCCACTACGAGTACCGCTACGACGACCGCCAACGCCTCACCGAGGTGATCAAAAACGGCCAAACCGTCGAGCAGTACCAATACGACGCCAACGGCAACCGCGTACAAACCACCAGCACCACCCGCGGCGTCAACAATGAAACCGCCCAGTACAACCTGGCCGACCTACTCCAAAGCCGCCAAACAGCCGAGGGCGACGTCAGCTACGAGTACGACGGCAATGGCCGCCTCAGCAAAAGCATCATGCTGATGGCTAGGTTCCTAAATGTTGTTGTCTGGGTGTCACCCAGCTGGCGAGGCCGTTAGGTCACTATATGATTCCGGGTGTGCTTGGCTTGTAGCCAAGGTCAAAACAGATCGATGGGGTCCACATCCAGGGACCAGCGGACCCGGCGGGCGGATTTGAGGTTTTCCAGGGCCGGGGCCAGGGGGGTGAGGAGTTGGTGCAGGGGGGTGCGCTCGTCGGCCTGGATCATGATCTGGGCCCGGTAGCGTCCGGCGCGGCGTTCCATGGGGGCCGGCACCGGGCCCATCAACAGCACTCGTTCGTCGGCGGTTGCTTGCCCCAGTCCCATTGCTTCTTCCAGGAAGGCTTGCACCGCTGTCTTCTCGTGGGCTTCGGCCCGCAGCAGGGCTAGGTGGCTGTAAGGCGGGAAGCCGGCTTCCGAGCGTTCCCGTAGGGCGGCGTCGGCGAAGGCCGGATAGCCTCCCCGGATCAGGGTCTCCAGCAGGGGATGCTCGGGGGCCCGGGTTTGGATCAGAACTTCGCCGGCCTTCTTGCCCCGTCCGGCGCGGCCGGCTACCTGGGTGACCAGTTGCGCCATTCTCTCCGGGCCCCGGAAATCGGCACTCATCAGGCCCTGGTCGGCATCCACCAGGCCCACCAGGGTGAGGTTGGGGAAATCATGGCCCTTGGCCAGCATCTGGGTGCCGATCAATAGCTGGGCCTCGCCGTCACGGGCCGCGGCCAGCTTGGCATCCAGGGCCCCCTGGCGGCGGGTCGTGTCCCGGTCAATGCGAACCTGGCTGATATGGGGATAGCGCCGGGCCAGCACCTGTTCCAATTGTTCGGTGCCTTGCCCGGCCACCCCGAGTTTTTCACTGGCGCATTCCGGGCAGGCCCGGGGCAGGCGCCGGCTGGCCCCGCAATGGTGGCAATCCAGGCTGCCGCGCCGGCGGTGATAGGTCATGCGGGCATCGCAGCGCAGACAATCGGCGGTCCAGCCGCATTGATTGCAGACCAGCACCGGGGCATAGCCGCGCCGGTTGAGAAACAGCAGGGCCTGTTCCCCGGCCTTGAGCCGTTCATCCAGGCGCTGCAGCAGCCGCCCGCTGAGCCCCGCCTCCAGTTCCTGGCCCCGGATGTCGATCACCTTCAAGGCCGGTGGCCGGGCATCGCCGGCCCGCTGGGACAACTGGGCATGGCCGTAGCGCCCGTCCCGGGCGTTGCGTAGGGTCTCCAGCGCCGGGGTGGCCGAGCCCAGGACAATGGGCATGGCTTGTTGCCGGGCGCGAACCACGGCCAGGTCCCGGGCCGAGTAGCGAAAGCCGTCCTGCTGCTTGAAGGCCGGGTCGTGTTCCTCGTCCAGGATCATCAGCCCCGGCCGGGGCAGGGGCAGAAAGACGGCGGATCGGGTGCCGATGATCACATCCAGTTCCCCGGCCCGGGCCATCAGCCAGGTATCCCGGCGTTCCCGATCATTCATGCCCGAGTGATACAGGCCGATCCGTGCCGGCAAGGCACGCCGGAACCGCAGGGTCAGCTGGGGGGTGAGGGCGATTTCGGGTACCAGTACCAGGGCCTGCTTGTCCTCGGCCAGGATGCGACGGATCAGGGCCAGATAGACCTCGGTCTTGCCGCTGCCGGTGACCCCTTCCAGCAGGTGGCAGGCGAAACCGTCCATATCCGATTCAATCCGGCTCAGGGCCGCGGCCTGTTCCGGGTTCAGCACCATTTCCGGTTCCTCACCGCGATTCAGCGGCACCGCCGGGTCGCGGCTTTCCTTGAACAGCAGGCCGTTGTCGGCCATGCGGCGGGCCACGCTCTGCCAGCCCTGGCCGAGGTCCGACATCTCCTGGGCGGGCAGGGCGCCGCCGGCCTGCTGCAGGCGAGCCAGCACCGCTTGCTGGCGGGGCGCCCGGCCCAGTTCGTCCGGGTGGGTTTGTCGGCCGGCCTCACTGAGCAGCCACCAATCCTCCTGGCGCCGCTGGGCCTGACCCTCCCGGCGCAGGGCCAGGGGCAAGAGATGTTCAAACACCTCCCCCGGGGGATGGTGGTAATAGCGGGTGCCCCACTCGCCCAACCGCATCATCGACTCGGGCACCAGCGGCTCGGAGTCCAGGCAGCTTTCCACCGGCCGCAGCCGTTTCAGGGGAAGATCGGGATCGGCCTCGCCTACCGAGACCACCAGTCCCACCACCTTGCGGGATCCGAAGGGCACCTGCACCCGGCAACCCACCGGTTGCTCCGGGTAGTCTCCGTCGGGGGGCAGGTAGTCGAACAGCCGTCGCAGGGGAGAGGGGATGGCGACTCGCCAGACTGTGGGCTTCATGGCGATGCCCTCATGGTTGCTGGCGAGCGTGGTGGTTGTCCACAAAAGCTGTGGATAACTTTGTGGACGACTTGGGTGTGAAGCCACCAGAAGGGGTTGCCTGCAAGCCCGCTGTTAGATTGGTCAAAAAATCACCGAATGTATATTTCATTTTAAATCAGCAGGTTACAAAAATATCATGATAAGGCGGGTGAGCATATGTGGCGAATGCGCTATCCCTTCCGGTGATGTGCATAAGTCAAGGCCCCGGTGCGATAAAAAGCGAGAAAAAGGGTGGTCCAGGTGCTTGCTTTTTCAGCACCACAGTGTCCCCTAAAGTCGCCGCAAGGTCGACCGCGAGTGGCTTCAGGGGACGCTGCGTTTGAAAGGGGGGCGTTCCAGGCGACTCGCGGCCCGCCACAGCCATTCCACGGGGCCATGGTGAAAACGCCGCACCCACCACAGGGAGAGCGGCAGTTGGACGGTCCAGATGAGTAGCACCAGCAGCAGTTGCTGAGCCCGTTCCACCTCACCGAACAGCCCCAGCCCGTGGCCATAGAAAAGCGTGGTGCAGATCAGGGTCTGGAGCAGGTAATTGCTCAGAGCAGTTTGGCCCACGGCTTTCAGGGCCGGCACCCGGGCCAGAAAGCCCGGATGGCGGCAGGCCAGCATCACCAGGCTGGCATAGCCCAGGGCCGCCAGGGGCGCCCCCAGCTGGTTGAACTGAAGGCCGATCAGGCGGGTCCAGGGAAAGGCCCAGTCACGGGCTTCTATGGCCACCATCCCCCAGAGGGTCAGGCCCAGGCCGAGCAGCAGTCCGGCCCCGGCCATGGTCGCGTAATGGCGAGTTTGCCATTGCAGAGTGAGAAAACCACTGCGGTAGAGGGCGATGCCGATGAGCATGAGTCCGAGGGCCTGCCAGAGCAAATTGCCGAAGAACTCGAAGCCGATGATCTGCAGGAAGGTCGAGGCCCGCCGGGATTGCTGTTCCGCCCAGCTCCCCTGATAGGCGTTCAAATCTTTTTGAATTTCGGGAGAATCGCTTGCCCAAAGGGTTGCCAGTTCTTGCTGCACTTCCGGCGGGGCATGGTCCAGGCCCGCATGATTAAGCACCCCCAGGACCGAGGGAATGAGGGCGAAAATAACCCCGGCAATCAGCAGAGTGCGAATCCGGCGCCGCAGAAAGAGATAGGCGAGTGAACCGCAAACGGCGTAGATGAAAAGAATATCGCCAAACCAGAGCAGAAAACCGTGCAGCAGGCCGATCAACCCCAGAACCAGCATGCGGCGGTAGTGGCTCCCGGCCGCCGGACGCCCCCCCGCCAATGACCGTTCCGCCATCAAGGCGATGCCGGCACCGAACATCAGGGCGAAGAGGCTGTAGAACTTGGTGTCGAAGAAGAGGTGGCTAAGGCTGTAGACCCAGCCATGGATCCCTTCCAGACTGCCGTAGGCATGGGGGTTGGCGTAGGCTGGCCAGGGCATGGCAAAGGCCTGCATGTTCATCACCAGAATGCCCAGGATGGCGATCCCGCGCAGGACATCCAGACTGTCATAGCGTTGCGGCATTGGATTCTCCTCCTGAGAACCGCAATCAGGACATGGGTACTGGACCGGGACTAGGTGGGTAGCCCCTCGAAGGCCGGAACATACTGAATATGGCTGCCGGCGGGGGGCAGCTTGCCCTTGCTCAGCACCAGAATGCGGAAGGCCTCATCGGCCGGATAGTCGCCTTGCAACTCGTGCTTGTTGATGGGCTCGAAGCCGAGACGGCCATAGAAGGTGGGATCACCCAGTACCACCACATAGGGTGTCCCCAAGGCTTCGGCCTTCTCCAGGCCGGCCTGGACCAGGCGGGAGGCGATGCCCCGCCGCTCGTGTTCGGGGTCGATGCCCACCGGCCCCAGCGCCAGGGGCGGGGCCTGAATACCTGCAATGGCGGGTTGCACGGGAGAAAAGGCGATATGGCCCACCGGGTGCTCGCCCACGGTGGCCACCAGGCTGATGCTGAGTTGATCATTCTCCCGCAGCCGGGCCACAAGCTCACCTTCATCACTGCGGCCAAAGGCCGCTTGGTGAACCCGTGTCAGGGCGTTGATATCCCCGGGTTCTTCTTCACGAATGCTCAGCATGGTTTAAGCCCCCTCGAATCGAGTCTCGTCTATGGCATGAGCGGTTTCCGGGTTCTCCCCGGCCGGCCGCCGCCCATGCTACTGGAAAATGCCGCGCTTGATCACAATTCTTCGAACAGACGTCTGGTTTCATGCAGGCACATTATTCGTCCAGCGAACGGCGCGCGGCAGTCAGGATGTCCTCATCCTGCATCAGCACCCGGTTGGCCGCATCCCCCAGGGGGATGTAGCTGTCCTGTCCGCACACACGCGTCTTGCGAATACCGTGACCGGCTTCCTCTTCAATTACGGTGAAGACTTCTTCGGCCAGCCCCCCGGTTTGGCGGCCTTCATCCACCACCAGCACCCGGCCCACGTCCCGTGCATGCTCGGCAATGAACTGTCGGTTTAGCGGCTTGAGCCAGCGCAGATCCAGGATTCGGATCTGAACTCCGCGCTCTTCCTCCAGGGCGCGGGCCGTGCGCAAGGACATGGGCACGCCATTGCCGAAGGTGATAATCAACAGGTCCCGGGCATTGGGATGATAGACCCGGCCTTCCCCCAGGGGAATGGCCCGGTCCGGCGCGGGGTAGGGGAAGAGCCACTCACCGTCCCGGGGTTCATACAGATCCTTGCTCATGTACAGGGCAATGGGCTCCAAAAAGGCCGAGATGCGGCCATCCACCTTGCCCAGGGCCGCCAGGGTCCGCAGCATCATGGCCGCGTCGTCACCCCGGGAGGGGCAGGCGATCACCAGGCCGGGGATGTCGCGCAGGGCAGTGAAGCTGTTGTCGTTATGGAAGTGCCCGCCGAAGCCTTTTTGATAAGCCAGCCCGGCGATCCGCAGGATCATGGGGTTGCGGTACTGATCATTGGAGAAGAACTGCAATGACGCCGCCTCGCCCCGGATCTGGTCACAGGCGTTGTGGAAATAGGCCAGGTACTGGATCTCCGGCACCGGCAGCAGCCCCATCATGGCCTGGCCCTGGGCCATGCCCAGAATGGTGGTTTCATCCAGCAGGGTGTTGAAGACCCGGTGGCCCTTGAAGGTTCGGTGCAGGCCGGAGGTGACGGTGTAGACACCCCCCTTCTGGGCCACATCCTCCCCGAAGACCGTCATCTCCCGGTACTTGGCCATCAGATCATGCAGGGCCCGGTTGATCTGAATGGACAGATGCCGGGCCGGCTGCTCCTCGGGCAGCCGCTTGCCGAAGACCGCCTCCCGGGCCTGATCGTAATCATTACGGGTGGCCTCGGCATTGACTGCCTCGGGGGAATAGGGGGCCTGGGGCCGGATCACGTCTTCGGCGGATTCCAGCTTGTGCCGCTTGGCCGCCTCGGCGGAGGCCTTTTGAACCCGGGCCCGGACCGATTCATACAGCGACTCAATCTCCTCGGCGCTCATCAGCCCCGATTCCAGTGCCGTTTCCGCCGACATCAGTAGAGGATCCTGGGCCTCGATGGCTTCCACTTCCTCCACCGGCCGGTAATCGCTTTCCACATCCGTGCCGGCATGACCCAGCAGCCGCTTGAGCTTGAGATGCAGAAACGCCGGCTTGCGGTTGCGGCGGACATAGGCCTCGGCCTCCCGGGTGGCCCGCCAGGTGTCGATCAGGTCCAGCCCATCGGCGGAGAAGTATTTGATGCCGGGGCGGTGCCGGAAACTGGCCTCGATCCAGCCGGCCGGGGTCTGCACCGAAATGCCGATGCCGTTGTCCTCGCAGACGAACAGGATCGGGCAGGGCAGGTTCTGGTGGCTGGTCCAGCCAGCGGCATTGAAACCGGCCTGGGCGGTGGCGTGATTGGCCGAGGCATCCCCAAAGGAACAGACGGTGATGCTGTCCTCGGGCACCGGCAGCTCGCCGGTGAGGCGCTTGGCCTGGGCAATGGCGATGGCCGCGCCCACGGCCTTGGGCAGGTGACTGGCAATGGTGGAGGTCTGGGGCGGTACCCACAATGGCACCGAACCCCAGACCTTGTGGCGCCCGCCGGAGATGGGGTCGTCGCTGGAAGCGGCCAGGGACAGGGCCGTGTCGTAGGCCGGGTCAATGCCCTCCAGTTTGCGCGAGCGCTCCATCATGAAGCCGCCGGAGCGGTAATGCAGAAAAGCTGGGTCGGTATGCCGGGTCACCCGGCCGACCACGGTGTTGCCCTCGTGGCCGGCGCTGCCGATGGTGTAGAAGCCCTCGTTGCGACTGCGCATGGCCCGGGCTTCCAGATCCAGATGCCGGGACAGCATTTGGGATTCGAACAGCTGGATAAAGGTCTCACCGTCCAGCTCAGTGCCATGATGAATGGGCGAGGACAGCTCCTGGCGTTTCTCAACGGCTTCATCCCATTCCGCCAGAAACTGGAGGAAGTTCCGATCAACGATTTCCGCCCGATTGATGGCACGGGTGCCTTTTTTGGCCAGTCCGGTAGACATGATGCTTCGATTACCTTCGTGCTTGGCTTCTGTTATGTCGGCATTAGAAAAAAGCTTCAAGCTGCAAGCCTCAAGCTCCAAGCTATCTTGAACAAACGGCCGGCATTGGGGCGATAGCAACTTGTCGAGGCTCTATTGCCTTCGGTACTCGGCTTGCCACGATCTGCTTGCAGCTTGCGCAGCTTCGCTGCGCTAAAACGCCATTTCCCCCGTCAGCTCCCGGCCGATGATCAGCTGATGGATGGTCTCGGTGCCCTCGTAGGTGATTACCGATTCCAGGTTGAGCATGTGCCGGATGGGGCTGTGTTCGGTGGTGATTCCGGCGCCGCCCAGCAGATCCCGGGCATCCCGGGCGATATCCATGGCCATGCGGATGTTGTTCCACTTGGCCAGCGAGACCTGGCTGGGGTTGAGCCGGCCGGCGTCCTTGATACGGCCCAGGCGCAGGGACATGAGCTGGGCCAGGGTGATCTGGCGGCCCATCTCGGCCAGGCGCAGCTGGGTGGCCTGGGTCTGGTTCAGGGGACGGCCGAAGAGCTTGCGATCGGCACTGTAGTCCAGCACTTCCTTAAGGCAGGCCTGGGCCGCGCCGATGCCGCCCCAGGTGATGCCGTAGCGGGCCTGGGTGAGGCAGGACAGGGGGGCCTTCAAACCCTTGGCCTTCGGCAGGCGATTGGCTTCCGGCACCACCACGTTGTCGAAATACAGCGAGGAGGTGATGGAGGCCTTGAGTGACATCTTGTGCTTGATCTCGGGGGCGTCAAAGCCCTTCATGCCCTTTTCCACCAGAAAGCCTTCCACCCCGTTCTCGGTCTTGGCCCAGACGATGGCCACATCGGCGATGGAGCCGTTGGTGATCCACATCTTGGCGCCATTGAGGACCCAGTCATCGCCCTTCTTCTTGGCGGTGGTTTTCATATTGGAAGGATCGGAGCCGCCATGGGGCTCGGTGAGACCGAAACAGCCGATCTTCTCGCCCCGGGCCATGGCCGGCAGCCATTTTTCTTTCTGCTCCTCCGAGCCGTAGGCATGGATGGGGAACATGCAGAGGCTGGATTGCACCGAGACGAAACTGCGCAGGCCGGAATCCCCTCGTTCCAGCTCCTGACAGATCAGGCCGTAGGACACGGAGTTCAGACCGGCACAGCCATAGCCCTCCAGGGAGCTGCCCAACAGACCCAGCTCGGCGATTTCCGGGATCAGTTCCTTCGGGAAGTAGTCGTTCTCGAACCATTCGCCGATGTTCGGAAGGACTTTCTCGTCGACAAAACGGCCGACGGTGTCCTGAACCATCTGTTCTTCGTCGCTGAGTTCGGAGCGAATGTCGTAGAGATCGAGCGGATTAAGTGCATTCACGGTAAAGACCTCGAATATGCTTGAACTGAAAAAAGACGCTTGTCAGGCTGGCCCATACCGGTCAGCCTGTCGCTTGAAAGGTAATTGCTGCTGATTCGACAGTGGCAGGTATCGTTGCCCGATCCCCCAATTTCACGCCATATGTCGCTATTATATCGAATCTGGGCTGGCCTTTCTTTCCCGGAGGTGAAGTGGGATGGGGCTCTTGTCTTTGAGTATTTCGGTGGGTCAGCCTTGTGAGGGCAGCTGAGTACGCCTGTCGCTGATGGAGAATTGAATGACCAGGATTCCGGTCCGGGCGAGTGATGTGATTATTGGCGAACCCTTGCCCTGGGCGGTCTATGACGATCGCGGGGTGATGTTGCTGCGTCAGGGCCATGTGGTGCGCTCTTCTTTGCAGCTACGGCGCCTGATTGAACGAGGGGCCTGGCATGAGCCCCCCGAGGAGGAAGAGGAATCCGCCGGCAAGGGCAAGCTTCGGGGCGGCGCCCGTCGGGAGCGGGAGCCTTTCACCCGCCTGAGCATTCTGATTCCCCGCATTCGCCGCATGCATCAATCCATCTATGAATTGGCCAAAGGCTCTGACAAGGAGCTGGAGTCGGTCGCCGAGCGCCTGATTCAGCTGGTCCGGGATGACCGGGAAGCCATGCTGGCGGCCATCAATCTGATTCGGGATTTCGAATACAGCGCCCGTCACGCGGCTTTTACCGCCCTGCTGTCGGCCATCATGGCCGATGAGATGAATTTAAGTTGGCGTCAACGCCAGGGTGTGGTGGTTGCCGCCCTGACCCAGAATGTGGGCTTTTTCGAGGACCACGATCGCTTTGCCACCTCAGTGGGGGTGCTGGACGAGGAAAGCCGGGTCAAGCTCCGGGCCCATCCCAATACCTCGGCCGAGAAGGTGCTGTCTTGCGGGATTGATGATCCCTTTATCCTGGGGGCCATTCGCGAACATCATGAACGCTACGATGGCAAAGGCTATCCGAGGGAGCTTTCCGGTACCGCCATCAGCCAGGGTGGGCGGATTCTGACCCTGGCGGACCATTTCGTGGCCATGACCTCGCCCCGGGCCTATCGCCAAGGCCTGCATCCGGTGGTGGCGCTGCGCCAGATCTTTCTGCTCAGTGGCCGGGTGGGTGATCCCGAGATGACCCAGGCCTTCGTGGCGGCGGTGGGGGTGAATCCCCCGGGGTGTTGTGTGTACCTGGATACCGGCGAGCAGGGCATGGTGGTCCGCCGCGGCGCCGAGGCCAGCCAGCCCCTGGTGGCCGTCGTGAAGAAGGCCCATGACATGGGTCGCCAGAAGACCGAGCGTTTTCTCCAGGCGGTGGAATGCAGTGAGCGCAATTCACGAGTCACCGGGCCGGCACCGTCCATGGTGGCCAGCTTTCAGGATCTGGAATACCTCTGGATGGAAAATCCCCCCCGACTGACGGTCTGAACGGCGGTTTTGCCGTCACTGCCACGCCTTCTGGAAGAAAGTTCCCACCATCCATGCTCAGACCCTCGGATGGACTGGCCGCCTGGGTTATAATTTTTTGCCTGCCCAGCTACTCCCGCCGGGAGTGTTCGCTGCCATCCGCATAACAATGACAGCCCTATGAAAATACCCGAGATACTGCTTGTCGAATCCCATCACAAACCCGGCAGCCTGGCCAAGATTCTTCAGGTGATCGGGGATTGCGGTCTGGTGGTGGAGCATCTCAATGCCATCCGGCGGGATCAGGACAAGACCGTCTGGGAAATCACCCTGGAAATGGATGAAGACGTCCATTATGGGCTCTATGAGAAGCTGGAAGCCCTGCCCAATGCCCGTTTGCTGGGTAAATCCGACCGGGTCTTCAATCGGCATCGCGGCGGCAAGATCCGCATGCATTCTCGCTTGCCCATCGCCACCCTGCAGGAATTGCGGGATATCTATACGCCGGGGGTGGCCCGGGTGTGTCTGGCGATACGCGATAATCCCTGGCTGGCTCGGGAATACACCTATCTGAACGAATCGGTGGCGATTGTCACCAACGGCACCGCCATTCTTGGACTGGGGGATATCGGGCCGGTGGCCGGCATGCCGGTAATGGAGGGCAAGGCCGCGCTTTTCGACAAGTTCGTGGGTTTGTCCGGCATCCCCATCCTGCTGGAAGAGCGAGACCCGGATCGCCTGGTGGAGCATATCGTGGCCATGGCCCCCTCCTTTGGGGCCATCCAGTTGGAAGACATCGCGGCTCCGGCCTGCTTCGAGGTGGAAGAAAAGCTCAAGGCACGTCTCACCAAGCCGGTATTGCACGATGACCAGCACGGCACCGCCGTGGTGACCCTGGCGGCTCTGATGAGTGCTGCCAAGCGGGTGGGTACGGACCTGACCAAGAGCGTGGTGGGTCAGATTGGCCTGGGCTCGGCCGGTATCGGGATTGCCCGTTTGCTGCAGGCCTATGGCGTGGAGCAGGTGGTGGGCGCGGATTTGAACGAGGCGGCGCTGGCGCGCCTGGAATCCATGGGTGGGCGGCGGGCCGAGTTGCCGGATCTAATGGCTGAGTGTGACGTGGTGATTGCCTGTACCGGGGTGAAGGGGCTGATCAAGCCGGACTGGGTTCGCGAGGGCCAGATCGTATTTGCCCTGTCCAACCCCGATGCCGAAATCGAGCCCAATGTGGCCCTGGCCCAGGGAGCGGCCTATGCTGCTGACGGCAAGGGGATCAATAATGCCCTGGGTTTCCCGGGGCTGTTTCGGGGGGCGCTGGATGCCCATGCCTCCGCCTTCAATGACGCCATGCTGTTTGCAGCGGCCCGTACCTTGTCCGAGCTGGCCCCAGAAGATGAACTGGTGCCCGAGTCGCTGGATCCCAAGGTCCACGAAGCCGTGGCCCGGGCGGTGGCCGAAGCCGCTGAAGCGGGCGATTGAGCCCGGCAGGGCGGTTTGTGGTCACCAGGGCAGTTTCAGTTGCCTGAACACCAGGGATAGCAGCCACAGCAGCCCCACCGGCAAGTATTGAAGCCGCCCCAGCAGAAAGGGGGGAGTGCCTTCTTGTCGTTGTCCCCGATACAGCAGCAACCAGCCGGCGGCGAGCAGTGCCGTACCGCTGGGCACCATGAGTACGCCGGCCCCGGCCAGGGCATCCAGAAGCAGCAGCAGCGGCAGTAGCAGCAACATCAGGGTGATGGTCAGGGGGAAGGAAATCAGGCAACCGTAGGCGGCCATGGCCATGACCGCCAGCAGTGCCACCGGTACGATACTGCGATCAGCGCCGCCTCCCACCAGAAACTCCAAGGGCCAGATAAGCATCAGCAGGCCCACGGTGACCAGCGGCAGGCCGATGGCGTGCATGCGCCGGTTCTCTGGATGCCGCCGGCAGCGATCATAGTGCTCGATCCATGCCTTTGGGCGGTTCCGCTTTCCCTTGTCGGCTGTTCCAATCATGGCTGCTGGGGCCTCCCGGGCCGGATATGACTATGCCGATGCGGTCGATGAGTGTAGCCTTTTCCTTCCCGTCGGTGGCATGAAGGAAGGGTTGGAATGCGATTGCTGCGCTTTATCGCCGGTCTCCGTTTTCTCAGCGAGACCCGGAAGCTGGAGCTCTACCCCCCCTTCTTCATGATGCGCATCAAGGTAGTGGAGATGCGTGACAACTGGCGCTATTGCCGCATTCGCTTGCCCCTCAATACCCTTTCCCGCAACCCGGGGGGGATTATGTTCGGGGGCTGGCAGGCGGCATTGGCCGACCCCATTGCGGCTTTGGCCTGTGCCCGGGTTTTCCCCGGCTATTCCGTGTGGACCCGTTCCATGCAGATCGATTTTCAGGCCGCCGGCTCTTCCCATTTGGAACTTCGCTTCGAAATGAGCCCCGAACAGGAGGATGCCATTCGCGCGTGCCTGGCTGAACGGGGGCGGGCGACACCCCGTTTCGAGTATGGCTTGTACCGGGAAGATGGAGTCTGCTGTTCGCGCATCATCAATGCGGTAGCGATTCGTCCCAGGGGCTATCGTCAGGCCCGGCGCCGTTCCGTTGATTTAACTGACTTGTAAAGGAAAGCCTCATGTTGATGAGAAAATCCCTGCTTGCATTGGTATTGCTGTCCGTCGGTCTGGTGGCCTGTGCCGCCACGCCGAATGCTGATCCCCTGGAAGCGGAAAGCCTTTGGCACTGGGCCTGGGCCGGTGATGCCCGCCTATCCCCGGATGGTGAGCGCCTGGTTTATGTTCGCACCCAAGTGGATCGGGAGCAGGATCGATATCAAACCAGCCTCTGGCTGAAGAACTTTGAAACCGGCCGGCATCGTGCCCTGACCACCCACGAGGCCAATGACGGTAATCCCCGCTGGTCGCCGGACGGAGAGCGAATCGCCTTCACTTCCGGGCGCCGGGAGGGCAGCCAGATTTGGATGATCGAGCTTGCCGGTGGTGAGGCACAGCAGCTGACTGAACTGGAGGGCGGTGCCGGGACACCGGTCTGGTCTCCAGATGGTGACAAGATCGCCTTTTCCTCCCGGGCCCTGACAGAGACCGAGCGGGAAGAAAAGCGGGAAAAGGAGAATGAGCAGCGCCAGGCCCAGCGGGAAGCGCGGGACCTGGACGATGGGGATGACATGGAGTCGGCCCCTTCGGCCTTTGTGACCGAGGATCTGCGTTATCAGGTGGATGGGCGGGCGGATTATCTGCCGGAAGAATCCAGCCATCTTTGGATCGTGGCCACTGATGCCGATGCCGATTGGCCCCAGAAACCCCGGCGGGTGACCGAGGGTGACGATGGCTTCAGCAGTCCGGCCTGGTCCGCCGATGGCGATTATCTGCTGTTCTCCGGCCTGTTGGAGGAGGATGCCGACTGGCGGATCGGTGAAAGCCATCTGTATCGGGTGGCGGTCTCCGGTGAAGACGAGCCGGAGCAGCTCACCGAAGGCCGGCGCAACCGGGGCAATCCCCTGCCGTCCCCGGATGGTCGATGGATCGCCTTTACCGGCAATGAATACCAGGACACGCCCAAGAGTTATACCCTCACCGAGTTGTATGTGATGCCGGCCGATGGGGGCGAGGAAACCCGCTTGACCGGCGATTACGATCGCGGTGTGGCGGATGGCACCAGCGGCGATATGTCGCCACCCACCGGCGGCGGGGATCGCCTGCATTGGGGGCCGGACAGCGAGGCCCTGTATTTCACCTCCGCCGTGGATGGTCAGACCCAGCTGGCCCGGGTGGCTCGTGATGGCGGCTCGGTTGAAGCACTCACGGATTACGCCGCCGGCGATCTGGGCGAATTCAGCCTGAGCGGGGATCGCTTCAGCCTGCTTTGGGCCTCTCCCCGCCATCCCTTTGATCTGTACACGGTGGAGCGGGACGCGGTGGCATCCCGGGATGATTGGGATCGCGTGACCCGGCTCAATGAGCAGCAGCTGGGGGACCGGGCCCTGCCCGGTTACGAGGAAGTCTGGTATGACTCCTTCGATGACGAGCCCATCCAGGGCTGGGTGATCCGTCCGGATGATTTTGACCCGAACAAGGAATATCCCGCCATTCTCTACATCCATGGCGGCCCCCATGCCATGTACGGCACCACCTTTTTCCATGAATTCCAGACCCTGGCGGATGCCGGTTACGTGGTGTTGATTACCAATCCCCGTGGTTCCTCCGGTTACGGTCAGGACTTTGGCAACATCATCCAGCACCGCTATCCCGGCGATGACTACAAGGACCTGATGGCCGGTGTGGATTGGTTGCTGGACGAGGGCTATGTGGATGAAGACCGCCTGGGGGTTACCGGTGGCAGTGGCGGTGGTCTGCTGACCGCCTGGACCGTCACCCAGACGGATCGCTTTGCCGCCGCCGCGGCCCAGCGTTCGGTGATCAACTGGCACAGTTTCGTGGGCACCGCCGACATGAACTACTTCTTCGTGGAACGCTGGTTCCCCGCGCCGCCCTGGGAAGACCCCATGCATTACATCGAACGCTCCCCCCTGGCCTATGTGGATCAGGTGAAGACCCCCATTATGCTGATACACAGCGAGCAGGACTGGCGCACGCCCCTGGAACAGACCCAGCAGTTCTACGCCCAGCTGAGAATGCAGCAGAAGCCGGCCAAGCTGGTGATTTTCCCCGAGGTGAGCCATGGCCTGAGCCGAACCGGGCGTCCCTCCCAACGGGTGGAGCGTTTAAACCATATTCGTGACTGGTTCGATCAGTATCTAAATCCCTGAGGGGGCGGGACTGGTCTATGCTTTCAGGACGGGCCGGTGATCCAGGAATGGGTTGCCGGCCGGCAAGGTTGAGTACGCGAAGCGTTCCTCCGCACCATTGAGGCATGTGTCATGAAGCATCTTTCTCGAGAAACCATCACCGATTTGATCAACCTTCAGGGAACCGGTGATTACGATGCCCTGGCCAGCACCCTGAGGGGGCTGTCCCAGGACGCGGTGGCGGAACTCAAGGCTTTGCTCTGGCTGGCCCGTGATGGCGAATCCCCCCGCCACTGGGAAGCACTGGTGATTGAGGCCCGTTCCAAGGTGGATCTCAAGACCGCCGGCCTGTTTGCCGAGGATCCCCAACTGGCCAACAGCCTTACCGAAGGACTGGAGATTCTGGAGGATTCGGGGCGTTTGTGATGTCTTTGGGGCGAGCGCGAATCCTGGATGCGGCATTGGCCCTGGCGGCGGACCGCCACTGGGAAGCCCTGCGCTTGCGGGATGTGGCTGAGGAGCTGGGCGTCGGCCTGTCCGATTTGCATCCCTGTCTGGGTGAAAAGGAAGATTTGGTGGACTGGTTCTGGGATCGGGCCGATGCCGTCATGCTTAGTCAATGCCGGGGTCCGGACTTTGACGCCCTGGAATTTTCACGCCGCTACGAGACCTGTGTTCTGGCTTGGCTGAGTGTACCCTTGAGCCACCGGCGTACCTTTCGGGAAATGCTTTATGTGCGCATGGAGCCGGGACACCTGCATATTCAGCTGCCCACCCTGTTGCGGGTGAGTCGTACCGTGCAATGGATGCGGGAAGCTTGCGGACGGCGCGGGACCTTTCTTCGACGGGCCACTGAGGAGGTGGTATTGAGTAGTCTGTTTGTGTCCGCCCTGGCCGACAGTCTCAATGATGACAGCCTGGGCGGTCAGCGCAGTCGGGATCGATTGCAGCGCCATATCCGCTGGGCCGTGTCGGCGGGGCGTCTTTGGCCCACCACGCCGCCCCGCACGCCGCACTCGCTTTAGGCCATCATGGATCCCTTTACCCATGCCTTGAGCGGCGCGGTGGGTAACCGGGCTCTGGGCCCGACCCGTCCCGCACCCGGGCAGTTCAGTCATGGAGAACGCCTCTTTCTGGGGGGCGCCTTCGCCCTCTGGCCGGACATGGATTGGGTGATTCACCTGTTTGCCGATGAACTGGTCTATCTGAATCTGCATCGTGGGGTGACCCACTCCCTGGTCATGCTGCCGTTCTGGTCCCTGTTGCTGGGATGGTTGCTGTGCCGTTATTGGCCCCGTCATCGGGATTGGCGGGACGGGGTGCGTATCGTGGCCGTCAGCACCGGTCTGCATATCCTGGGTGATTTCATCACCAGCTATGGTACCCAGTTGTTCGCCCCTCTTTCCTCCCAGGCGCTGGCCTTTCCCAGTACCTTCATTATCGACCCCTGGATGACCTTGATCCTGCTGCTGGGCATGCTGCTGCTATGGCGTGGCTATGGGCGGACCACGGCCCGGATCAGCCTGGGCCTGGTGGTGGCGCTGGTGCTTTTTCAGGGCAGCATGAAGCTTCAGGCCCTTGAGATTGGCCAGCAAATGGCCCGTGCTCAGGGGCCGGGGCCCCATTCGGTCCATGCCCTGCCCCAGCCCATCAGCCCCCTCCACTGGCGACTGGTCGTGGAACATGAAGACCACCATCTGGAGGCCCATCTGGGCTTTCTCCGCCGCCCGGACCCGGTGCCGACCAGGTCGAATGCCTTGACTCGTCATTGGGGCGTGTTTAGGCCCCCGGGCCACCTGGAGTGGCGCGCCTATCCCCGCTTCGGCGAGGGTGACGAGGCGGTGTTTGCCCGTGCGGCCTGGTACCAGCCGGCCTTCTCCGGTTTTCGCCAATTTGCCGGATTGCCCTATCTGCTCGGCGTGGAGATGCAAGACGATCGCCGTTGTGCGGTGTTTACCGATCTGCGTTTTCGAACCGAGGGCTTTCCCAGCCCCTTTCGCTTTGCCATGTGTGAGGACGGGGAGGGGCAGTGGGAGAGGCAGCGAAAGGGGCAATGGTGAATCCCTGGGGCAGGCTGCGCTTGTTGTGTGTGAGCAACGCAAGTTCCTGCTGATTCCTTGTTTTTTCTTTTATAACAACAAATTGGAAGTCCCCGTTCCTTGAAAAACGGTATCGTCACTTGTTGTATTTTAGTTTCGAAACTGTGAAGCCCATCACAACATCCCTCCGCTACCAGCCCTAGGCTGAATCCGTGGCTTGGGGTTGCGACCCCGGCAAACCGTGGCGGCGAATTGATTTCGCCGTTGCGTCGGCTCCTCTTTTTGGCCGCAGGTGCCTGCTCGGAACGCGGGCACCGGAGTCGTACAAGGGACGCTTTCGTTGATATCCGCGGATATCGAATTTGTCACCCAAACCGGCTTGCGGCCACGGTTGATCGGAATTTTTCCGGAGGGTTTTGTGAATAAACTGTTATTGAGTACTTCCGTTGCGCTGGCCATGACCGCCGGGTCAGCGACTGCCATGTCCGGCATCGGCGATGATGCCAAGATCCAGGGCATGGACCATCCCGACCGGGTCCCCGGCAGCTATATTATTATTCTGGAAGAGTCCGAAGTGGGCGTCCAGAACATCAGCACCACTGCCCGGAACCTGGCCGAATCCACCGGCATGAACGTGGAGCGGGAATTTTCCACAGCACTGCGTGGCTTTACCGTAACCACCGGTGATGGCCTGATGGCCGAAAGCGGTTCGCTGGAGCGTCTGGCGGCCGATCCACGCGTGGCCTACATCGAAGCCGATCGCAAGATGTGGCTGCACGAGCAGGTTCAGGACGGCGCTACCTGGGGCCTGGATCGTATTGATCAGCGTAACCTGCCGCTGGACGACCAGTATGCCTACGATGCCACTGGTGACGGTGTGGATGTATTCATCATCGATACCGGTATCAATGCCTCCCATCAGGATTTTGGTGGCCGGGTTGCCGGCGGTATCAACACCGTGGACAACAACAGCAACTTCGATGACTGCAATGGCCACGGTACCCACGTAGCCAGCACCACCGCCGGTTCCGAATACGGTGTTGCCAAGGACGCCACGCTCTATGGTGTGCGTGTCTTCGGTTGCTCCGGTGGTACCACCAACGCGGCCATTCTGGATGGGATTGACTGGTCCGTTCAGCAGATGAACGGTCCGGCCGTGGCCAACCTGAGTCTGGGTGGCGGCGCCTCCCAGGCGCTGGACAACGCGGTCAACAATGCTGCCAATGCCGGCATGACCATGGTGGTTGCCGCGGGTAACGAGAACCAGAATGCCTGTAATGTCTCCCCCGCGCGGGCGGACCAGGCCTTCACCGTGGGTTCCACCACCAGCAACGACAGCCGTTCCAATTTTTCCAACTTCGGCTCCTGTGTGGATATCTTCGCGCCCGGTTCCGACATCACCGCGGCCTGGATCAACACCAACACAGGTACCAACACCATCAGCGGCACCTCCATGGCAGCCCCGCATGTGGCCGGTGTTTCCGCCATCTATCAGGGTGAAAACCCCGGGGCCAGTCCGGCCCAGGTGGAAGATGCCTTGACGTCGGAAGCCACCCAGGGTGCTATCAGTAGCGTTGGTTCCGGTTCGCCCAACCTGCTGCTGTATAGCCGTGTCACCGATGGTAATGGTGGCGATGATGACGATGATGACGGCGGCGACGGTGGTGACGGCAGTGAAGGCCAACTCAGCAATGGTGAGGCCGTGACTGATCTGTCCGGCGGCCAGGGTGAAGAGTTGCACTTCTTCATGGAAGTGCCGGCCAATGCCTCCGAGCTGAGCTTCGACATGAGCGGTGGTAGCGGTGACGCCGATCTGTATGTTCGCTTTGGAGCCGAGCCCACCACCAGTGACTGGGATTGCCGTCCCTACGACTGGGGCAATGATGAGAGCTGCTCCTTCGATGATCCCGAGGAAGGTAGCTGGTACGTGATGGTGCGTGGCTATGAGGCCTTCTCTGGTGTCAGCCTGGTGGGCAACCATGACGGTTCTACCAGCGATCCGGATCCGGGTCCCGAGCCGGGTGCCTGCCCCAGTGGCTATGAAGAGTATGAAGGAGCCCTGAGCGGCGGTCGCGGCACCAGTACCCATGAGCCGGATGGCAATTATTACCAGTCCGCCGCTGGCGATCAGAACGGTATCCTGATCTCCCCGGATGACGCCATCTTTGATCTCTACCTGCAGCGCTGGAACGGCAGTTCCTGGCAGGATGTGGATTCCTCCCTGCCGAACTCCGGCACGGAAGCAGCCGAGATCAGCTACAGCGGTAGCTCCGGCTTTTACGTCTGGCGTCTGGAGATCTGGAGTGGCTCCGGTGACTACACCTTCTGCATGGATACCCCCTAAGTTCGGGGCAAATTCCTTGACAACAAGGTGAGCAAGATAGCCGCGGTCCCTTCGGGGGCCGCGGTTTTTTTGTAATCATCTACCTCGGAAATCTGAACGAAGCCGAAGCTACCCATCGATGGCTGTAGCTCGAACGGCCCTGAGAATAGCTAATGGACAACGCGAGAACCGAACCAGTTCCACCCTGCACTCGATCCTCCGGCCTGAAAGCAGTGGCTTCGACTTCGTTCGGATTGCTGATGTAGACAGTGTCGGATAGTGATGGACCTTGCTATTCTCCGCTGAATTCTAAGAAGATCTTTTTGTATCCCCTCCGCCGTCCTGCGCAGAAATATTGGCGGGAAAGCTGTAGTTATCCGGCTTATGTCTTATTGATGCGCTTCATTTGCTTTCCGTCTGTATTTCCCTGTCAAAACTGTGACCGGGTTCACAACGAATGGCGCCGCCATGCGCTTTAGTTAATGGCTCCAGACCATTGGGGTCCGGAGAAGCAACTTACCTGAGGGGGTATTATGCGTAAGCGAAGTTTATTGGGTGGGAGTATTCCCGCCATCCTTCTGGCTGCGGGCATGTCCCATGCCACGGATCTGACACAGGCCGATAATCTGCTGGGGGTTGACCTTGGCAAGGTGGCCATTGAAGGAATGGATCATCCTGACCGGATTCCGGGTAGTTTCATTGTCGTCCTCAACGAGGACATGATGGGCACCCAGTCGTCCAAGGACCTGGCCCGCACGCTGGCCAAGGACAGCGGTTTTCAGGTTAGCCAAACCTACAGCACGGCCCTTAGCGGTTTCGCCATTACCGCAGGTGATGCGCTCATGGCTTCCACTGAACAGAGTACCCAGCGTGCCCTGGCTGTCATTGCCCAGGATCCGCGGGTGGACTTCATCGAAGCCGATCGCCGGGTTTATCTCAATCAAAGCCAGTCGCCGGCCACCTGGGGCCTGGACCGTATCGACCAGCGCGATTTGCCACTGGACAACACCTACCAGTACCAGACCACCGCCAGTGGTGTGAATGCCTACATTCTGGATACCGGTATTCGTTCCAGCCATGCTGAATTCGGTAACCGGGTTCAGGGTGGTTGGACCGCCATTAACGATGGTCGGGGCACGGAAGACTGTAATGGTCATGGTACCCATGTGGCCGGCACCGTGGGTGGTGAGGTCTATGGTGTGGCCAAGGCGGCAACTCTGGTGCCTGTCCGTGTGCTGGGTTGTCAGGGTAGTGGTAGCAATGCCGGGGTAATTGGTGGCGTGGATTTCGTCGCCAACAATCATCAGGCACCGGCCGTGGCCAACATGAGCCTGGGTGGTGGTGCATCCAACGCCCTGGATAATGCCGTCAATGGTGCGGCGAGTGCCGGTGTCACCATGGTGACGGCTTCGGGCAACTCAAGCACGAATGCCTGTAATTCCTCCCCGGGCCGAGCTGCCGGTGCTTTCAATGTGGGTTCAACCACCAGCAACGATAGCCGTTCCAATTTCTCCAATTACGGTAGCTGCGTGGATATCTGGGCCCCGGGTTCCAATATTACGGCCGCTTGGCACACCAGCTACAGTGCCACCAACACCATTAGTGGCACCTCCATGGCCGCGCCTCATGTGGCCGGGGTGGCCGCCCTTTATTTGGGCATGAACCCCTCCGCCAGCCGCCAGCAGGTGGAAGCGGCTCTAATTGACAATGCCACAACCGGCCGTCTCAGCGGCATTGGTTCCGGTTCCCCCAACCGTTTGTTGTACAGCCTGTTTGGCGGCAACGGGGGTGGCGACCCGGGCCCCGATCCGGGTGCCTGTCCCAGTGGCTATGAAGAGTACGAAGGCACCCTGAGCGGCGGTCGCGGTGCCAGCACCCATGAGCCGGATGGCACCTACTACCAGTCTGCCGCTGGCAATCAGAACGGCATTCTGGTATCTCCCGACAACGCCATTTTTGATCTCTACCTGCAGCGCTGGAGTGGTAGTGCCTGGCAGGATGTGGCCTCTTCCCTACCGAACTCCGGCACCGAAGCGGCCGAGATCAGCTACAACGGAAGCTCCGGTTTCTACGCCTGGCGTCTGGAGATCTGGAGTGGCTCCGGTGACTACACCTTCTGCATGGATACCCCCTAAGCCAGGGTCAATATCCTAGACAGCAAGCTGAGCAAGACAGCCGCGGCCCCTTCGGGGTCGCGGTTTTTTTTGCTTCGGAGTGCGGCGGGCCCGGCTTTGTGCTCATGTTAAAGTAGGGCGCTTGTTCTGCCACGCTTGGATTTATTCATGAAAGCGCTGTCGATTCGAAACCTCACCAAGAGCTATCCCAACGGGGTTCAGGCCCTGAAGGGAATTGATCTGGATGTGGAGGAGGGAGATTTTTTCGCTCTGCTGGGACCCAATGGGGCCGGCAAGACCACCGCTATTGGCATTCTCACCTCTCTGGTCAATAAGAGCGACGGCACCATTCAGGTTTTCGAACATGATATGGACCAGTCGCTGGAGGCGGCCAAGGCCTGCATCGGCGTGGTACCCCAGGAGATCAACTTCAATCAGTTCGAGAAGGTTCAGGATATTGTGGTCAATCAGGCGGGGTATTACGGCATTCCCCGAAAACAGGCCATTCCCCGAGCGGAGAGGTATCTTAAGCAACTGGATCTTTGGGAGAAACGGGATGCCCCTTCAAGGGATCTTTCCGGAGGCATGAAGCGCCGTCTTATGATTGCCCGAGCACTGGTCCACGAACCTCGGCTGCTCATTCTGGATGAGCCCACCGCTGGCGTGGATATCGAGATTCGTCGTTCCATGTGGGATTTCCTGCGCGAGATCAATGTACAGGGAACCACCATTATCTTGACTACCCATTATCTGGAAGAGGCCGAGACCCTCTGCCGCAATATCGCGATCATCGATCACGGTCGCATCATCGAGAAAGCCAGTACCCGTCGCCTGCTGGATAAATTGAGCACCGAAACCTTCCTGCTGAATCTGGCTCAGCCGGTGGTGGATTTGCCCTCGATTGAGGATTACCAGCTGCGCAAGGTGGATGAAGGCTGTCTGGAAGTGGAGGTGCACCGGGATCAGCCGGTCAATGATCTGTTTCGGCAGCTGTCGGTGGCAGGTATTGAAGTCACCAGCATGCGGAACAAGGTCAACCGCCTGGAGGAGCTTTTTGTGCGAATGGTGGGTCAGGAGCGTCAGGCCCAACGTCGTCGTGACGAGACGGAGACAGCAGAATGAATCGTTATCGGCAGAATCTCGTGGGTCTCTACACCATTGTCCACAAGGAACTGACTCGGGTCCTGCGTATCTGGGTCCAGACACTGGTACCCCCGGCTATCACCATGAGCTTGTATTTTGTGATCTTTGGCCAGCTCATCGGTCGTCGGGTCGGGGAGATGGGTGGTTTGGAGTTCATGAGCTTTATCGCCCCCGGTTTGATCATCATGGCCGTTATTCAGAACAGCTACGGCAATGTGGTGTCTTCCTTCTTTGGCGCCAAGTTCGCCCGGCATATCGAGGAGATGATGGTCTCGCCCATGCCCAACTCCCTTATCCTCTTGGGCTATGTGGTGGGTGGCATGGGCCGGGGTCTGCTGGTGGGCTTGCTGGTGGCCGTGATCGCTTCTCTGTTTACACCGCTGAGTGTTTCCCATCCCTTCATCATGATCGCCGTGGTCCTGATGACATCCGCGGCATTTTCCCTGGCAGGGCTGATCAACGCGGTTTTTGCCAAGAAGTTTGACGATATATCCATTATCCCCACGTTCATACTCACGCCCCTGACCTATCTGGGCGGTGTGTTTTACACCGTGGAATTACTGCCGGGGGTCTGGCGGGATGTTTCCCTGTTCAATCCGATCCTGTATATGGTGAATCTGTTCCGGTACAGCATTCACGGCATTAGCGATGTACGCCTGGATCTGGCCTTTGCCATCATTATCACCCTGCTTGTGAGTCTGTATTTTATTGCCCTGTTTCTGCTCAAGCGGGGCATCGGTCTCAGGGCCTGAAATGCCCGCAAGGCAAACATGATGTAACAGGTCACCGGCTTGGTCTTGCATCGGTACACAGAGGCAACTTGCATGTCCAACAGCCTGACAGGGATACCACCCGGACGGGTGCTGGTGATACGGCAAATCGATTTCAAGGGCTTGGGCGCCCTTGGTCCGCATCTTTCCAGCCTGGGCTATGAGATCCAGTACTTGGATGCCACCCAGGATGATCTCAGCGCTGTGAAAGCCAGCGAGGCCGCCCTGGTAATTATTCTGGGCGGGCCACCCTGCGCCATGGATGATGCGCGCTTTCCCTTCCTGGTGGACGAGATGCGCCTGATTGAACAGTGTCTGCTGGCCAATACCCCGGTGCTGGGAATCTGTCTGGGTGCCCAGCTCATGGCCCGTGTCCTGGGGGGCGCCATCCAACGGCGGGCAGCCCCGGAGCTGGGTTGGTGGCCGGTGGAGCTGACCCCGGTCGGACAGCAGTCCTCCCTGCGTTTTCTGGATCAGGTTCCGGTTCTTCACTGGCACAGTGATGCCATAGACTTGCCTCCGGGTTGTGAACGTCTGGCCGGTACCGAGGCTTGCCAGGTCCAGGCCTTTTCCCAGGGCCGTAGCATTCTGGGGCTACAGTTCCACCCGGAAGTGGATGCCCGGAGCATGTCCCAGTGGTTGGTGGCCCATGTGGCCCAGCTGGATGCCCATCCCACCCAGTCGGTCGAACGCTTGCGCGACGAGACGCAGCGCTGTGCCCACTGGATGAATCAAAAGGCGGGGACGGTGCTCAGGGACTGGCTATCCCGGCTGGACGAGATGCGTCTGACCACCGCCCAGGACTAACTCAGGACAGTAGCTGCCAGGCGGCATTGACCACGGCCGTCAGGCCGGCCAGAGCCGAAACTGCCAGTAATGCGGGCCGCAACCAACCGCGATCAAGCCAGTGGGCCAGATAGGCGGATAACAGAAATCCGCTGATGATGGCAGGGAAGAGGCTCAGACCGGCCATCAGCTCCGACCACCCCAGGCGACCCACCCACCAGAGGGCGGCCAGGGAAAAGATTCCTCCCGGAATGAAACAGGCGGACAAGGTGCCTCGCAGACGGGCGCCTCGAACATGCTGGAACACCAGTGCCAGTGGAGGACCGCCGATGGAGGTGGTGGTGGCCATGAAGCCGGCTACGCCGCCGGCGGCAAACAGATGTCGTCCTCCGGGCAGGGGAAAGCGTCGGCTCAGGCTCAGGCCGACCCCGAGCAATACCAGTGCCCCGAACACCAGTCCCAGCGCGGATTCCGACACCACGCCCAGCAGGGCGGCGGCCATCAGGCTGCCCAGCAATTTCCCCGGCAGCACCCAGGCCACATCCCGGTAGACCACGGCGTGATGATCCCGCAAGAGGATGAGCAGGGGCAGACTCATGCCGATGATGATCACCGGAGCAGGAACCAGCATGGGATTGATCAGGAACAGTAGCGGTGCGCCCAGCAGGGCTACGCCGAAGCCAATGCTGCCCTGAACCAGGGCACCGATGATGACCACCAGACTTGCCAGAACCCATTCCCAGAATGACAGGGAAAATGCCAAGACAACCTCCCTTTGGTATCGCCCATCGTTTTGGGCTTTGGGTAGCTGGGAAATTCGCCCCCTTGCACCTTGGCTTTGGATACCTCAGTATTTTGTCCATTCCAAGAAAAACCATCATACACAGGAAGGGCCATGTCAGCGTCCAATGACTCAAGCAGGACACGGATGGGTCGTGCTAATCGTTTGTATTCACTGGGATTGGGTTTGATGTTGTTCGGGGTCGGATTGTCGGTGTTGGCCCTGATCCTTATTTAGGAGACCGCGGCTGTCGTCCGGCCCAGGCCATCAAGGCCATGGCCGATAACAGCAGTGCGGCACCGCTCCACCCCAGCTTGCCCAATCGTTCACCATGGATTGCCCAGGCCAGGACATTGGCCGTGAGTGGTTCGGCCAGAATCAGCATCCCGGCGGTGGCCGAGGTGATCAGGCGAACTCCGGCATAGAAAAGCGCATAAGCCACGGCCGTGGGTAGCAGGGCGATCCAGGCCAGAGCTGCCCATGTCCCTCCGGTGTTGGCTGGAATCCCCCCGGAGCGGAGCAGTACAAAACTGCCGAGTACCAAGGCTGCGATGGCCAGGGTGAAGGTGGCGGACCACAGGGGGGTGGCGCTGTGGCTCATGCGTCGGCTCACCAGGGTCAGCAGGGCGAAACAGAAGCTTGCGCCCAGGGCCAGTGGCAGGCCCAGGAGCAAACCGCCGGTGCCCGGTAGGTCCGGTGACTCTGCTCCGGTGACGATGAGCCCGGCACCGATAACGGCGCCCAACAAGGCCAGCGCGGCCCAGGGGGTAATGGCTTCGCCATACCAGGGCCAGGCAAGCAGGGCGGCCACTACGGGAATGGTGCAGATCGCCAGCAGAGTGGCTACCGCCACCCCCAGGGTGGCGATGGCAGCAAAATAGCCCACCTGGAACCCCGCCAGGCACAAACCCATGATGAGCAGAGTCATGCCGTTCTGCTTGAGCATGGTTCCGGGAAGGGGTGACTGTAGTCGCGCCACCAGGAAGAGCAAGGGCACGGCAAGGCCCAGCCGCCAGAAACCGATGTCGATGGCATCGGCCGTTTCGGCTTCATGGATCCATCGGGAGGCGACCCCCGCGGTCCCCCAAAGACTGGCCGCCAATAGCACCATCCATCCCGCGAGCAGGCGCTGACCGGCATCGCCACTGCTGCGCCATCGCTTCAATCCCATGAAAACACCTTGCTTCATTCCGTCAGACTGCCACTATAAAGGAAGGTGCGCCGCTTAGGGATAAGGAAGCTGGCGTGGACGTGAGCCTCTCCACAGTGCCGGCGGATATGGAAACCGAAGAGACTATTGCCCGGGTGGCCGAGTATGTGAGTCTGACCGAGCACTGAAGAGTGCGACGGGGCCGGTCCTTGGGGGAACTGCCGGGGTCCTTGAGTGTTCTGACGAAGTTGGACCCTTTGGTTTTTACTTATCGCTCAGGCTGGGACGGTATCGGAATGAAAGCCCCCAATGTTCGCATCCCCGAGTTCCGGCGCTGGCCGTCGGTGACCGTACCTGAAGCGGATCCGGCCGATCTGGCGCGCTTTCTGGAGACCCACCCGCACTGTCTCTTTCTCACGGGAGCCGGGTGCAGCACGGCTTCCGGTATTCCGGCCTACCGGGATCGCCAGGGCCGCTGGACCCGCCGCCAACCCATCCAATACCAGGCCTTCATGGCCAGTGCGGCCACCCGCCAGCGATACTGGGCCCGCAGTTACCTGGGTTGGCCGCGGATACAGGCGGCCCTTCCCAATCCGGCCCATCACGCCCTAGCCAGCATGCAGGCCATGGGCATCGGCAAGATGCTGGTAACCCAGAATGTGGATGCCCTGCATCAGCGGGCGGGCAGTTCATGCGTGGTGGAGTTGCATGGTCGTCTGTCCGAAGTGGTTTGCCAGGCCTGTGGTGAGCGTCTCTGCCGTGATCAGGTACAGCGCGATCTGATACGTCTGAATGGTGATTGGGATGCCCGGGTCCAGGGCATCAATCCGGATGGCGACGCCGAATTGCGGGAAGCGGATCATGGAGGGTTCCGGCCCAGCGATTGCCACCGCTGTCAGGGGATACTCAAGCCCGATGTGGTCTTCTTTGGTGAAAATGTGCCTGCCACTCGGGTCACCCGGATCCGTGATGCATTGGCGGAGAGCGATGCCGTGGTGGTCGTGGGTTCGTCCCTGGTGGTTTGGTCCGGTTACCGTTTTGTTCGAGAGGCGGCCAGCCGTGGATTGCCGGTGGTGGCTGTCAATCAGGGTCGGACTCGTGCCGACGCCCTGTTAACGTTCAAGCTGGGTCTGGATTGTGACCAGGCGCTTACGCGGACGATGCACCTTCTGGGGGATGGCGGGTCTCAGGAGGGTGTGCCGTCAAGGCGGCCCTGAGTCAACAGGGCCGCCTGGCCCGGAAATCAGGCCTTGTTGGGGAATCCTTCCGGCTTGATGGCCAGCACATCGCACTCCAGGCGTCCCAGAATGGCTTCCGCCGTGCTGCCCATGATCAGTCGGGTCAATCCCTTGCGGGTTACCGTGCCCATGACCAGCAGGTCCACCGATTGTTCGCGGGTGAAATCGGCAATCGCCCGCCGCGCTGGGGCATCCAGGAAGTGACTCCGATCCTGGCTGATTTGAAACTCCTCACTCAGTTCATGCAGAGCGCGAGTGTGGTGTCGGGTGATTTCGTCCCGGACTTTCTCGAACTCCAGCGACGGCCCCTCCAGGGGAGAGTTGGCGCCCAGGGGCTGGGTCTGGCAGGCATGGATGACATGCAGTTCAGCCCCATAGAGCTCGGCTAATGATTTGGCCGTGGCCAAAATGCGCCGGTCCAGCTCGGCGGGCTTGCCCCGCTCGTGGAAGGGATCCACCGCTGCCGCAATGCGCTTGGGGCTGTCCCCGCTGTCGGCCTTGGCCAACATCAAGGGGATCGGGCAACGCCGCAGCAGGTGCCAGTCCAGCGGAGTGAAGAAGGCACGGGAAAGGAAGGATTCATCATGGGAATCCTTGATCACCAGATCGTAGTCACCCGCCTCGATGGTTTCCAGTATCTGGTCAGCCAGGGGGTGGCCAATGACCACCTTGGTGTCTACTGATACGCCTTCGCTGTCCAGACCGGAAACCACTTCATCCAGCCAGTTCTCCACCTCTGACTGCCAGCCATCAATGGCCTGGCGGGTCAGGGCATCGCCCATGAGTCCGGATTCGACAATGGTTTGGTGGTCCTCAAAGACCGCCATGGTCAGGCGGGCACCGCTCTGACGTGCCTGGGTTATCGCCCGACGGGCGGCTGGATTCTTTTCCAAGCTGGGATCCAGAATGGCGAGAATATGCTTGGTTTCCATGGCGTGTGTCTCCAGCGCGATTGGTTGTGAACTTATTGTGAGGGTAGATTATCCACAATTCTGTGGCCTCAAATTGATCTGAATCAAGCTGAGGGACGATGACCCGCATAGCAGGGGGCCCCGGCGGGCCCAGAGTCCTGACTTGAGCTTGGCCGGTCATCCTGCCAAGCTAGTGGTAAGACACTGCAATGGAGGTGATTATGTTTAAGCGATTTTTGATTGTTCTGACCCTGTCCGTTTTGCCGGCCATGGCTTTTGCCCATAGTTGTCCGGCGTACATGGACATGATCGATGAAGCCCTGGAGATGGCCGATGAGATGGGCCTGAGCGAGGAGCGGATCGCCGAGGTGGAAGAGTTGCGGCAGGAGGGCGAAGAAGCCCATGAACAGGGTGATCATGACACCGCCCTGGCCCTGCTGGATCAGGCCCTGGGTTTGCTGGAAGGGTGATCCCGTTCAACCGGGGCCATCCGCTTCAAGGTGATCGCGGCATGCCGGGAAGGGCCTTCCCGGCATGCCATTTCTCATTCAAGTTGCCCGTAAGCCACGAACCCGGGAATGCATCGTGACGGTCGGTGACCCGCACAAGAACCCCTATAAGCAGGCGGAGATCCATGCCCGGACGGTCCGGGATTTTCTCATCCATTTGGCCATTTTCCTGCCTTCCGCCGGCGTCTTGCTACTTATTGCCCTGGTGAGCAGTCCAATGCTGCTTTGGTTGCTCATCCTGGTGGGCATTTGGGGGCTGGGTTTCTTGCTGCATGCCCTGGCCCTGCTCCATCCCTTCCAGCACCTTTCCCGTCTTTGGGATGAGGACCGTCTGCGTCGGCGCTATCGCAAGCGTTAGCCCAGCAGTCGCCAGATGATCCACAGCAGGGAGAAGCCCAGCAGAAAGCCGATCCCCACCAGACTGAAAAGTCTCAGGCCGGGGCCTGGCCGGTGGGCCGCCGGCATGAGAGGCCCGGTAACCAGGCGATAGTTCAGCCACGCCAGCAGCGGTGCCGACAAAAAGGAGATAGTGGTGGCAAAATCCACCAAGGTGGTAAAGGCCTGCCCAAAGAAGTGGATAACGATCAGCGCCCCGCCCGCTACCGCAAAAAATCCCGTAATAAAGAGGCGACGGCCCCCGTGGTTCAGCTTGGGGCTGGCGAAACCGGCCAGCGCCGAAAGGACGCGAGGATAGGCATCGCTGACCGCCAGGGTGGTGCTGAACATGACGATTAGGGCGCCCAGGAGGATCACGGGCGTACTCCAGCTGCCCAAAGTCTGGCCGTAGAGACTTGCCAGCTGTCCGGCGAAGACCACCCCACTCTCTGACAAGGCTTCTTCGCTGCCATACATTACCGTTGCACCCAGAACCAGAAAGCAGACAGCCAGGAGAGTGGCCCCCACGTAACCCAGCTTGAAGTCGAACAGGGCATGCCGGACTGACGGTTGGTGGCCGGTATGGCGGCGCCGTTCCTGAGCCCAGAGGGAATGCCAGGCCGCCACATCCAGGGGGATGGGCATCCATCCCATCAGGGCCAGCAGAAAGGCGATGCCGGCACCAGACCAGAGGGAGGCCATTGAAGGTTCTGGTGGGCGGTCCGTCCAGCTTTCCGGGCTCAACAGAGCCAGGCTCACTGCCACCAGGGTCAGCAGGGCGAGCAAGGCCATGATCACCTTCATGCTTAGATCCAGGCCCCGAAAGCGCCCCAGTAGCAGAATCAGGCCGCAACAGCCCAGCACCATGGCCGACCAGGCTGTGGTGCCCAGAGGCAGGGGAAAAAAACGTCCGGCCAAGCCGGCGGTGACCACGGTGACGCTGGCCAATATGGCGAACATGGTGCCCACCGTGATCAGGATGTAGACGCCAAGTGCCCAACGCCCCATGCGGCGGTAGCCGTCCAGGAGGGAAAGGCCTGTGGCAGCGGCGTAACGGGGCCCGAACTCCAGGAAGGGATATTTCAGGGCGCAGACCAGAACCACCAAGCCCAGCAGCAGGAAGCCGTATTCCGCGCCGGCCCGGGTGGCCTGGACCAGGTGGGAGACGCCAACGGCGGCCCCGGCCATGAGCAGGCCCGGACCCAGGGTTTGCAGCAGTGCCTTGCGTTGACGGGGATCTGCCTTCATCGTTGCCTCCCATGCCCCAAAGAAGGCGTTGACAGTACCCAGCCACTCAGGCCATTGCAATTGTTGGATATTGGGTTAACCGAGCACTCGGCCGGACTGGGTTTCACCGCAGGGACGCCCCTGTTTTCGGGGTGTTTTTCCCGATTACTCACCTGTAGGCGAAGGCTGCTAAACTAATGGGAAAGAACGATAAGCTTCAATGGCAGAGGAACCCCGGGCAAGGCCACCAGTCCTAATCCATAGTACATAATACGGATCAGACCTTGGGGCAGGAGCGAGAGAATGCGATCAGAAAAAGCCAGTTTCGGCGCCGGTTGTTTCTGGGGCGTGGAGGCCCGCTTCCGGGAAATGGACGGCGTGCTGGAAACCCGTGTGGGTTATCAAGGGGGGGATCACGAGAATCCCAGCTACGAAGACGTCTGTACCGGAGAGACTGGCCATGCCGAGGTGGTGGAGATTCAGTTTGACCCCCAGCGGTTGAGCTATGAAGAATTGCTATCGGTTTTTTGGGAAATGCATGATCCCACCAGCCTGAATCGCCAGGGGCCGGATGTGGGTAGCCAGTACCGCTCTGCGATTTTCTACCATTCACCAGAGCAGAAAGAAAAAGCTGAAACAGCGCGCGAGGCACTGGACCGGTCAGGGCGTTTCAAGCGACCCATTGTGACCGAAATCAGTCCGGCCACGGCCTTCTATCCTGCTGAGGAGTATCATCAACGTTATCTGGAGAAGAAGGGGTTGAGCAGCTGTGCAATTTAAAAAACCCAACATTTTAAAAAAAAACCCAACATAAAGTTGGGGAGAGCGGATGGACTCAAGGAAGGAGGTGACGGATGCCGGGAATGCAGCCGTCTGATAAAGACACCCGATTGACCCTCGCCGATGTGCCCGGTCAATCAAAATACAGGGAGTGAAGGATATGGGCGAAATTGATCATTCAAGCAAACTGGGCGCCAGTGATGACCGCCGGGTATTCGAGCGAATCGATACCCAGCACCCGGTGAAGGTGCTGGATGGTCAGGGCAAGGCTCATTCTGCCCTGGCTCTGGATATTTCCCTGACAGGTTTGCAGATGCTCTGCAGTAGCAGCACCGCTCGGCAATTGCTGCCTGAATCAGCCATGCAGGGCAAGCTTGCCGGCGAGGAGTTGCGGATCCAGATGCAGCTACCGCTCAAGGACGGTCGCTACTCGGATGTAGATGCCCGCTGCCGGGTAGTGGCGGCCAGGGCCGATGAGGGAGATCGGTTCCGGATCGGTCTGCGCTATATCTGGTTCGAAAACTACACTTACGATGATCTGGAACGGTTCATCGACGACTGGCTCCACTAGGCTGTTTGTGGGAAGCTGCCCGATTATAAGGGCGGCGAGCTTGATCTCGGTTTCAGTCATCGGCCAGTTCCCACTCTGAATTGAACCCCGGGCGCCTGTGTGCGTCTGAATTTTTTTGTCCGAAAACTTTGAGGTGCAACGATGAGCAGACACCTGTTGGTGTTGCTGTGTGCAAGTGTTTTGTTTGCATGCGGCCAGGAAGAAATGGGAGAAGGAGCATCGTCCACGGATCAGGAGGCACCTCGTGCCTTGGGTGTGGACCTGGAAAATATGGACCGGGATGTTCGTCCCCAGGATGATTTTTTTCGTTTCGTGAATGGCGGCTGGATGGCGCGTACCGATATCCCATCTGACCGAGCGCGTTACGGGAGCTTTGACGAACTTCGTGAGCAGGCGGAAAGAGATCTGCGTGAGCTTGTGGATGAAGTATCCCAAGCCGAAGGTGTGGAAACAGGTAGCCCGGAGCAGATGATTCGGGATTTCTACATCAGCTTCATGGATGAGGAGCGTCTGGAAACGCTGGGCCTGGAGCCCTTGCAGCCCCTGTTGTCAAAAGTCACCTCCATTGAAGACCGGGATGAGCTCAAGTCCCTGCTGGCTGAGTTGCCGACTTATGGCGTCAACGGCCCCTTTAGTTTCTTTGTGCGTCAGGATGCGCGCGACTCCGAGCAATACATTAGCTATATCAGTCAGTCCGGGCTGGGTCTCCCCGAACGGGACTATTACCTGGATGAAGCCAATGAGGATGTCCGGCAAGCTTATCTTGAGCATATTGCCGAGATGTTCGAGTTGATGGGGCATGAATCTCCGTCACAAGCGGCCGATTCCATCATGGCCCTGGAAAGCGAGTTGGCAGAGCATCACTGGACCCGAGTTGAAAACCGGGACCCGGTGGCCACCTACAACCGCAAGGAAATGGCGTCTTTGAAAGAGTTGGCGCCGGGTATGAACTGGTCGGAGTTCCTGGATTCCCTTGGCGTGGAAGCGGTGGACGCCGTGGTTGTCCGTCAGCCTGATTATCTGAGTGAAGCTGACAGGCTCCTCTCTGAACATCCTCTGGATGATTGGCAGACCTACCTGCAGTGGCGGGTGTTGAGCCGTTATGCCCAATACCTGTCCAGCGATTTTGCTGATGCCCGCTTTGATTTTTCGGGCCGCGTCTTGCAGGGACTGGAAGAACAGGAGCCTCGCTGGGAACGAGCGATCCAAACGCTAAACAGCGTGGTGGGATTCCAGCTCGGCAAGCTCTATGTGGAACGCCACTATGATGAAGAGGCCAGCGAACGCATGGCCGAGATGGTGGACAACCTGATGATTGCCTTCCAGCAGACATTGGAGGAGTCCCCCTGGATGAGCCCGGATACCCGGGACGAGGCCCTGGCAAAGCTGGAAGATTTCAATACCAAGATTGGTTACCCGGATGAATGGCGGAGCTACGAGGGCCTGGAAGTGGACCCCGAAGATCTGCTGGGCAATGTGATGCGGTCACGGGCTTATGAGCATGAGCGTATGCTTAATCACCTGGGTGAAGAGGTGGACCGGGACGAATGGTTCATGACCCCGCAGACGGTGAATGCCTATTATTCGCCTTCCATGACCGAGATTGTCTTTCCGGCCGCGATCCTGCAGCCACCATTCTTTGATGTGAATGCAGACGATGCCATCAATTATGGTGCCATCGGTGCGGTGATCGGTCATGAGATCAGCCATGGTTTCGATGATTCCGGTCGTCAGGTGGACGGAGATGGGAATCTGCGGGATTGGTGGTCCGAGGGTTCGGAAGAAGAATTCCAGGACCGCTCCCAGGTGTTGGTGGACCAATTCAGTGCCGAAGAACCTCTTGAAGGGGTGAACATCGATGGTCGGGCCACTCTAGGCGAGAACATTGCCGACCACGGCGGCCTGCGGGTGGCCTGGCGGGCCTATCAGTTGTCCCTGGACGGAGAAGCGGCACCAGAGATCGAAGGATTCACGGGTGAGCAACGTTTCTTCCTGGGCTGGGGCCAGATCTGGCGAATCCAGTTCCGGGATGAGGCCTTGCGCCAGCACCTCCAGACTCGCCCCCATTCACCCGGCGAGTTTCGCGTCAATACGACCCTGCCGAATATCCCGGGTTTCTATGAGGCATTCGATGTCTCGCCGGACGATGAGATGTACCTGCCGGAAGAGGAACGGGCCAACATCTGGTAAGTCGATCTGACAGAGGGTGATTAAAAAAGGCCGGCCTGATGATTCAGGCCGGCCTTTTTTGCTTCCTGGAAGAGAATCGATGCTTGTCCTCGAAGCAGTCGGCGTCAGGGCTTCTGGTAACGGGCGGCGATTTCATCCTGAGTTCCGTCTTCCTCCAGTTCGGCCAGGACATCGTTGAAGCGTTCCACCAGCGGCTCGTCCACCGAGGATTGACTGAACATCAGGTGGACATCCCCACGGCCCAGCTCGTGCTCCAGGCGTACCACTTGCTCACCGAAGCCCAGACGCCGCTGAATGGACGTGGCCACATAGGGGTCCTCAATCATGGCGTCGATATCATGATCAATGAGGCGCAGCAGATTCAGGTCACCGATCCGGGCCCCCCGTAGAAGGACTTCGTGCTCGGGATCGGCCATGAGTGACTCCACCTCGCTGCCGTAAATGAAGCCTTCCGTGAAGCCCACCCGCCGACCGGATTCCAGCAGGGAAGTCAGGTCTTTGCCTTCCAGCAATTCCTGATCATCGGTCCGGATCCAGATGGTGAAGTACTCCACTCGATAAGGATCGCTGAAGTGGGCGAATTGAGCTCGGGCCTCGGTGTGGGTGGCTCCGGGAATCAGATCGATCTCGCCGGCGCGCAGCCCGTCCAACAGGGTCAGGAAATCGTCCTGGACAAAGTCGAGCTCGCAATCCATTCGCTCGGCGGCGGCGCGGACCAGTTCCACGTCCAGCCCGTCCACCTCACCCTTGGGGGTCATGTAGTGGTAGGGCTCCCAGGGATCCCAGCCCATGGTCAGCTGACAGTCGCTCACCGCTTCGGGCGCCGCCTCGTCGGTGGCGGTTTCCTCCGCAGGGGGCTCCGCCTGTTCACAGGCTGACAGGAGCAGCAGGACACAGGCTCCCCAGAACAATGTATGAATGCTCGCTTGTCTCATGACGCCTTCCCCTCTGCCGGATGAAGTGCTCTAGGGGGCTGACCCCACCCTAAAGCGTAGCAGGCCTTCCGGCGAATGGCGGCAATGGGACGAGCTGCCCACTGACTATTTTCGAGCGCCGGGCCCGTCAGGGTCCACGGCCAGTACCGTGATCTCCTCCCGGTCGTGGTAGAGCTGGCGGGCCCGGAGTTCGAGACTGGGGCGGCTTTCCGCCAATGCCGATTCTAGGCCCCAAAGCAGATTGCGAACGATGGGCCAGGGCCGCTTCATGGGGAGTTTGAGATTGAATACCGCGTGCCGGGTCCAGCTCTGGCCCAGCCATTCCTGCATGCGGGCCGCCACCCGCCCCGGCTTGTCCACCATGTCGCACAATAGCCAGTCCACCGCCCGCGGCGGCCGCCAGGTGAAACCATCCGCCCGCACATGCTCCACCAGCCCGCTGTCCATCAGGGAGGGCGCCATGGGGCCGTTGTCCACTGCCGTGACCTGGATATGACGACGCACCATCTGCCAGCTCCAGCCCCCGGGTGCGGCGCCCAGATCCACCGCCCGAAGCCCCGGCTGAAGCCAGCGGTTTCTTTCCGCCTCACTGAGCAGGGTCAGCAGCGCTTCTTCCAGTTTCAGGGTCGAGCGACTGGGGGCTTGGCCGGGCATGCGCAGGCGTCGGATGCCGCCTGGCGGACTGGCCGGATCCTGGTTGAAACCAATGCTGACCCGGTTGGAATCGGGGAAAAATAAATGCAGGCGAGGGGCGCCGGGCAACGCCAGATCGATCCCCTGTTGTTCGGCACCCTGCCTGAGGGCCCGGCCAAAGCCCTTGAGGAATCGGGACAGTGCCTTGCCCTCATTGCTGTCCGGCGCACTGAGCTGGATCCCCTCAAAGCCTTGATGACGGGGTAATGCGGCCAGAATGGGGCTGAGCCGGTCACGCTGGGGTAGTCCTTCCATCCAGCAATGTTCATGGATCAATTGACGGGCAAAGATGTGGCCCGTGGGCGCCTGCTCCACCATGGCCCGGGCCTGGTCCGGGTCCGGCTGGCACAAGCGCAGATAGGCGCTGTTTGCCTGGGCGATGGCGTAGGTGCCGAGGATGCCTTGCGCGCGGGCCCGTTCCTCCATCTCGGCGGCAGTGGCCGATTCCATGCCGGGACGACAATGGAGCAGCCAGTTGGGGGCGTGCAGGCTTGCTTCAACCGTGGCCATGGTGCGGTGATTTCCTGTCGCTTCGGTTAGAATTGGCGGCCGAGATCGAACTCTACCGTGAAATGTCCGGGAGCATGGCATGAAATCCTTTGCGAAGCCCTTGTCCGTTCTGTTGATCCTGGCCGCCCTGATTCTGTTGGGCTGGCTGCTACTGAGCATGCTGCCCATGGGCTTCAGCACCGATCTCAGCGTGATCGGTACCGGCGAGCCGGCGGTGGTGCTGGTCCATGACCATAATTATGTCGAGAGCGTGGATCTGATGGATCAGTTGGGACAGGTTCGCGACCGTCATCCTGATGCCATGCATTATCTGGTTGCCGACCTGAATACGCCTCGGGGGGAGCGCTTTGCCGAGCAATACGACGTGGACGCGGTGACCCTGGTGTTGTTCGACCGGCACGGTAACACGGTGGCCCGCAGTGCCGGACGCAAATCCGCGACCGAAGTGGAGGCCTGGCTCAGCGATCACTTACCGCCCTTCTAGCGCTGTCCGACCCGGCATTTCACCTAGTAGCCCCGTCCGAAGCCCAGGGTGATGCGACGATCCTCCCCGGTATTAGTCAGGCCAAGAGACAACCAGCCGCTGTCATTGATTCGCAGCCGGGTTTCAATAAAAGCGTGATCATCCGGTCGCCAGCTCAGGTTCCGGCTGGGCCCGCGACTATCCCCGTCGATTCTTTCCTCGCCGTCCCAATGCCGGCGGGTCACACCCACGGTGATGGCCCAGGCATCCCGCTGCCAATCCAGCCCCACACGGCTGCTGGTTTCGCGCAGGTCCAGACTCAGGCTCTCGTCTTCCGCCAGATCACCGCTCACCTGGATCCAGCCATAACTGGCCTCCCAGACCATCGCCAGTTCGCTGTTGTGGGGGTGGCGCCCCCCCAGGCTCAGGCCCAGTTGCCAACCACCCATGCGGGGGGAATCATCTCGGCCCGGCTGCTGCCAGCGAATGGAGGGAAAGCCTGCACTCAGGCCACCGTAAATGCCCCCGGCAACGACTTCCTGGAAATGCAGGCCGGCGATCTGCTGCTCCAGTTGTCGGTCTTCGCCGGCCACTGTCGGGTGCAGGGTTTCACTGCTCAGGCGGGCCTCATAACGCAGGGACCAGTCTCCATCCCAGTCCCGGGCCATGGCGGTCTCAACCAGAGCAAGACAAAGAAGCACGCCTAGCAGTTTGAGTATCACTTGCATGATGCTTTCCTGATGGTTTTGGGCAGCCCATGGGCCGGGCTCGCGCCGCAGGTATAGTCTGGTGTAGCCTCTGACATCTGCTTGGGGAGATTATTCCATAATGTCAGCTCATCTGGCCGGGGGCCGTTTGCATTGAATTGGCTGAGACATGATCGTTTTGTCGGTCTGATCGTTGCACTTCTTGTGGGCCTCGCCGGCTTGGCGGGGGCGTGGAGCGTCGTGGACGGTCAGGTTTCCGAATGGGGAATGCGGCTGGCCCCTGAACGTGGGGCCGGTGATCATGTGTTGCTGGTGGAAGTGGATGATCAATCCCTGCGGCGTTTTTCCGATTGGCCGGAATTGGCTGAGGCAGTGGGGGAAGCGGCGATATTCAGCCGGGAAAGTGGTGCCCGAGTGACCGCCCTGGTGTTGCCCCCGGACTGGGGGCTGGCCGGGCCCGTGGCGGATGCCTTGCTGGCCGCTCGCCTGGATGGGCCCGGTACCGTGTTGCTTGGTCTGCCATACCGCAGTTGGTCCTCGACAGACGAACATCGATCCCTGGAAGCGGACTGGCTGCCGGATTATCTCCGTGCCAGCGCCCTGAACCTGAACCTGCAGGCCAGCTTTCAGGACCAAGTGCAAGGCTATCTCACCGCGGCTCGGTCCATGCCGGAGGGGCGCCTGTTGCCGGTTCATCCTGGCCTGAGCAGTGAAGTGGACGGGGTGGGCTTTCTGCCCCATGCCGAACAGCGTTTGGCGACCCGTCAGCCGGCCGCCTTGCTGCACAGTGATGGTATGTATTTCCCCGCCCTTTCGGTTCATATTGCTGCCCGCATGCTGGATGACAGCGCCTCCGCGATCCGGGTGGAAGACCAGTCGGGCCTGACCCTGGGGTCCCAGCGTATCAGCACGGATACCGGCTATCACTTTCAGCCCCATTTTTATGCTGGCGGCGGTGACAACGCCCTCCAGCGAGTCTCTTTGAATGATGTGCTCGAAGGCCGGGTGGATGCCGAAAGCCTGGCGGGAAAGGCCGTGATCCTAGGCACTACCTCCGCCCAATGGGCCGATCGTCTGCCCAGCCCATTGGGCGTGGACATGAATCCCCTGGAAGTGGTGGGGCATCACAGCAATGCCCTGATACGGGGGGATGTCTATGGAGCCCCCGACTGGCTGGCTGTCCTCCCCTGGGCTGTTCTGGTGGTGGTTGGTCTTTATCTAGCTTATCTATTGCCCCGGGTCGGCTTGGCCACGGGCATTGCCCTGACCCTGCTGTTGGCGGTGGTGCTTTTCAATGTGCAGCTGGTTATGCCCATGGCGCGCATGATGCGCCTGGACTTGGCCATGCCGGTAATCGCCTTGCTCACCGGTCATCTGGCTCTGGGGCTCAAGCAGTATCTGGCCGAGCGGCGGCAGTTGTTCTCCGGTGAGTTGTCCGAGGCTAACCGCTTGCTGGGCCAGGCCTGGCAATCCATGGGGCGTCTGGATGCGGCGTACGAGCGGCTCAAGCTATGCCAGCCCGAGCCCCGCCTGCTGGATCAGCTCTATGACCTGGGCCTGGATTTTGAACGGCGTCGCCTGTTTGCCAAGGCCCAGGTGGTGCTTCGTCATATCAACCGCCTTTCCCCGGGCTTTGCCGATGTGGAAGCTCGGATCCGAAAGCTCGGGGTGCTGGAAAGCAAGATGGCCCTGGGCAGCAGCCGGGGCGGGGTGCGCTCACTGGTGCTCACCGAGGACGGCATGCAAAAGCCCATGCTGGGTCGTTACGAAATAGAGAAGGAGCTGGGCCGGGGTGCCATGGGGGTGGTTTATCTGGGCCGCGATCCCCGGATTGGCCGTACCGTGGCGGTGAAGACCGTGGCCCTGTCGGAAGAGTTTGAAGGCGAGCAGTTGGAGAAGGTTACCGACCGTTTCTTCCGGGAAGCGGAGACCGCGGGCCGTCTGAACCATCCCAGCATTGTCACCATTTACGATGTGGGCGAGGAAGCCGATCTGGCCTACATCGCCATGGATTACCTGGACGGCAGCAGTCTGCAACGTTACACCCGTCCGGGCAAGCTGCTGCCCGTGCCCACGGTGTTCGACATCATCGCCCAGGTGGCCGACGCCCTGCATTACGCCCATGGCCATCATGTGGTTCACCGGGATGTGAAGCCGGGTAACATGATCTATGACCGGCGTACCCGCCGAATCAAGGTGACCGATTTCGGCGTCGCCTGCCTTACCGATGCCAGCAAGACCAAGACCGGCACCATTCTGGGGACACCCTCGTATATGTCACCGGAGCAGGTGCTGGGCAAGAAGGTGGATGGCCGTTCCGATATCTTCTCCCTTGGCGTCACCTTCTATCAGATGCTGCGCGGCGAGTTGCCTTTTGATGGCCAGCCCCTGGCGACGCTGATGTACAAGATCGCCAATGAAAAGCATCCGGATGTCCGCCACCTGCGCCTGGATTTGCCCCCCTGTGTCGGTACCATCATGGACAAGGCCCTGGCCAAGAGGCCGGAAGAGCGTTTCCAGACCGGCGCCGAGATGGCCAAGGCCCTGCGTCAATGCCGCAAACAGCTGGCTGCCAAATCCACTCGGGGCCAGGACAGCAAGGCAGACGGAAGCCGTTGAGTTCTCCGTCCCGCGAAGCCTCTGGTTTTAAGTCTCTCGTAAGATTCAGTCGTGAAGTTAAAACAGAAATCTACATCCTCAGCTGGCTGTAGTTGGAGTGGCCCGGGTATTCGCTAAGAAGCCATGCCCTGAATCTGCCCAATTCCAACATTGATTAGTGTTTCAATGGCTGAACGCCACAATGCAATCCGATCAAAACCCTACGCGGCGATTCAGGCTTTGCCAGCCAGAGGGGGGTGGGCTTCTTTCAAGACTTCACGGCTCGAGCACAGGGTGGAACTGTCCAGGGACGCATGGACCCATCCCTGGGGCTCTGGGCGCGACATCCTTGGCGAGTGGCCTAGCCCTGGCCAGTCCCACCCTGCACTCGATCCTCCTGAATTAAAGCAGTGGAGGGGATGAGCTGGCTTCGGCTTCGTTCGAACTGCTCAAGGTTTAAGGACTGCCCTTAGCCTTCCTTCTCCTCCTCCCGCAAGCGGGCAAAGTAATCCCGGGCGGCTTCCATGACACGGGGTGCCAGCAGGAGCGTTGCGGTCATGGTGGGAATGGCCATCAGGGCATACATGCTGTCGATCAGGCCGAATACCGCCTCCAGCGAGACCACTGCCCCCAGCACCACCAGCAGGGTGTAAAAGTACTTGTAGTAATGCTGGCGTTCAGCTCCGATAAGAAAGCCCAGGCACTTGGCGCCGTAATACCAGAAGGTGAACATGGTGCTGGAAGCGAAAATCAGCACCACAAAGGCAATGATATAGGCGCCCAGGCCATAGGGCAGAACCTCGCCGAAGGCCTGAGCGGTCATGCTCGCCCCGCCCAGGCCTTCCTCTTGCCAGACGCCGGTGACCAGGATCACCAGGGCGGTACAGGTGCAGACGATCAGGGTATCGATCACCGGACCCATCATGGCCACCAGGCCTTCCCGAACCGGTTCACGGGTCTTGGCCGCCCCGTGGGCCATCACCTCGGTGCCGATGCCGGCCTCGTTGGAAAAGGCCCCTCGCATCACCCCGATGGTGATCATGCCCAGCACGCCCCCGCCGATGGATTGGGCGGTGAAGGCGTCCGTGACGATGAAGGCCAGATGGCCGGGCAGTTCCGGCAGATGGGCCGCCAGGACAACGGCGGTCAGCAACAGGTAAACGGCCACCATGGCCGGCACTAGCCGGGCAGCCACATAGCCCACCCGCTTGATGCCGCCGAAGATCACCGAGGCCACAATGGCCGCCACGGTGATGCCGAAGATCAAATCAAAGAGGAAATGGTCATCCGGGTCCACCAGTTCCGCAGGGATAAAGACAACCTCCCGCAGGGTCTCGGTGAGCTGATTGACCTGCACAATGGGTAGGGTGCCGAACAGACCCACCACGCAGAAGAATACTGCCAGCCAATGCCAGCGGGATCCCAGGCCTTCCCGGATGATGTACATGGGGCCGCCCTGGAGCTGACCACGACTGTCTCGGCCCCGGTACATGATGGACAGGGAGCAGGTAAAGAATTTGGTGGCCACCCCCACCACCGCGGTGACCCACATCCAGAACACGGCACCGGGCCCGCCGGTGCCGATGGCCACTGCCACCCCGGCGATATTGCCCAGGCCGAGGGTGCCGGACAGTGCCGCCGACAGGGCCTGGAGATGACTGATGTCGCCGGGATCATCGACGTCGTCGTATTTGCCCCGCAAGATGGCAATGGCATGACCAAAATAGCGATAAGGCCCCATGCGGCTATAGATCAGAAAGAACAGGCCGCCACCCACCACCAGGACGATCAGCGGCGGCCCCCACAGAAAGCCCGCCAAGGATTGCAGTGCCTCACCAAGGGCGTCCATAGCAACGTCTCTCTATCAGTCGGCAAAGCCTTACAGCATAGCATCCAGCCTCGGAGGCTCGTGGTATCTTGGGAGGGTCAGTGAAAAGGATATGCAACGATGCCCGTGATTGACCTGAGAAGCGATACCGTTACCCGCCCGACGCCTGCCATGCGCCGCGCCATGGCCGAGGCCGAGGTGGGGGATGATGTCTACGGCGAGGACCCCACGGTCAGCCGCCTGGAAGCCCTGTCTGCGGAGCGGGCCGGGATGGAGGCCGCGCTCTACCTGCCCTCCGGCACCCAGAGCAATCTGGCCGCCCTGCTGGCCCATTGTGGGCGGGGCGATGAATATATCGTCGGTCACAATGCCCATACCTATCAGTTCGAGGGCGGTGGTGCGGCGGTGTTGGGCGGTATCCAGCCCCAGCCCCTACCTCTGGATGAGCGGGGCTGCCTGGACCTGGAGGCGGTGTCAGCCACTATCAAGCCGGACGATGCCCATTTTGCCCGCAGCCGCCTGCTGTGCCTGGAAAACACCTGGTGGGGCAGGGCTTTGCCCATGGACTACCTGGAGCAGGCGGCCGACAGGGCACGTCAACATGACTTGGCCCTGCACCTGGACGGGGCCCGGGTTTTCAACGCCGCCGTGTACCACAGAGTCTCGCTGGCCGATGTCACCGCCCGCTTCGACAGTGTCTCCATCTGTCTCTCCAAGGGCCTGGGGGCGCCGGTGGGTTCGGTGCTCTGCGGGCACCGTGATTTGATCCGGGATGCCCGGCGGTGGCGAAAGGTATTGGGGGGTGGTATGCGCCAGGCCGGTATCATTGCCGCGGCCGGCATTCACGCCCTCAATCACCACGTGGAACGGCTGGCAGATGACCATGCCCGTGCCGATCGGCTGGCGAAGGCCCTGTCCGCCTATCAGGATCAGCTCCAGGTGCGGGCTACCGGGACCAACATGCTCATGGTCCGCCCCTTGACCATCAGTGGTCCGGCGCTGGCCGAGGCCCTGGCCGCCGAGGGGATTCGAGTCAATCCGGGGCCGGAATTGCGCTTGGTGACGCATCTGGATATTGATGACGATGCGGTTCGCTACGTCCTGGCGGCCTTCGACAAGATCCTGGGCCGGGCGGGCGCCGCGGCATCGGAGGCCTGAATGGTCCCAATGGATTTGCCGCCGGTGGATGATGCCAGCCGCCTGTTCTGCGTGGGACGGAATTTTGCCGACCACGCCCGGGAGATGGGGGCCGAGCGGCCCCGGCATCCGGTGATTTTCCTCAAGCCCGGCTCTGCCCGGGTACCGCCGGGCCCCGTGCGTTTGCCATGCGGCCTGGGCCGGGTGGATTTTGAAGGCGAGCTGACATTGCTGCTGAGCGGGCGGGAAGCGCAGCCCTTCGCGGGGGTGGGATTGGGCGTGGATCTGACCCTGCGCGAGGCTCAATCCCGCCTCAAGCAGGACCGTCTGCCCTGGACAGTGGCCAAGGCCTTCGACGGCAGTGCCCTGTTGGGCCCCTTTATGCCCTGGCCCGCCGACTTGTCAGCCGACCTGAGCAATCTTTGTTTCGAAACCCGTGTCAATGGTGAAAGTCGCCAACAGGGTTACGGCCATGACATGCTGTTTACCCCGGCCGAGTTGATCTCGGCGCTGAGCCGATTCTGGTGTCTCCGGGCGGGGGATGTGCTGTTCACCGGCACCCCGGCCGGCGTTGGCCCCCTGCACCCCGGGGATGTGATAGAACTGGCAATCCGGCAGCCCGAGATGGGCGGAGCGGCCGCAAGCTGGCAGATGGAGAAAGCCTGATGACACCATTGAAAGCCGGGGCCGGTCTGCTGGCCTTTTTGATCCTGTGTTTTTCCGCCGCCGCCTTTGGCAGCCTGTTCCCCCCGGGGGAATGGTACGCGGGCCTGGACAAACCGGTATGGAACCCGCCGGCCTGGTTATTCGGTCCGGTCTGGACCCTGCTCTATACCATGATGGCGGTGGCCGCCTGGCGGGTCTGGTGGCGACGCGGTCTGAAAGCGGCCCGCCTGCCCCTGGCGGTGTTTCTATTTCAGTTGGTGCTGAATGCCCTGTGGTCGGCCATTTTCTTCGGTTTGCAAATGATGGGCTGGGCCTTTTTCCATATCCTGCTGCTGCTGGCCGCCATTACCCTGACCATCCGGTTGTTTTATCGTGAGGATCGCCTGTCCATCTGGCTGCTATTGCCTTACTGGGCGTGGGTGGCCTTTGCCTCCGTACTCAATTTCACGCTCTGGATCATGAACTAGGAGCCAGCCTTGTCTCGACGGGATATTCAATTTGCAGCCAAGGACCAACCCCTGCGGGACGATGTCAGCGAGCTGGGCGCACTGGTGGGAGCCATGCTCAGAGAGCAGGGCGGGGTGGACCTCTATGAGCAAGTGGAAGAGGCGCGCCGGCGTGCCATCCGTCGCCGGGAAGGACATCGGGCGGCCGCCGAACAGCTGGCGGATTCGGTCAGCACCATTGCACCGGACCAGGCGGCGGAACTGATCCGGGCCTTTTCCACCTATTTCCAGACGGTGAACCTGGCCGAACGGGTTCACCGCATCCGTCGCCGCCGGGATTATGAGCGCGAAGACCTGCCCCAGCCCGAGGGGCTTAGGGACAGTCTGGAAAAGTTGCAGGCCGCCGGGGTGGGGCGGGAGGAGATTATCCACGCCCTGGACCGGGTTCAGTTCGTGCCGGTATTTACGGCCCATCCCACCGAATCCATGCGCCGTTCCCTGCTGGAGAAACAGCAGCGGCTGGCCCGGCTGCTGGTAGGGCGGATGGATCCGGAGATGACACCCCGGGAAGACCGTGCCACCAGGGAGAGAATGCGGATGGAGATTACCTCGGCCTGGCAGACCGAGGAGCATCCCAGTGAACGCCCCTCCGTGGCCGATGAAATGGAGCATGTGCTGTTCTATTTCACCGATGTCCTTTACCGCGTCATTCCGCCCTTTTATGAGGCCATGGAGGAAGCGCTCAAGGCGGTCTGGCCCGATGCCTCCCTGCCCGAGCGTCTGCCGCCCCTGGTCCGTTTCGGCTCCTGGGTGGGCGGGGACATGGATGGCAATCCAAACGTCAACGCGGATACGGTGCGAAGCACCCTGGCGGAACATCGGCAGTTGGTGATCCAGTGCTATCAGGGCGAGCTGGACAGCCTCTATCGCCGCCTCAGCCAGAGTGTTTCCCGGGTTGGTGTGGCCGAGCCCTTGAGCAAGCGCGTGGCGGACTACCAAGCCCGTTTTCCCCAGGTGGTGGAGGCCATGCCCGCCCGTCACCGCAGCATGCCCTATCGCGCCATGATCCGCTTCATGCAGGCTCGCCTGGCGGCCAGCGCCCGGGACGAGAGCGGGGCCTATGGAGACCCCGCTGCCTTTGTGGATGACATCCTGCTCATGGTGGACAGCCTGGCGGCCAATCGGGGCGCCCATGCCGGCCTGTTTTCCGTTCGCCGTCTGTATCGCCGGGCCAGTACCTTCGGCTTTCACATGGCGGCGTTGGATATCCGCCAGGATTCCGAGGTGCACCGGCAGGCGGTGGGGGAATACCTGGGCATTGCCGACTGGTCCCAATGGACCCCGGAAAAGCGGGCCAATCACATGCGCCGGTTGATGAGCGAAGGCCTGCCAGCGACGGCTGGCGAGGGGGAGGTCCTCACCCGAACCCTGGCGGTTTTCGAAGCCATTGCCGAAAGCCGCCGCCGTTTTGGCCCCGAAGCCATCGGCACCTACATCATCAGCATGGCGCGTGGACCGGAGGATCTGCTGGCGGCACTGTTTCTGGCCCGTGCCGCCGGTCTGGGCGAGGCCTCCGGTAACGTGCCTCTGGACATCGTGCCCTTGCTGGAAACGGTGCCGGACCTGGAGCGGGGACCGGACATCCTTGCCTCGGTGCTGGGCGACCCGGTTTACGGGGAGCACCTTGCGGCACGGGGGCAGGCTCAGGAAATCATGGTGGGCTATTCCGACAGCAACAAGGAATCGGGGATCGCTGCTTCCCGTTGGGCGGTCCAGAAGGCTCAGGCCCAGCTGGTGGCGGCCGCCGATGCTGCTCAAGTGGAACCGCGCATCTTCCATGGCCGCGGGGGCAGCACCAGCCGGGGCGGGGGCAAAACACCTCAAGCGGTGCTGGCTACACCAGCGGGCAGTGTGCGTGGTCGGCTGCGCGTGACCGAACAGGGCGAGGTGATTAGTGCCAAGTACGGGTTGCGCTCCATTGCCATGCGCACCCTGGAGCAGAATGTGGGCGCTACTCTACGGGCCTCCATTCCCGGTCAGACCCAGGCGGCCAGCAAAAAACAATCTGCCGTCATGGACACCATCGCCTCGGCCAGTCGCAGTGCTTTTCGGGAACTGGTCTATGAGACCCCGGCATTCGAGACCTTCTTTGCTGAAATGACCCCCATTGATGTCATTCAGCGCATGTCCATGGGTTCCCGGCCGGCCAGCCGACGCAAGGGTCAGGGGATTGAGGATCTGCGGGCCATTCCCTGGGTGTTTGCCTGGACCCAGTGCCGGGCCTTGTTGCCCGGCTGGTATGGTCTGGGTGCCGGACTGGCTGCTGCCGAGGCCGAACATGGACAGGACACACTGAACCATATGGTGGCGGAATGGCCCTTTCTTCGAGTGTTGCTATCGGATGTGGAAATGGTCTTGGCCAAGTCCGACATGGCCATTGCCGAGCACTATTCAGCCCTGGTGGATCCGGCACGTCGGCATTTCTTTCAGCGTATTCAGGACGCTCATGCCCAGACCGTGGCCGCTCTGCTCCGGGCCAAGGGTCGCGAGGAATTGCTGGAGGACGACCCGGTTCTGGCCAGGACCATTCGCTTGCGCAATCCTTATGTGGATCCCATGAGCCTGTTGCAAGTGGATCTGCTCAAGCGCTGGCGCGCCGGTGGCCGGGAAGACGAAGGATTGCTGCATGCCCTGATCGCATCGGTGAACGGCATTGCCCAGGGTTTGCAGAATACGGGATGATAGGCCCCATGGCTTTGGGGAAATGCCGGAATAGTACCCGGCCCACGGACGATATTGGAGGCATCATGAATCGAGCAGGACTGGTTTTACTGAGTATGTGTTGCATTTTTCTCTCCGCCTGCGCGGCTGGAGAAGGCAATGGACAGGCAGAGGAAAACGCCATGCAGAATGGTAGCTATGAAATCGAAGAACTGGCCCGCGGTAGCCAGAGCCGGGAATCGGCCGAGCGCATGATGGTGGTGCGTGATGCGGATACTTTTGAGCGAATCTGGGACCTTAGTGATCAACGTGGTGAGCGGCCGGCGGTGGACTTTGACCAGTCCATGGTGGTGGCAATATTCATGGGGGAGCGAAGGACCGGGGGCTATAGCGTCCAGGTGGATGAAGTCAGACAGGACGGTGATGACATCATGGTCCAGGTGATCATGGAAGAGCCCGGTGAAGGGTGTATGACCACACAGGCCATTACACGACCGTTTCAGCTGGTTCTTCTGCCGCAGCTGGACGGCGAGGTCCGCTTTCAAACACAGCAGCAAGCCCTGGATTGCTGAATACACTAAATAGCAACGAGCCGGATGGAGTAAACCCATGGTTCAGAAAGGCGCTTGTCCCGCTTGCGAGGTTGTGCCCAAGGGGCCCAGTGGCAAGGGCAATCTTTATGTCTCACCCCCGGTCCCTCATACGCGGAAGAAGATTATGGTGGCAGCAAAAGCCGCCAGCCTGAGCATGGATGAAAGCATGCCGGGTGTATTGGGCATTCATTTGGATGCCCGCCAATTGGATGATTTGTTACGGCACCTGAATGGAACATTGAGCCGGCCGGAACGGGAGGAATGCAATGCCCTGTTTCTGAATGAGGGCGAAGAGTTGACCCTGTCCGGCTTGCTTCAGGCCCGCCCCCTGGCGGTGATGACGGCCCGTATGGAGGGGGAGTGGCTGGTGCAGCTGATGGAGGACGATCAGCTGTTTGCCCATTTTCATCCCATTGTGGAAATGAACGACCCGGACCGGGTGTTTGCCCATGAGTGCCTATTGCGTGCCAGGGATGATAAAGGCGGCTTGATTTCCCCCGCCAAGATCTTTGCTGCCGCTAACGAAGCCGACCTGATGTTCCATCTGGATCGGGCCGCACGGCTGACGGCCATACGTGATGCCGTACGTTATGATCTGGCAGGCAAGATCTTTATCAACTTCAACCCCACCGCTATCTATGATCCTGCCTTTTGCCTTCAAACCACGGTAAGGGCCACACAGGACGCCGGTATCGATCCCAGCCGATTGGTCTTTGAAGTGATTGAGAGTGAAGAGGTGAGGGATGTGGATCACCTGACCTCCATCCTGGATTTTTATCGCAAGGCGGGTTTCGGTGTTGCCCTGGATGATCTGGGCTCTGGCTATGCTTCATTGAACCTCCTGTCTTCCCTGCGTCCCGACTACGTTAAATTCGACCGGGAGCTGGTGCGGGATATTGATATCAATCCCTACAAACAGAAGGTGTTCATCAAGCTGGCGGAAATGGCTCAGGATTTGGGGGTTTTGACCGTGGCGGAGGGCATTGAATCGGAAACCGAATGGGCATTTCTCCAGGCCCACAATGTGGATTTCGCCCAGGGCTTTCTCTTCTGTAAGCCCGATGCGCCCCCGCAGAAACCCTACAATCCCGCCAGCTGATCTTATTCCCCTGAAAAGCCTGAGGAGACAAGACCTTGAAGGGTGTATTTCTCGATTTCGATACCGTGTCCCATGAGGGCGATATTCAAACCACCGAGCTGGATGCAGTGCTGAGTGATTTTCAGCAGTATCCAGTGAGTACGCCGGAGCAGATTCCAGATCGTATCCAGGATGTGGAGGTGCTTCTGACCAACAAGGTCAAAGTCACCGCTGCCGTCATGGATGCCGCGCCTCGATTGAAGCTGGTCTGCCTGGCAGCCACCGGCTTTGATAATGTGGATATCGACGCGGCCCGGGAACGGGGTATTGCCGTCTGTAATATCGCCGGTTACTGCACCCAGGCGGTGGCCCAGCATGTCTTTGCCTTGATCCTCACCCTGAATCAGAAGCTGGATGGTTACCGACAGCGCATGCGCGCTGGCAACTGGCAGGAGTCGCCCCACTTCACCATGCTGGACTATCCCATCAGTGAACTGTCCGGAAAGTCTTTGGGTATCATTGGTTACGGGGAGTTGGGTGGTGGCGTGGCCCGGATTGCAGAAGCCTTCGGCATGGAGGTGCTGCTGGCCGAACGTCCCGGTCGGGAGGGCCCGCTTCGGCAAGGCCGCCTGCCAGTGGATGATGTGCTTGTACAGTCCGACATTGTCAGCCTGCACTGCCCCCTGACCGAGCATACCCGGAATCTTCTGAATGCCCAGGCCTTTGAGCGCATGCCCCGGCATGCATTGCTGATCAATACCGCCCGGGGCGCAGTGGTGGATGAACAGGCCCTGGCGGATGCCCTGCGCGCCGGGGAGATTGCCGGGGCGGGGGTGGATGTGCTCAGTCAGGAGCCGCCGGTGGATGGCAGTCCTCTGTTGGCGGATGATATCCCCAATCTCATTCTCACGCCCCATGTGGCCTGGGCTGCGGTGGAGGCCCGTCAGCGTGCCCTGGATGAGATGGCCATGAACATCCGCGCCTTTCAGGAAGGCGAATGTCGTAACCGGGTGGTCTAGGGGGGGGGCTTCGCGGTGCCCTAGATCACGTCCTCGGTCTCTTCCAGCAGTGCCTTGACCGTTGTCAGGTTGGCCCGCTTCATGGGGCGGCCGTCGATGGGGCTGCGGGGGGCGTGGCCTTTCTCGTGCATGGCGAATACGGTGATATCCAGGCTGATGTCACCGGCCAGGAAACGGTAAACTGGATACTGATCGTGTTTGCCGTTGGATTGTCGTAATCGACGTTCGTCGATATCGGCGGGAATGCCGCTGTCTATCAGGTGCATATAGACTGCTTCGGGCATCTCGGCGAAGACGTGCAGGCAGACATCCGCATGCAGGGTCGCGCTGCCATCCAGTACCCCGCCCACCAATCGCGGCGAGAAATCCCGCAGCAGATGCATGGCTTCCACGGCTGCGGCACGGAGTTCCCGCAGGCGTTCCGGCTGGGTATCGCCGTGGAAGAGACGAAGGTGTTCATTCAGCGCCGATTCGATCTCCACATTGGTGGGCATGATGCGACGCTGCTGGGCCCGGTCCAGCCCCAACCGTTCCGAGGCTTTGCGCTTGGCCATGAGATAGTCGCGGACCCCTTCCTCGGCCAGGATGCGCGCTGCTTCCTGGGCCATGCGATGGCGAAGTTCCTCGCCCCGTCGGTCAAAACTCGCTTTGGGCATGATTGCCTCTCCATTGCCAAAGGGCCGCTGGCCCTTGTCAATCCGATGGAAGCCCGATTCGGGCGGCCGGATGGCCGATGCAGGTTTTGAAGGGTTTCGACGGTGTTAATGTTTCTCCGCTTTGGACGCTAGGAGAAGGTTTACACTAAACAGGGAGGATGACAATGACCGGGCCCTGATGGGCCCGGCATTGGGTCATTAAGGCTAGAACAGATCTTCGGTACTGACCTCTTCATCATTGTCACTGTCTTCCCGTTCCGGTAACTGATCTTCCGGGAAGAGTTCAAACATGCCATTGGGGTGGTCTGCGCCCACCATCAGGCCGGTTTCCCGGGAAATCCGCACCGATACCAGGCCCGGGGGCTGTTCCCAGCTGGTCTCCGGTTCGCCCAGCAGGGCCAAGCTCATGAATTCCCGCCAGATGGGTAGTGCCGTGCGCCCCCCCGACTCCTGGGGCCCCATGGGCTGGGAACGGTCAAAACCCACCCAGGCGGTGGCCACCAGGTTGCGGTTATAACCACTGAACCAGGCATCCCGGTATTCGTTGGCGGTGCCGGTCTTGCCGGCCAGGTCCGAGCGTCCCAGCTGGCGGGCGCCCCGCCCCGTGCCCTGGCGAATGACATCCTGCAACATGCTGTTGATGAGAAAGGCGTTCTGGGGGGTGATCACCCGTTCCGCCAGCTGCAGCGGTTCCTGCGGCTGGAGCTCGTCATCGAACAGCGAGGGTCGCCAGGTCTCATCCGCCTCCGTGCTGTCATGATCCTGGCTGCCGTTTGCCGCGGTGTTGACCTCGCAGTCCGGGCAGACGGTCTTGGGTTGTGCCTGGTAGATCGTTTCTCCATGGCGGTCATGAATGCTTTCAATAAACCAGGGCTCTACCCGATAGCCGCCGTTGGCGAAGACGGCATAGCCCCGGGTCAGGTCCAGTGGTGTCATCTCACCCGTGCCCAGGGCCAGGGTCAGGTCCCTTGGCAAGGCCTGTTCAGTGAAACCGAAGGCGCGCAGGAAGTCCACGGCGTTACTAATGCCCATGCTGCGCAGGATCCGTACCGACACCAGGTTGCGGGAATGAACCAGTGCCTCCCGCAGGCGGGTAGGGCCGAAGAAACGCCGCGTGTAGTTCACCGGACGCCAGATGGATTCAGTGCCTTCGCCTTCCACCACCGGTGCGTCATTCACCAGGCTGGCCGGCGTGAAGCCGTGGGCCAGGGCGGCGGAATAGATGAAGGGCTTGAGAGCGGAGCCCGGTTGGCGCAGGGCCTGGGCGCCCCGGTTGAACTGGCTGTGGCGGAAGTCGAAGCCACCCGCCAGCGCACGGATAGCGCCGTTGTCGGGGTCGATGGCCACCACGGAGCCTTCAATTTCCGGTACCTGGGACAGGGCCCAGTAATCTTCCTCCTCCTCCAGGAAGACCACATCGCCCACCATCACCACATCCGAGGGTTGCTCTGGCGCCGGGCCTCGACGGTTGCGGTTCACGAAGGGTTCGGCCCATTCCATGGTGGAAAAGGGCACGTTGATCCGTTCCCCGTTGCGGCGAACCGCTTCAGCACCGTCTTCGTCCACATGTACCACCGCCGCCGGGTGCAGGTGGGCAATGCGATAATATTCGGATAGGCGGCTTGCCCAGGCTGAATCATCTTCCAGATCGTCCGGTGCAATCACCTGTCCTGCGGGCCCGCGCCAGCCGTGTCGGCGGTCATACTGGATCAGGCCGTTTCTCAGTGACTCCTGGGCGGCGCTCTGCTGGCTCGCATCCAGGCTGGTGGTGACTTGGTAACCGCCGGTATAGGCTTCCTGTTCCCCGAAACGCTCCACCATCTCCCGGCGTACCATTTCCGCCACAAAGGGGGCGTCCACTTCGATGGTGGCGCTGTGGACACCGGCCGTGACCGGCGCCATGGTGGCTTCGGCATAGGTTTCCTGATCGATCATTCCCAGGGTGTGCATGCGTCCCAGCACATAACCCCGCCGTCCGGTCGCCCGGTCCGGGTTGGCTACAGGATTGTCCCGCGAAGGCGCCTTGGGCAGACCACCAATCATGGCCATTTGGGCCAGGGTCAATTCGTCCACATCAGCGCCGTAATAGATCTCGGCGGCCGCGCCCACCCCGTAAGCCCGTTGTCCCAGGTAGATCTTATTCAGATACAGGGTGAGGATTTCTTCCTTGGTGAACTCCCGTTCAATCTTGAGCGCAAGAAAAATCTCACTGATCTTTCGCACATAGGTGCGATCCCGGGTCAGGAAGAAATTGCGGGCCAGCTGCATGGTGATGGTGCTGCCGCCCTGACTGCGTTCACGGGTACGGACCAAGTTGACGGCGGCCCGAATCAGGCCCTGATAATCGACCCCCGGATGCTCGTAGAAACGATCATCCTCGGCGGCGATGAACGCCTGACGGAGCTGCTCCGGTATTTCATCGTAGCTCAGCGGTTTGCGGTGCTCCTCGCCGAACTCGGCCATCAGTCGCCCGTCCCGGGAATAGATGCGCATGGGCTCCTGGAGGTCTACCTCCCGAAGGCTCTGCACATCCGGCTGGTCGGGCGCCACATAGAGATAGGCGGCAATGATGACGCCGATGCCCACGACGAACATCGTGAAGCCTGCTCCCAGCAGGAACACCAGAATCCTGGAAAACCGTTTCATGCAACTCCCCGGCAAAAAATCAACAATTGGACAATATTTTACGGTGCCCGCCCCGTGAGCGCGACCAGCCCATGGCGAGACTGGGCAGAGCTCCCCGGATTGGGAAAAATGCCCTTTTATTTCATGGGTTTATCGCCAAAGTTAGCAAATGCTCCCAGGCTGGGCCTCTGACGAGCGGACCTCGACCGCCAGTTTTCCGCGCTTCATTCGGACACAAATCCACATTTGATTTGACGCCACGATGATATATAGTTCAATTCATCACTTAATGTTTTGGGCCATGTTCTGCCGCCAAGTTGCCGTCTGAGAAAGGAAAAAAGCAGTGCTTTCAAAGCGACGCTCCAAACCGATGCTTGGGCTCGACGTCTCCACCTCCTCGGTGAAGGTGATTGAACTCAGCCAGACCAAGGCCGGGTACCGCGTGGATCACTATGCGGCAGAGCCCATGCCTCAGAATTCCATCAGCGATAAAGTGATCGTCGATATTGATGCGGCCGGTGATGCCGTCCGCAAGGCGGTGAAGCGCTCCGGGACCCGTTGCAAGCAGGCCGCCGTCGCCATTGGTGGCGCCTCGGTGATCACCAAGATCATCTCACTGCCCGCCAGTCTCAGCGGCAAGGAGCTGGAAGAGCAGGTGGAGCTGCAAGCCGACCAGTATATTCCCTTTCCCCTGGAAGAGGTTTCCTACGACTTTGAAGTGCAGGGCCCTTCCGAGGCGGATCCGGACATGGTGGATATCTTCATTGCCGCCACCCGCACCGAGAATGTGGAGCATCGCCAGGCGGTACTGGAGGCGGCCAATCTGCAAGCCGCCGTGGTGGATATCGAATCCGATGCCCTGGAAAACGCCTGCGGCCTGCTCACCCATCAAATGCCGGATAACGGTCTGGACAAGTCCATTGCCGTGGTGGACTTTGGCGCCACCACCACCACTTTCAGTATTCTTTATGATCGCAAGGTGGCCTATACCCGGGACCAAGCCTTCGGGGGTCGTCAGCTGACCGAGGAAATCATGCGAGCTTATGGCCTCTCCTTCGAGGAAGCCGGCAAGGCCAAGAAGGAAGGGGGGCTGCCCGGCAATTACGAGGGGGAAATCCTGGAGCCATTCGTGGATGATATGGCCCAGCAGATCAACCGTTCCCTGCAATTCTATCTCTCGTCCACCAGTGGCCAGGGTCATTTGGACCAGATCATCGTCTGTGGTGGCTGTGCCGCCATCCCGGGCGTGGACCAGATGATTCAGGAACGCCTGGACGTGCCCACGGTAATCGGCAACCCATTCGGTGAAATGAAGCTTTCGTCCCGGGCTCGGGCGCAGGATGTGGAGAAAGACGCACCTGCCTTGATGATTGCCTGCGGGCTGGCGCTTAGGAGCTTTGACTGATGCCCAGAATCAATCTCCTGCCATGGCGCGAGGAATTGCGCCGGGAGCGGCAGAAAGAATTCGCGATTCAGATGGCCGGTGCCGCCATCCTGGGGGGGCTGATGTTGTTCTATGCCCATTCCACGGTGGGTGGCTGGGTAGACCATCAGGAAGACCGGAACAGCCGTATTCAGGATGAAATTCGGCAACTGGAGCAACAGATCGCGGAGATCGAGGAGCTCCAGGAAACCCGTGAGCGCCTTCTGTCCCGCATGCAGATCATCGAGGAGCTGCAGAAGAGCCGGCCCGATGGCGTTCGACTGTTTGACGATCTCGTCGAATCGCTGCCGTCGGGGGTGTACCTGACCCAGCTCAACCAGAGTGGCGCCAATATTACCATCCGCGGGGTGGCTGAATCCCAGGCCCGGGTTTCTGCCTATCTGCGTTCCATTGATGATGCCGAATGGCTGGATGATCCAGATCTGGATGGTATCCAGCGTAGCCGCCAGAGGGATGGTGATGGACGGGTCTTTGAATTTACGATCCGCGCTCGTCAGGTAACCCCGGGCACGGAGAACGACTGATATGGATCTGAAAAAACTCAATGAGATAGAGCTCTCCGATCTCCGGGATATTGATTTCGCCGATATGGCCGAGTGGCCGGTGGCGGGACGCCTGGCTCTGGTGCTTGTGATCATCGCCGCTGTACTGGCCGGGGGGTATTTCTTTCTGGTCAAGGATCAGATGGAACAGCTGGAGTCTCTGGAGAATCGGGAGCAGGATCTCCGATCGCAGTTTGAATCCCGTCAGGAGCGGGCCGCTAATCTGGATGATTACAGGGCACAACTGGAAGAAATGCGGGAGTCCTTCGGCACCATGCTGCAGCAGTTACCGGGAGAAGCCGAGGTACCGGCGCTGCTCACGGATATCTCCGAGACGGCCGCAGCCAATGGGCTGGAGTCCGATGTCTTCGAGCCTACCGGCGAAATCGAGCGGGATTTCTACGCTGAGCTGCCATATCGGATGCGGCTTTACGGCAGTTATCACGATTTCGGTCAGTTCACTGATGATGTGGCCCGTCTGCCGCGGATCGTCACCCTGCATGACTTCAATATCCGGCCCGAAGACGGAGAGCTGCGGGTAGAGCTGGTGGCCAAGACCTACCGCTACCTGGGTGAAGACGAGGGGGATAACTGATCATGACAGCCATACCCAAGCGACCCCTACGCCCCGCTCATGCCCTGCTTTTGGCTTGTTCAGCCCTGTTGTTGGTGGCCTGTGAGCAGGACATGAGTGACCTGGAAGACTATATCGACGACGTGAATGCACGCCCCGGCGGGGAGATTGACCCCATTCCGCAGATTGAGACCTATGAGGGTTTCAGTTACAGCGTGATGGGGGAGCGTTCCCCCTTCGAGCCGGATGCCAGGCTTCGCCCGGAAACCGATGTGGCGGATGGCGACGGGCCGACCCCCGATTTTGATCGACGCCAGGAATATCTGGAGCAGTATCCCCTGGACAGTCTGCGCATGCAGGGGACTTTGGAAATGGCGGGATCGTTGTTTGCCATTATTCAGGACCCTGAAGGCACGGTCCATCGGGTGACCATTGGCAATCACATTGGCCAGAACCATGGCGAAATCGTTTCCATCAATGAAACTCGAGTGACATTGAAAGAATTGGTTCCGGACGGTGGCGGCGGCTGGAATGAACGTGAAAGCCGCATCAGCCTCAGCGAATGACGGGACAGGAGAGAAAGATCATGGGGATTCAACGCAAAATTGCTAAACACAGCCTCGTCGCCCTCCTGGGACTGGCGCTATTGGTCATGTTCGGCCAGGCCGCCGCCCAGCAGTCCGGCAGTGGTCAGAATCGCCTGGAAGACGTGAGTGTTTCCACCCTCCCGGGAGATCGGGTGGAAATCCGTCTGCGGCTGAGTGAGCCGGCACCGGAACCCCAGGCCTTCACCATTGATGAGCCGGCCCGAATTGTTCTTGACCTGGCCAATACTCGCCTAGGAATACGCGATCGCCGCCACGATATTGGCGTGGGGGCGGTGCGGAATCTGCAGCTGGCCGAAGCTCAGGATCGGACGCGTGTGGTGATCGGGCTTTCCAGCTCTCAGGGATACGATGTTCACACCGAAGGCAACGACATTCATATTCGTGTGGGCGATGCCAGGGGCAGTGATCAACTGGCCGCACCGGATCGTCCTGCCGCTGCGCCCTTCGAGCTGGACGAGGATGCCGAACGCCCTGCCGAGCCCTCCAGTATCCGCGACATCGATTTTCGTCGTGGTGAACAGGGGGAAGGCCGGGTTCTGGTGGAGCTCAGTGACGAGCGGACCCCGATTGATATCGACGAAAGTCGTGAGCGGGTGGTGGTGACCTTCCAGAATGCCGATCTTGCCCGCGAGCTTGAACGGCGTTTGGACGTGCTTGATTTCGCCACCCCGGTGAAAACCATTGATACCCGCCGTAGCGATGACGGGGTGGAAATGGAGATCCGTACCGAGGGCGACTATGAACAACTGGCCTACCAGTCGGAGAATCAGTTCGCCCTGGAATTCCGGCCATTGACCGAACGGGAAGTGGAGGAACGGCGTGAGCAGGAGTATGAGGGTGAGCGGCTGACGCTGAACTTCCAGGACATTGAAACCCGGGCGGTATTGCAGCTGATCGCCGATTTCACCGACCTCAATATCGTTGTCAGTGACAGCGTGACCGGCAACGTCACCCTGCGTCTGCAGAACGTGCCTTGGGACCAGGCTCTGGATATCATCCTTCAGACCCAGGGTCTGGATACCCGTCAGAGCGGCAATGTGATTCTGGTGGCGCCGGCCCAGGAGATTGCTCAGCGTGAGCAGGAGGAGTTGCAGGCCCGTCAGGCCCGTGAGGAATTGATTCCCCTGCGTTCGGAGTTCATTCAGGTCAATTATGCCCGTGCCGCGGATCTGGCGGGGCTGATTCGTTCCGACAGTTCCCAGATGCTCTCCGATCGGGGCAATGTGGCGGTGGATGATCGTACCAATACCTTGTTGTTGCAGGACACCGATGAGCGGCTGGAAGATGTCCGCCGCATGGTGAACCGCCTGGATATCCCGGTTCGCCAGGTTCTGATTGAATCCCGGATCGTCGTGGCCACCAGTGATTTCAACCGAGAGTTGGGGGCCCGTTTCGGTGCTACGCATGCTCGGGAACGGGGTGATGACGGGTTGATGGCCGTGACCGGTTCGGCGGCCGGCAGTGATGTGATGGTTCGCTCCGGTATCAATAACATCCAGGGTGGCGGCGGCCCGCTGCCAGTGGATACCCCAAACCTGGATGATCGGCTCAATGTAAACCTGCCGGTCACCGCACCGGCCGGGCGTTTTTCCATGGCCATTCTGGATTCGGATTACCTGGTGGATTTGGAGCTTTCCGCCCTGCAATCTCAGGGGCGTGGTGAGGTGATTTCCAGCCCACGGGTGATTACCGCCGATCAAAAGGAAGCGGAGATTTCCCAGGGTGTGGAAATCCCCTATCAGTCTGCCCAGGCCGGCACTGGGGCTGGCGCGGTGACCACCGAGTTCAAGGAAGCGGTATTGTCCCTCACCGTGACCCCGCAGATTACACCGGATGAGCGCATCATCATGGATCTGGAAGTCAGTAATGACACCATTGGTGAGGAAGTGCCCAGTGCCACCGGTGGTTTCGTGCCCAGTATCGATACCCGGGTGGTCCGAACCCAGGCGGCCGTGAATAACGGCGAGACCGTGGTTCTGGGGGGCATCTATGAAACCCAGCGCCAGGAAGGTGAATCCCGTGTGCCGCTTTTGGGCGATATTCCGGGTCTGGGCATGCTGTTCCGTTCCACTACGCGCAGTGCCAGCAAGGCGGAGCTTCTCGTATTTGTGACACCGAAGCTGCTGAAAGATGACGCCCGTATTGATTGAAGCACTGACTGAACTGGTATGAAGGCCGTAAACGGCCACTCGGTCTATCACCGAGTGGCCGCTTTTTGCTCATGGAGCCGCCCGTTACCGGACGACGACATTATTGGGGAGTTAAGACGATGAATATCCGACTCATACTGGCAATGATTCTGTCCGTCTCCTTGCTGCTAGTGGCCTGTGGTGACGAAAACACCATCATTAACCCCGGCGGCGGTACCGATAACGGGGGCGATGATAACGGAAATGGTGACGACAACGGTGATGTTGGTAACGGTGACAATGAGGACACACCGTTCATGTTCGGTAGTGGCGAAGGGGATGATTTCCAGGATGGTGTTCTGGGTATGGGCCTTGCCACCATCGCTTCCGGTGGTTCTACGGGTGTCTATGGCCGGGTCCTGGATGAGGATGGCGAGCCGGCTACCGATCGTGATTGGCAGGTCGAGTTTTCTTCATCTTGCCTGAGCAATGATGAGGCTGCCATCAATAGCCCAGTACCGGTGAACGACAACGGGGAGTTTTCGGCTACCTATCAGGCCCAGGGTTGCTTTGGTGAAGATGTGTTGACCGCTCGAGCGGTTTCCACCGGGGCCGAAGGCGCCGAAACAACCCTCAGTGCCAATGCCACCCTCAATATAGAATCCGCTTCACTCGGCACCCTGATCTTTGTGGAGGCCGACCCGGACTTCATCGGTTTGAAGGGCATGGGCAATATGGGGATCCCTGAGAACTCGGCGGTGACCTTCTTGGTTGAGGACGCCAACGGCAATCCGATGCCCGATACGGCTGTGGAGTTTTGGCTGAGCACCACAGTAGGTGGCCTTGAGCTATCGGCCGAGGAAACGGTGACTGATAGCGCCGGACAGGCGACGGTCAACCTGATGTCCGGTACGGCGGCAACGCCGGTGCATGTCAATGCGCGGGTGGTGGAGACCCAGGTTGCTTCGCAATCCTCCGCGGTGACGGTGAGCACCGGCATTGCTGAAGAGCAGGGGGTTTCGATTGCCTTTGAAACCCTTAACCCGCCCGTGGCCGGCTGTGTTGGTGAAGAAGTGGAGGTCAGCTTCCACGCTCGTGACCGCTTCTCCAATCCGGTGGTGGATGGCACCATTGTCCATTTCTCCACCGAGGGTGGTCGGATCGATTCCAGCTGCCAATTGGAAGATGGTAGCTGCTCTGTGACCTGGACCAGCCAGGCACCCATGCCGAGTCGTTCCACGGTATTGGCCTATATGCAGGGCGAGGAAAGTTTTCGGGATCGCACCGGCGATGGCTTGTTCGGTGAAGAAGAAGCCGGCTTCGGGCCTTCCGAGGATGATTATGATTTCAATAACCCGGATGTGGATGAGGATGTAGGCTGGGTTGACACGGGTGAGCCCTACCGCGATGACAATGAAAGCGGCAGTTTCGACCCGGGAGCTGACAGCTTTTTCTGGGATTATTACCAGACTGGTTTTTGGTCCGAGCCCAATGGGGTTTGGGACGGCGCCCTTTGTGGTGCCGGTATTGAGGACGATGGAGATCGTGAGCAATTTAAGAATGATTATTGCGGTTCAGAGAATGCGCCGGTTGGCCGTTCCGGTGTCATGGTTCTGGCAGATAATCTGAATCCGCAGATTGATGCTGACGATGCCTTTACCGTGGGAAGTGGGCCCTTCGAGTTTTCCGTGTCCGATATCAATGGGCAGCCCTTGCCGAATGGGACGGAGGTGAGTTTTGCCCCCGGCTACGGTGAAGTCTTGGGAGAAGACAGTATTACAATTGGGAATACCAATATTGATGGGCCCATTGAACTGTCTTTCAATGTTACCGAGTCGGGCGAAGAGGATCTGGAGGAATGCGAGATTGGCGTGATTCAGGTCACCACGCCTGGGAATAGCTGTAGTGCTGGTTCTCTTGCAGCACACGAGGTCACCGTCTGCGGAAGTGAGAGCTAAGTCCTTTGAGTCCGGAGGCCCTTTCGGGCTTCCGGGCCATTTCAGCCTTTTAGTCCAGGGCAATTCTTATTGATAGATTCTGGGAGCCGGGATATGCCCATCCCCACCCGCATTTTTTTGATCGGCCCCATGGGGGCCGGCAAGTCGTCCATTGGGCGGGAGTTGGCCCGGTCCCTGGGCTATGAGTTTCGGGATACCGATGAGTACCTGCGGGAGCGTACCGGGGTAGATATTGCCACCATCTTCGATTTCGAGGGTGAGGCGGGTTTTCGCAAGCGGGAGACCGATGCGGTGGCGGCGCTTAGCGAGCTGGACCGTGCCGTGATTGCCACCGGCGGTGGCACGGTGGTGACCGAGGAGAACCGTCGCCTGCTGCGTGAACGAGGCTATGTGATTTATCTGCGCACCAGTCTGGATTACCAGCTGGCCCGAACCCGTCAGTCCCGTCATGACCGGCCCATGCTGCATACGGACAACCCGGAGCAGCGGCTGCGAGACCTGGCCGCCGAGCGAGAACCTTACTATCAGGAACTGGCCGACTTCACCGTGGATACCGACGGCCAGTCGGTGAAACAGGTGATGCGTCGGCTCAGTGCCGATCTTCAGCCCCTCGAGTAATTCCTCTCATGCAGACCCTCCATGTGGAACTGGCCGAGCGCCGCTATCCCATTCATGTAGGGCCGGGTCTGCTGAATCAGCCGGAACAGCTTTCCCGGTGGATTGATGCCCCGGCCTTGCTGCTGGTAACCGACAGCCATGTGGCCGAACACTATCTGGCTCCCGTGGAATCAGCCCTGGGGCCCCGCTTGCAAGGGATTCGTGTTCTGCCGCCGGGGGAAGCCCAGAAATCCATGAAGACCCTGGACAGCCTCTTTGACAGTCTGGCTGAAGCCGGCATCGGCCGGGATGGTGCCATTGTCGCCCTGGGCGGCGGCGTGATCGGAGATCTGAGCGGTTTTGCCGCCGCCTGCTGGCAACGGGGCATCGCCTTCTACCAATTGCCCACCACTCTGCTGGCCCAGGTGGATTCCTCCGTGGGGGGCAAGACCGCCATCAACCATACCAGCGGCAAGAATCTGATTGGGGCCTTCCATCAGCCCCGCGCTGTCATTGCCGACAGCACAGTGCTGTCGACGCTACCTGAGCGGGAGTACCGGGCCGGGCTGGCCGAAGTGGTGAAATACGGCTTCATTGCCGATGTGGATTTCCTTGCCTGGCTGGAAGGCCGAATTCCGGCCCTCAATGCTCGGGATGCCGATACCATCGCCGAAACCGTCACTCGTTGCTGTGCCATCAAGGCCCGGGTGGTGGCCGAAGATGAAACCGAGCAGGGGCGGCGGGCGATCCTCAATTTCGGGCATACCTTTGGCCACGCCATTGAAGGCGCCTGCGGCTATGGTGAGTGGTTGCATGGCGAGGCGGTGGCCGCGGGCATGGCCCAGGCACTCGCCTTGTCCTGCCGCCTGGAGAGAATCAGCCAAGGGGACCATGAGCGCGGCCTGGCACTGCTGCGCCAGCTTCATCTGCCGGTAACGCCACCGGCCTTGGATACCAGGACCTGGCTGGAGTGGATGGCCCGTGACAAAAAGGCTACCCGTGAAGGTTTGCGTCTGGTGCTGTTGAGGGGCCTGGGTCGGGCCGAGCTGGTGACAGACGTGCCGACCGAGAGCCTGGAGGCTGTCCTTCAGGCATCCAGTCCTTGAGGGCCGCCACCTTAGCCGGAAATCCTTCTCTCCAGTACAATAGGCCGAATCAATGGTGAGGAGACCTCCGTGTTCAAGCATAAAGCCATTCCCCCCAAAGAGCGTCTGATCTTTGCCCTGGATGTCGCCGATACCGAGGCAGCCCGGGACTTGGTCACGCAACTGGATGACAGTGTTCGCTTCTACAAGATCGGTTTGGAACTGTTCATGGCCGATGGCTTTTTCGAGTTTCTGGACTGGCTGCTTGCCCGGGACCGGAAAGTCTTCGTGGATCTGAAGTTTTTCGATGTACCCGCCACGGTGGCGGCTGCGGTGCGTCAGCTATCCAAGCGGGGCGCGCATTTCTGCACCATTCACGGCAACCAAAGCATCATGGAGGCCGCCGCCGAGGCCCGCTCCGGTCACCTCAAGGTGTTGGCGGTAACCGCGCTGACCAGTCTGGATCGTGGCGACCTGGAGGACATGGGCTTCGATTGTGATGTGGAAGAACTGGTCCTGTCTCGGGCCAGGCGAGCCCTGGAGGCTGGCTGCGATGGTGTGGTGGCTTCAGGCATGGAAGTGGCCCGCATGCGGGAAGCAGTGGATGAACGATTACTGGTGATCACCCCCGGTATCCGCCCAGTGGACAATCGCGGCGGGGATGACCAGAAGCGAGTGGTCACCGTAGAAGAAGCCTTCAACAACGGGGCGGATTACATCGTGGTGGGCCGACCTATACGCAAGGCCGATGATCCCCGGGTCGCCGCCCAAGCCATTCAGGACAGTATTCGTCAGGTATTCGAACAATGAGCAGCGAACTGCAGAACGATCGATTGTTGAAGGCCCTGCTAAGGCAGCCGGTGGACCGTACCCCGGTCTGGATGATGCGACAGGCAGGCCGCTATTTGCCTGAGTACCGCGCCACCCGGGAACGAGCCGGAAGCTTCGTCAAGCTGATGCAGAATCCGGATATGGCCTGCGAGGTCACCTTGCAACCCCTGGAGCGTTTTCCCCTGGATGCGGCCATCTTGTTTTCCGACATCCTCACCATCCCCGATGCCATGGGCCTGGGTCTTTATTTCGTGAAAGGTGAGGGGCCGAAGTTTGAGCGCACCATTGCTTCGGCTCGGGACGTGGACGCTTTACCACGGCCGGATATCGAGGACGAACTGGGCTATGTCCCCGAGGCGGTCCGCCGGATCCGGAAAGCGCTTGATGGCCGCGTGCCCCTGATCGGTTTCAGTGGCAGTCCCTGGACCCTGGCCACTTACATGGTGGAAGGCGGAGCCTCCAAGGACTTTGCCCGCATCAAGGGGATGGCCTGGGAAGATCCGGACAGCCTGGATCGTCTGATGGACCATCTGGTGGCCAGTATCAGCGATTACCTCAATGCTCAGATTCGGGCCGGTGCCCAGGCCATCCAGATCTTTGACACATGGGGTGGTGTGCTGACGCCGACCCATTACCGTCGCTTCTCCCTGGAGCCCATGACCCGGATTCTGGAAAACCTGATCCGCGAGCAGGACGGGCGCCGGGTGCCGGTGATTCTGTTCACCAAAGGCGGCTCCCCTTGGCTGGAGGCCATGGCCGAAACCGGTTGTGATGCCCTGGGTCTGGACTGGACGGTGGACATTGGCGAGGCCCGGCGCCGGGTGGGCGACAAGGTGGCCCTGCAAGGCAATCTGGATCCGGCCGCTTTGAATGCTTCACCGGCCCGCATCCGGGAAGCAGTAGCCGAGATCCTGTCCAGCTACGGCCACGGCAGCGGCCATATCTTCAACCTGGGCCACGGCATCACCCCCCAGATCCCGCCGGAGCATGCCGGCGCCATGATCGATGCGGTGGTTCGCCTCAGCCCCCAGTACCACCAGGGCAGCGGTTGAAGGTTTAAGAGCAAGGCCACTTCTGCGAGGTGCTTTGAACGCCCAAAGAAACGTTGCCATTTCCCATCAAGAGAGGCCGCCGCTCATCTACTCTAGGATTAACTACTTGGGCAGCCCGAACGAAGCCAAAGCCAGTTCACATCCCCGGAAATCGATGCTTAACGGGAAGGAAAAAGGGGGCTCAATGAGCCCCCTTTCTAGTTTACGCTGTCAATTCTTGTATCAGTCGTCTTTCGCATCCGGGTCTTCATCCCGCAGTGCCCGGCGGAGAATCTTCCCCACATTGGTCTTGGGCAGTTCATCGGTGAACGCCACCTTCTTGGGCACCTTGTAGGCCGTCAGGTATTTGCGGCAATACTCGATGATCTGCTCCTCGGTGACAGACTGGTCCTTCTTCACCACCCAGAGTTTCACCACCTCGCCGGATTTTTCATCGGGGATACCGATTGCCGCCACTTCCAGCACCTCGTCCATTTCCGAAACCACATCTTCAATCTCATTGGGATAGACGTTGAAGCCGGATACATTGATCATGTCCTTCTTGCGATCAACGATATAGACAAAGCCCTCTTCGTCAAATTTACCCACATCCCCGGTCTTGAAAAAACCGTCTTCGGTGAAGACCTTCTTGGTCTCCTCCGCTTGATTAAGATACTCCCGCATCACTTGGGGACCGCGCACCGCCAACTCCCCGGTTTCCCCGATGGCGACTGGCTTATCATCTTCATCGAGAATCACCACTTCCGTATTGGGAATGGGCAAGCCAATGCTGCCGTTGAATTCCTTCAAGTTCAGCGGGTTGATGGTCACGGCGGGGGACGTTTCCGTCAGGCCGTAGGCTTCAAGTAGCGGAACACCGGTTGCCTTTTTCCAGCGTTCGGCCACCGAGCGTTGAACCGCCATGCCGCCACCCAGTGCCAGCTTCAGTTTTCTGAAGTCCACTTGATCGATATTGGGATGATTGAGCAGCGCATTGAACAGGGTGTTGACCCCGGTAATGGCGGTAAAGCCGGACTTGCGGATGGTCTTGATGAAAGTGGGAATATCCCGGGGATTGGTGATTAACAGATTTTTGCCACCGGTTCGCATGAACACCATGCAGTTCGCCGTCAGTGAGAAGATATGGTAGAGCGGCAGCGCCGTCACCACGATCTCCCGGCCTTCCTCGATCTCATTGCCCAGCCAGGCCGCCGCCTGCTGCATATTGGCCACCATGTTGCCATGGGTCAGTACCGCACCCTTGGCCAGGCCAGTGGTGCCACCAGTGTATTGCAGAAAGGCCACATCGTCCCGCGTTAGCTCCACGTCGTCCAGGTTCTGCCATTTGCCCTCAGACAGGGCCCGCTCGAAAGTCTGGGCCGAGGGAATATCCCAGTCCGGCACCATCTTTTTCACGTGCTTGACCACGAAGTTCACCAGCGACGACTTGGGAAAACCCAGCATGTCACCCAGGCGGGTAGTGAGCACGGTGCGTACATCGGTCTTGTCCAGCACCTGCTCCAGCGTGCTGCAGAAATTTTCCACGATGACGATGGCCTTGGCGCCGGAATCGGTGAGCTGATGTTCCAGTTCCCGGGCCGTGTACAGCGGATTGACATTCACCACGGTCAGCCCCGCCCGGAGAATGCCGAACAGGGCCACGGGGTATTGCAGGCAATTGGGCATCATCACCGCCACCGGGTCCCCTTTTTGCAGGCCCAACACCTTCTGCAAATAGGCTGCAAAATAACGGCTTTTCTGGTCGAGTTCGGCGTAGGTGAGATTGGCCCCCATATTCTCAAAGGCCGGGAGGTCTCGGTATTTCTGTACGCTTTCCTCGAAGATCTCCTTGATTGACTGATAGGCGTCAACATCCGCCTGTTCGGGAACGCCTTCCGGATATTGTTTGAGCCAGATCTTATCCACCACGCTTTCTCTCCTCGGATTGTGCTGGTCCCGCCGCAGCCAGGTTTGCGCGGCTTAAGTTAAATCAGGCGGCGGGATGTGATTTACCCATGCAGTCAGTAGGGGACGGCAGATGTTTCAGGGGCTTAGGTATAGCATCGGGACCCCGACAGGGGCAAGCACGGTGCTGATGGTGGCTCAGGCACGGCCGCCCCGGTTCAGGCGTCTTGGTAGTCCGGCGCCGGGTGCCCGCTCCAGGGTTTCACTCAGCTGCTTCAAACCAAGGTCGATATCTTCCCCCAGGGGCGTTGCCCCCATGGTTCGAATGGCCTCGCTGTCCTGGGCCGGACCCTTGCCACCCACGAACACCGGCACCGTCATCCGTTTCACCTGCCTGGCCAGGGACGCGCGAAGCTCGGGCTCCATGGGCAGGCTGGATCCCGACAGGACCACCCCATCCGCCTGGGCTTGTTCACAGGCCTGGGGTAGTTCCTCCAGGGGCAGGTTGGCGCCCAGCAGAACAATGTCGAAATTCCGGCTGCTGGCTGCCAGGGCGAACAGCAGCAGGCCGATTTCATGATATTGATCGGGCAGGCAGGCCATGATTAGCCGTTGCCCCCGGGCGTGCTTGGGCCGATGGTGAAAACGGGCGCCCAGCTTGTTGCGAAGATAGGCCCCGAAGAAGTGTTCTTCGGCCACCGTGCCTTCCCCGCTTTCCCAGCGGCGACCAATTTCCTGCAGTAGCGGAACCACCAGCCGGCGAGTCACCACATTGACCGGATACAGGGCCAAGGTCTCATTGTAGGTCTCGTCCAGGGCCGATTCGTCAAAACGGTGGATGGCTGCCAGCATTTGTTTGCGATAGCGTTCCCAGTTGTTGGTCTGGTCTTCGCTCACCGGCTCCTCACTGGCGTTCTCAAGGGCATGGCGGACTTGGCCAATAGACATGCCCCGGTCCAGCAGGCCCAGCACCCGATGAATCAACTCAATGTCATCGCGACTGTAAAGACGGTGTCCTTTCGGGGTCCGTTGGGGTTTGATCAGGCCGTAGCGACGTTCCCAGGCCCTCAGGGTGACGGGGTTAACGCCGGTCATCTGAGAAACGGTTCGGATCGGGACCAATTCATTGGAGGAATTTGCCATCCTGTGTCTAACCCCTTGGGTGAAGAAAATGTATCTTATTATCCATTGTTAATTATCTTAATCTTATATTATACATCCCTGTTACAGGCCGACAATTGCCGAGTACCTAGCAACCATGACTCAGATTCGCGCCATCAGCTTTGACCTGGACGACACCTTGTGGCCAGTGGCACCGGTCATTGAAACGGCCGAGCAGGCGGTCCATGCCTGGTTTCTTCGTCACGGTCCCCCCGTGGCCCGTTGTTTTGATGTGGAAGGCCTGCGCCGGCTCCGTCTCGCGGTGGCGGAAGCACACCCGGAACAGGCTCACGACCTCAGCTTGATGCGTCGTCTGTCATTGCGCCTGGCCTGCCGTCAGGCCGGTGTGGATGAGGACCTGGCCGAGCCCGCCTTTCAGATCTTTTTTGAAGCCCGCAATCGAGTTCAGTGGTATGAGGATGTGGCTGAAGTCATCTCATCGTTGGCAGAGCGTCATACCCTGGTTGCCCTCAGTAATGGCAATGCGGACCTCGCGCTCACCGGTCTGGCCCCCTGGTTCCGCTTTGGTATCTCGGCCATTGAAGCCGGTGCAGCGAAACCCGACCCCCGGATGTTCCACCATGCGGCCCGGCGTCTGGATCTGGCCCCGGCAGAGATACTCCATGTGGGTGACGACCCGCTCCGGGATGTGGCCGGTGCGCGCAGGGCCGGTTGTGCCGCGGTGCTGCTGGATCGCATCGGCGACCGGGGCGTCGATAGTCCCGTCCCGGTGATTCGCAATTTGCGGGCCCTGCCTGCCCTCATCGAAGACGGGACTGCAACACGGTCTGCATGAGATCGATGCGACCGTTACGAAAGCCCGCCTCGCAATAGGCCAGGTAGTAATGCCACATGCGTATAAAACGCTCGTCGAACCCCTGGGCCTTCACGGATGATTCGGCCTGTTTGAAGCGCTGGGCCCAGCAGGCCAGGGTGTGAGCATAATCGCTTCCATGGAACTCACGGTGGGACAGGCTCAGACCGGCCTGTCGGCATTGCTGTTCAAACACCGAGACAGAGGGCAGAATGCCGCCTGGGAAGATGTATTGACGGATAAAGTCCACATCCCGCCGATAGCGTTCGAACTCGGAATCATCAATGGTGATGACCTGCAGGGCCGCCCGACCACCGGGCTTGAGCCGGTCATGCACGGTTTGAAAATAGACCGGCCAATAGGCTTCCCCCACCGCCTCGAACATTTCGATGGAGACGATGTGATCAAACGTCTCACTCACATCCCGGTAGTCCTGAAGGCGAATCTCGATTCTATGCTCAAGGCCGGCCTCACGGACCTTTTCCCGGGCCCAGGCCTGTTGCTCCCGGGACAGGGTCAGGCCGGTGACCCGGCAGCCTCGTTCCCGGGCCGCATGCAGGGCGAATCCACCCCAGCCACAGCCGATCTCGAGAATATGATCACTCTCGGTGGCCCCGCAAAGATCCAGCAGGCGCTCGTATTTTCTCGCCTGCGCCGCGTTCAGGTCCTGCCTGGCGTCGGTAAAATTGGCCGCTGAATAGGTCATGCTTGGATCCAGCCACAGACGGTAGAAGTCGTTACCCAGGTCATAGTGATAGGCAATGTTTCGCCGGCTGCCGCTGCGGTTATTGCGAAGCAGAACCCGCTGCTTGAGCACCTTGAGCCAGCGGAGCATGATCCGTCCTCGCTCCAGGACCCCGAAGCCATCCAGGTTTCGATCCAGGCATTTGAGCAGTGTCGCCAGATCCGGCGTGTTCCATTCGCCCGCCATATAGCCCTCGGCAAAGCCCATATCCCCCCGTTTCAACAGCCTTTTGAGAAAGGATGGATCCTGAATCTGGAGTACCCCGTGAGGTCCATCCTCCGTTCCCGAGAACAGCTGGGGAGGATGGCCCGGGATGTGGATCTCCAGGCTGCCATGGCGCAGATGCCGTGCCGCGCGCAGCAATAATTTCAGGGGCAGGCCGAGACGGGCACCCTTCATCTTTTGTAGTTCGTATCTTGCGGACATGTGGCCGATACCTCCTTCTCCGGGGGACGCGGCTTGGAATGAAAGGGCACACCCCGAAGCCACAGCTTCAGGGCATGCCAGTGAATCAGGGCGATGATCTTGAGTCCCTGAAACGGCACTTTCAGGGACATGGTCAAAAGGCCGCGGTCATTCAGGGGGCGGCGTTTTCCCGACCAGCTGGCAAGCATCTGGGGGGCGTCATCACTGTCCGGGCTGTCCCAGCTTTCCTCGATGCGCAAGAGAAATTGTTCGCCCGGCGGCTGCAGGAAAAAGCGGTAGTGGGCTTCAGGGCCAATAAAAGGGGACACATGAAAAGCCTTGTCGGCCGACCAATGATGAGGCCAGGCGAAGTCGGAATGCTCATCGGCGTTGATCACGTATTGATGCTTTTCCCCGAAGGTATTACGCACTTCCAGAATGACCGCCTGAATCGAGTCATCGTCCCTGTGGCAGAACCAGGCGGACAGGGGGTTGAAGCCATAGCCCAGCACCCGGGGAAAACACAGAACCCGGATCGGGCCGCCGCTGGGTTTGAGACCAGCGCGCCCCAGGCTTGCCTCTGCCCAGTGACGCAGATCGCTGCCATCCCGAGGGCCAAAATCCCGGTCATGAAAAGCGATCAAGTTGAAGCGGTTGCGGGAAAAGAGCCGGCAATGGCTTTCAATGGCGTTCAGCTCATCGATATCGATGAGCAGGCCGAACACCGAATAGTTGAAGCGGTAGGCCCGGGGCACTTTGCGTCGGTGCATGACTCGTCCCGGATAGAGGCTGGAGGCAAGCATCTCAGGCCTCCTTCGCCATTACCGGTGGGGTCGGGGCCGTATCGGCGGGTGTTTGCTCATGGGTGGTGGCTTGCCAGGGTGCCTTGACCCCCATTGCATTGACCACATCAAGTGCGGAGCGGAATCCGTCCTCGTGAAAGCCATAGGCGGTCCAGGCACCGGCGTACCAGATACCGCCCCGCCCTTGAATCTCGCCCAGTCGCTCCTGTGCGGCCACCGCCTTTTGATCAAAGACGGGGTGGTCATAATCGCATTCATACCAGGTCAAGCCGCGGGACGGTGGCCGTGGTGGATTCAGAGTGACGAAGTAGTTTCGCTGACTATTCAGTGCCTGCAATCGATTCATCCAATAACTGACAGACACCCGCTGTTCACCGTCAACGGACGACTCAGCCAGGTAATTCCATGAAGCCCAGACCCGTCGTCGCCGAGGCATGAGCGCCGAGTCACTGTGCAGATAGGCCTTGTTGGGCTGGAATTGAAAAGCCGAGAGGATTCCGTATTCCTCGGCATCCGCATCAC